>CAZCMV010000044.1:0-1666 GCA_964500125.1 uncultured Bdellovibrionales bacterium | reverse complement strand
GACCAATTCAGATCTTCAGCGAAATCCTACTTTTTTCCTTTTCTTATTTTCTTTTTGTTTCTTCTATTTATGCATAACGCCCGTCATGACCGGAAATAAGAGACGGGCGCGGGTGTTGCGTAAGCAAGACCCGTGATCCGGCCTTATTTTCCGCGTCTATGCTCTTGTTAGCAGCTTTCTTCATATTTAATTTTATTGCCATTAATTTGAATTTTCCCTGATGTTTTTAATGCTTCAACAACCAGATCTAATTCTTTTTCAGATAGCATTTTAAAGAAGTGCCCATTAATGGAATTTTGTAATGTCTTTAACGTTCCAGGTAGACTTTTGGAAGGAATTATCTTTTTTTCGTAATATTCTCTGGCTCGTTCGTTTGGTAACATTTTCTGAGAGAGCCTTATAAATGGGATTTCTTTTATAGAATCCCACCTTGAACAGAAAATATGGTTCTCCTTAAGATGTGCAATTAATGGGTCAAACCCTTTGTCTCTAGAAATAATATGGAAATAGCTATCTTTAACAGATTCCGAGTATTTACCTATATAGAAGGAAATATGAAAATCTAGTGCATTTGGGCCATTACCTTCTATCTGGATATATTCACCATTGCTTCCGAGTGACTGCATCGCCTTAACTAATTCAATATCAAGTCTCTTTTGATTTGCTCCCACAAATACAATTACTTTGAAATGATCATGAGCCAGCTTTTCAAGTGAATCTGGCTGAACATTCTCAAAGTCTAGTAGTATTATATTTTTTCGCAATTCTTTGTTTCCTTTTTGCTGCTAACGCTAGTCGTGACCGGAAAAACGAGACGGGCGCGGGTGTTGCGGAAGCAAGACCCGTGATCCGGCCGGTTTTTCCGCGTCGACGCACTTGTTGGGCCGTAAAATTTCATTTTTTATTCTTCATCGCTATCTCATAAGCTTCTGAAATTTCTTTTGTTTTTCTTTCTGCTAATGTTTGTAAATCTTTACCCAGAGTTGCAACCTTGTCGGGGTGGTATTCTTTCATGAGTTTTCTATATGCAGCTTTTATTTCTTCACTGCTTGAATTCGCTTCTACTTCTAAAACCTCATACCAAGGCAATTTTGGATTTAAAATTTTTGGAATTGCAATTTTTTTTACTAAATGAATTGATCTATCATTCATTATGAAAACATCAAACTCTTGAGCACAATTAGGGCAAGCGATCTCATGCCTACCTGGAAGAAATAAGATTCTAATTTTCAACCCACAGCAAGAACAAGCACAAATCAATTTATCATTTAAACTTTCTTTATCTCTATTAGTGTTGTCAAAAGTATTAGATTTTTTAGAAATATCATCTGGTTTCCGAGTAAAACATACAAAACAAAACTGAGCCAGGTAGAAAACTTGTTCATTGCATTTGGGACAAACCCAGTAGTTAGGGCTATTTTTGCTTGAGAATTTTGTTTTTTCAGAGGAGTTTTGTTCATTCTTTCTATTAAAAGAATTCTCATTAAAATCTTTTGGAGCAAAACATTTCCAGCAACTATTTGAACTCGGTGTGTTTTCAGATTTACATTTTGCACATATCCAATAACTCATAGTTCACCGCATTTTATTTTAATATTATTCATTTGGCCCAACGAGGGTCGTGAGCGGAAAAACGAGACGGGCGCGGGTGTTGCGCAAGCAAGAC
>CAZCMV010000043.1:0-2282 GCA_964500125.1 uncultured Bdellovibrionales bacterium | reverse complement strand
ATGAAATCATGCTCATTAATCTTCAAGGTATCAGCACTAATTATGCTAATGTAGGTAATTACGAAACACTTAGAATTGAATCAGTTTCCGGAAATCTCATTACCTTCACTCAAAACAAAACCAAATACTATGGTAACAATACTAATGATGATTCCAACATTGGTACAGCCACAACAAATCAAAGAGTCATGCTGCAAAGAGTTCCTAACTATACTGATGTAACAATCGATTCTGGAATCACGCTTACGGCTGATGCCTGGAATGGAACTAAAGGCGGTGTGCTCTTGTTCAAAGCAAATGGAACGGTGACGAATAATGGAACAATGGATATGAGTGGGAAGGGGTATCGAGGGGGCGCATGGTGCGGTGGAACTTCCTCTGGTTGTACGGGATATCAAGGAGAGAGCCATAGAGGCGTTGGTGTTAAATCATATGGTGCTAACTTAGGCGGTGGAGGCGGCGGTCATTTCGATGGAGCAGCCCAAGGGGTTGGGTTTGGAGGAAATGCGGGTTATGCAAATTCAGGAAGTATTACGGGTGGAGAATCTAGTTATACATACAAAGGCGCTCCAGGTGCTGCTTATGGCATAGCATCATTGGAAAAAATATATTTCGGCAGCGGTGGCGGTGGAGCCTCATACTACAACTATACTGGTGGATATGGCGGCGGCATCATTGGCATTTCGACGAATAATCTCGAAACAAATGGAAACATAAATACTAACGGAACTATTGCTCCTTCTAGTTATGCCGGTGACGGTTCAGGAGGCTCCGTACTTCTAGGTATTAAAAATCAGGCCACATTAGGAATGTCATTAGTAAATGCACTTAAAGGGGGAGAAGCATCAGATGGAAGGATAGCTCTAAATGTCTCACAAACAAATGTGATTTCTGGAGTAACAAACCCTGCTGCTACTATCAACAAATATTCCCTAAATATTCCAATTGTCTCTAATCTCCCCTCCGTCAACCTCACATACTCAGAGCTTACCTCCTTTACCGAAGACTTTGGACCTCAGAATCAGGGAAGCGTCAAATACCAACTCTCCAATAATGGTGGATCTACTTGGTATTGGTGGAATGGCTCAACCTGGACAAGCACCACCCAAGGAGTAACACAGTCTAACGATGCAGAGACAATTAACTCTCATGTTACTACCTTCCATACCCAAACAGGCCAAGTAGGTATAGGTCAACTTGCTTTCAGAGCGTATCTTGTTTCCGATGGCACCCAGCAAGTCCAACTTGATTCTATTAATGTCGGCTACAAGATATATCCCTACAAATATGTCTTCACACAAGTACCCACCTTACTTTCCGAAACAGAAATCGGTACGTTTGTCGTACAAGGACAAGACCAAGACGGCAACGTAATGAGTGTAACGCAAGACACCACTTTGAATCTTGTAACTTCCGATTTAACAAACGGTAAGTTTGCCATTGACCTATCGGAAGATGGCTCAACCAGATGGGATCATACCAGTGTTACCATTCCCGAAGGATCAGCAAGTGCCACTTTCTACTACACTGATGCGCTCAAAGGTGACAAAACCATTACTGCTACCAGTGCTGACGGTAATCCAAGTATCGCGGCAAGTCTAATTCAACATATCAAGAGTCGTTACCGATTCTTGGTTACCGGTATCAGTGATCCGGTAAACGCGGGAGTACCTAGCAGCGTTACGGTTAACGCGATCGATTACAACGGAAACCCAACAACCGATTACACCGGCACAGTGCATTTCGCTTCGACTGATGCTGCCGCCATTTTGCCGGCAAACTTCACTTTCACGGAAGCAATGTTGGGCGCACATACGTTTGTCAACGGTGTAAATATGATGACTCAAGGTGAATGGGCGGTTAGTGTAACCGATGCAATCGATGCTGACATTACAGGAACACAAACAGACATAACAGTGGAAGAACCTCTTTTTGGAACACCAAATAGTCTTGTAGTTAAAACATTACCTCAATATATCCCCATAAGTACGACCAGCAGTTCGATCACGGTTCAAATGGAAGACGTTAATGGTAATCCGGCAGCTAGAGAGGCCGACACGGTAATATATATCTCACATGATTCTCCTACCGGACAACTTTCTTTAGATGGAAACAGCTGGACAAGCGGAACTTTGTCTACCACCATTCTTGCGGGAGCAACTTCCAAAAACATATATTACAAAGATTCTACTTTAGGAAAATATGTAATTTCTTTCAGGGATGATGAATTGATTGGTGATGATTATGGCCTTAGAAATACAACCCAAGAAATTAGTGTAACC
>CAZCMV010000042.1:0-2455 GCA_964500125.1 uncultured Bdellovibrionales bacterium | reverse complement strand
AGTCGGAGAGCAAAAAAAGGGTGATCTGCAAGAAATCCGAGTTCATAAATTTAAATATTCAAATTGCCTATACCTGATAGCTTACAAACACGAAGATGATGAAATTCAGCTCGTAATGCTCTCCACACACGAAAATTTTAATAGAGATCTTAAAAAATATATCAAAAAATAGCCTAACATTTGCGTCGAGGCGGAAAAACCGGCCGGATCACGGGTCTTGCTTGCGCAACACCCGCGCCCGTCTCGTTTTTCCGCTCACGACTCGCGTTCGACAAAAAAAAACATAAAACAACAAAATCGTTACGACACAGTATGTCATAGTTGAGTTTGCATAATACACTTGAGATAAAAACAAAAAAATCAAATAAATGGAGATGTTCTTGGATGAAATCGAAAATCCTCACCATACCTGAGTTGTTTAACTTTGGCAAAAACTGTTTTGGGATTCCTGACTATCAACGGGCATATTCTTGGGAGAAGCCTCAGCGGAAAGATTTAATTCAAGACATAGAAAACATTCTTGATCTTTCGGATTACAAACACTTTACAGGCACCATCGTCGCTCAGGAAACCGGCGTTGAAGAGAACTTCTCACATTTCGAAATTGTTGATGGGCAACAAAGATTAACTTCTATTGTGATTCTTTTCTCAGTTTTAGCTCAGTGCGATTTCCTTGACGAAAAAACTACAAATGAAGTTTACGATTACTTTCTATTTAAGGGCAGAGATACTGGCAATACTAGAAGGCTTTTTAAGCTTAATGGGGATCTGGACAGATATTTTTTCAGAAAACTGGAACAATGGGATTACACCTCAGAAGAGCATTCAACAAAAGCACACACCAACATAAACGATGCTTTTTTTGAATTTAAACATTGGCTGGATGAAAGAAAGAAGGACGATTCCAATTTTCCGCAAAAAGTTTATTCGATATTGATCGAAAAATTAGGATTTCTTTTTCATGTTCCAGAGACAAAAACGGAAGCTGGGCTGATGTTTGAAGTTGTAAATAATCGCGGTAAAAAGCTGAGCGAATTAGAAAAGATTAAAAATTACTTAATCTATTTTTCAGAAAAATCTGGGTATCAAGATATCTATGACGCGGTTTCAAATTACTGGGGGAGAATCCTTTTTAATCTTAATGCTTGTAGGCAAACCTCAAACGAAGATGAAAATTCCTTTCTGCGGTATACATGGATTGCTTTTGAGCAAACCAATAAGAGTGAGAGCTATCATGTATACTACAATTTGAAACAGCGCTTTCCTGCTCAGCCCGGTTCAAATTGGAAAAGATTGAAAGAATACATTGAGTTTATTGATGAGGCCGCCGAAACTTATAATAAGCTCTTTACAAGAAATTTGATTGCAGCTCCCAAAGAAAAGAAACTTTTAGAGCAAATCATGTTTCAGGCATCAACGGCCTCAATTGTGCCTTTGATCCTGGCTGTTTATTCAAAAGTAAAGAATAGTTCAGAAAGAATCGAAATTTTATCGATAATCGAGAAGTTAAATTTTAGATATTACGGTTGCGGCATTGCCACAAGGTCTGACACTGGTAATGGGTTCTTGTTTGGGTTAGCAAATGCTTTTTTCAACCAATACGGAAACGACGGTTTTAACCAAGACTGGCTAAAAAAAGCATTGATTAGTTTCATTCATAGAGAATGTGGTGATGAAAGCCTTGTAAAAGCTCTACTCCTAGATAAAGATGAGTCCGGCGACTACTTCCATTGGAACAATTTAAAATTCTTTCTTGCCAATTATGAGGAGAGCATTGCAGTTGAAAGTGGAGAAGTTGAAGACTTTACGAGATTTTTGCTTTCCCAAGATTCAGAAAATATTAATGCAAACTTTGAAAAAGAACACATCATAGCATCTAATGAATGCTCCGCGATTTCTGAACCCGATGACGTAAACAAAAGAAGGTTGGGTAATTTTGTGCTGTTGAGACCGAGTCTAAACAAGTCAATAAAAGATTCGCCCCTTTATGACAAGTTGATTGAGTATAAAAGTAACACTCATAAATACCTTACTCCTCGTTCTCTTTCGGAATTGGAAATACTATATGGACCAGAAAAAGTAAGTTTAAAAGAAGAAGCCTACACAAAAGAGTTGCTTCTTGAATTTTTGGACAAGCGAGAAATGAAATTACTAACCTTTGCGCTAAAAAGGTGGGGGGTTGGGAATTCAAAGAAGATCAAGGTTAATTCCTTGTCTGGAGAGACAAGAATTTATATTTTGGAGCAGCCATAAATTCAATAAGACTTGCCTTTGATGAATTTGAGCCTGTAAAAAATTAAAAAAAAATGTCGAACAAGTGCGTCGAGGCGGAAAAACCGGCCGGATCACGGGTCTTGCTTGCGCAACACCCGCGCCCGTCTCGTTTTTCCGCTCACGACTTGCGTTAAACCAGCTCAAAATAAGACAAATAAGCCATCGAAAGTGATCGGCTAAA
>CAZCMV010000041.1:0-2702 GCA_964500125.1 uncultured Bdellovibrionales bacterium | reverse complement strand
ATTGATTGGTGATGATTATGGCCTTAGAAATACAACCCAAGAAATTAGTGTAACCACTGGCGAACCGGTAAGCTTCGAACTTGGTGGCGTACCTACTACCCTGGAAGCCGGAGTGGTTTCAGAACCGATAAGTGTTACGCTCAAAGACATAGGTGGAAACACGGTAAGCACCTTTAACGATCAACCGGTATACCTGACAAGTTCAACAACTGGAGAGTTCTCAGCAAACGGAATAGACAACTGGGTTTCCACTTACAACCGAACCCTCATTTCCGGAGAAAGCAGCTTCGTCATATATTATCGCAACACCAGCGCGCTTACTGATACCATTACGGTTTCCGATGCCAATCCTGCCAATGGAGCCACAGGCTTAACTGATGACTTAAAAGAAGTAACCATTACCTCGGGACAAATCTTCCGTTATGTAATGACAGGTGTTCCTTCGGGACTGATCGTGGGACAGGCTTCTCCTAATGTTACTATCCAAGCCCAAGATCAATACGGCAATGTTTCGCTTACAACCCAAAATCAGCAAATCTATCTTTACAGTAATGATTCTAATACCAAATTCTCTTCGAGCGTCTCGCCGTTTACAGAAATATCTTCGGTAACCATGGAAGAGGGAACATCTACCACTACTTTTTCCGTAAAACAAAACGTAAACACGGAAAGCATT
The DNA here is from genome assembly GCA_964500125.1 of uncultured Bdellovibrionales bacterium. Taxonomy (GTDB): domain Bacteria; phylum Patescibacteriota; class Minisyncoccia; order Moranbacterales; family GWC2-37-73; genus CAZAFB01. The sequence continues at coordinate 2,026 of CAZCMV010000041.1, read as the reverse complement.
ACCATAACCGCTTCCGACAACTCAGTAGCTCCCGATGGAAACACCGGTATTGTTGATGCAACTCAAACGATAGATATTTCCGTTGGAAACGCTACCAGACTTGCGCTTGTTTCCGCAAATCCTGTTTCCATGGGAGCAGGGGAAGAGTCACAAGCGATTCAAATCGAAAGTCGCAATGCATACGGGGTAAAGACGCCGCTTGCAACCAACACCACCATATATTTCCATACCGATTCTACCGGAGCTACAAAAGAATTCTCCCTTAACCCTGGTGGCGGTTGGAGCGCGCTTACTCAAACGACCATGGTGGCCGGAAGCGACACCCTGACAATCTATTACAAAGATACCCAAGCAGGAAGCCATACCTTAATTATTGGCGATGATGCAGTTGTTTCCCAAGATAGTGGCCTTACTAATGCTCAACTTACGGCAAACATATCCTCGGGCGCGCCGGTATCTTTGGATATTACTTCCGCTCCATTTTCTGTAGAAGCTGGAACAATGGCAGGTCCGATCAATATTTATCTGAAAGACCAATACGGTAACACAGCTACTGCTACTTCAAATATTACGGTTAACCTAGCAGCGGATAATACCGGTCTTACCTTCTATGACCAAGAAAACAATGCGACAAATTCCGTTATCATAACAAATGGAAATACCAATGTATCATTTAAAGCCAGATCATATGAACAACAGACTTACAATATTTCCCTGCAGGCAAGCGGACTTATTCAAGATAATCAGCAATTTGTGGTTAACTGGGGAAATCCGCAGCAAATCGCTTTTATTCAATATGTGGCTAACTCAACTGCAGGAAATGTTTCCGGACCATTTTCAGTTGAATTGCGCAATTCCCACGGAGTAAGGGTTGATGCTACTGCGCCAACGACAATCAATTTTTCAACTTCCAAGGCGGGAACATTCGGGGCGGATGCCGACGCATCTTTTGACGGTTCTTTCGTTTCGGCTGTAATTGAAGCTGGTCAAGCGCAAACCTCTTTCTATTACAAACCAACCGCTTCCGGAACCCATGTTTTAACTGCTCAAGGCACAGGATTGAATTATGCTGAAATATCCCACAGCGTTGCCGCCGCCAGTGCAAGCAGTGTTACCTTTGCCACAAGCGAACGAACTATCGTAAAAGAAAATGTATCCCCGGTCTACACGCTGGTCAGCCGCGATCAATTCGGTAACGAAACAGCAGTGGGAGCAAACGAAGACATCACCCTTTATTCAGACAGTACTCAAGCAGAATTCTCTCGCACCCAAAGTCCATGGAACCCTGCCTTAACAGTAACAATCGCAGCGGGACAATCACGCGCCAATTTCTACTACAAGGATTTTGTTTCCGGAGTCCACCAAATTGAAGTGATATCGCAGTTTAATACCGCCACTCAAAACGTTAATGTAATCGATGCTCCGGTGCAGGAAATTATTCCTACCAAATATCTTTTCCAAGGTGGCGCACAAACATTCATAATTGATAATGAAGCAACTTTCAATTTCTTTTTAGCGGATAACAGCAATAACTATGTCAAAGCTAACAGGGAAATTACGGCAACGATTGTTTCCGACAGTGACACAGGAGAGTTTTACGACAGTTCAAGCGATAGTTGGGTAGGTTTGATCAATATCACTTTTGCCCAAGATGAGACAATCAAGTCTTTCAAATATCGCGACTCTGCGGCAGGTAACCCTACCATTACCATTTCTGGTGACGGTCTTGCAAGCGCCGCCCAGCAGCAAACTGTCGAGAATGGCAACATTGAGAAAATCGTCGTAGCGGGAAAATCCTCAATCAATACTACTGATCGCATCGCTCTAACCATATCGCTTAAAACGAATACCGATTTGCTTGTAAGGACTAACCAAGACGTATGGATCAATCTTTTCAGTGACCACGCCCAAGGACTTTTCTATGATCCTGCTCATCCAAGTTCTCCAATCAGCTCCACCGTGATACGCGCCGGCTATTCTCAAAAGGTAATATATTTCCAAAAGACTGTTCCCGGAGACGTACATC
>CAZCMV010000040.1:0-2778 GCA_964500125.1 uncultured Bdellovibrionales bacterium | reverse complement strand
CCTTGCGTAGCAAGTCCCGCGCCGTCTGGCCATTTCCGGTCATGACTTGTCGTTAGACCCGCTGAAGACAAAGACAAAATTTACTCACACAATCCGGCTCTACGGGCGGCAGAAGAAGCTATAGTGGCATTGAATGGTTGAAAAAATTAAGACAATTTAGGACAATAAGAACAGATCAGGTGCAATGAAACTTTACGGCGATAAAGTTCATCTGTAGAGGAGTTGAAACGATACGATTAAAAAGTTACCAGGCCTGGGTGCCTTCGAAAGTGTGCCTGAAATCTCTCATGAGCCGCCTAGACAGCCTTTTTAAAAGACAATTTAGGGCAAAATTGATAAAACTACGTAATTCTAATACGTGTTAGGCTAAGGTAATATTCGCAATTATTGTTCATAACAAGTTAATTAGAGTAAATTTTACCCGGAGGTGCAAAATGGGTTCTGGATTCGGATTTTGGGGAGCGATAATTGGAGGCCTTGTTGGAGGGCCAGCCGGGGCTGTTTTGGGAGGTATTCTTGGCTCAACCGTTAATGAAGAAGAATATAATCAAACAGGAAGCGAAGAAGTTGTTTTCGAAAATTCCAATTCTCTAGAAGGTTCAATTCAAGAGTGTTTCGTTGACCACGGCCAGTTTATAAATGGCATAAGAGGTATGGCGGTAACTTTAAAATGCTCTTATAAGCTTGAAAGTTCGATCTTTTCCCGGTCTGAAAAATTTGTTGTATTATGTTTGTTCTTCAATAAAAAAGGCAAATTGCTTTCATCTTTATACCCCGAGTTTGCAATGGCTAATGGTGGGGCAGTTTTTGGATCTGAGGAAGTTGTTAGCACAGGCATTTTGGGAGTAAATTCTGAGAACTCATTTTCAACTGTCATATTTGTTCCTTATGGCGTTTTAAAAGTAAGGACTAGAAGAGAGAGAGAATCTCTTCCAGTGGTTATTAGAACAATCCTTTTTAGAGATTCCGATAAAACAGCTCTCTCCGTTCAACATTATTCAACAGAATATTTTATTTATGGGAATGATTCTCGAGAGTCTGTGTCATCTCAACAAACAGAGGATCCAAATGCGTTCCCCTTTGCCGAAACTCTTTTTTTTATGGGGTACATTTCTCAGGCCAGTTGCAAAGGTGACCACACAAAAGAAGAAAGCCTTGTAGCGACTTTTTTTCTTTCAGAAAACGAAGCACAAAATAGGCAACCCTTGCTGAATCAATTCCATGAAATGGTAAATTCAATATCATCTTCTAGCCAATCTCAAATCCATGATGTCATTTGTAAATCGGGAGAAACTATTCAACAAAAGTTTAATCTTCAGGCAAGGCTTGACTTTGTGGCTTTCTTAGCAGCCCTAGCTTCCGCAGATGTCATGCCAAACAACGAAGAAATCTCAAGGTTAAAAATCGCTTGTTCGGCCTTAGGTATTTCTGAAAATTACCAAGAAAAGATTTTTTCATCTCTGTTTCTTAATCTAGATTTAACAACATTGTTTATTATTGATCTTTTTGCCTTGGTAATTAACCTGGATAATTATGTTGCTGCCGAAGAAGTTCGAGTTGTAAAGAAATTTTTTAATTCTGCCTTTCAGAATGATGCTCCTAAAATTGCTTCAATAAAAGAATATCTTAAACAAGCCCTTAAACGAAAAATCATTTTGGAGGACGTAGAATCCTATTTAAATACAAGCTTGAATCCAGAGATTCGAGAGGAAATTTTGTTTAACTGTATGCTCATTTGTCTCTCAGATGGCCAACTTTCCGTTGATGAAAACAGAATGGTATTCAGAATCGGAAACGCTTTTGAGATTCCAAACTCAAAGATCGAAGAAATGAAGATAAGCATTTCTAACTCTTTTAATGACCTATTTAGCATGCTTGGGGTTACGCCAGGCGCCTCACTTGGAGACATTAAGCGAGCTTTCAAAGAAAAAGCAAAAACGATGCACCCGGACAAATTAGCGGGAATGGATCCTGAAATACAAAAATTTGCCACATCTAAATTTCAAAAACTCCAAGAAGCTTACGAAATTCTTGTGAGAATGTATGAATAATTTTAGAAAACGAAATCTTGAGGGCAAAAATATTTTAGAATTCTGGTCCTGGTCAAGAGCTTGAAAAATTAAAGGAGTGGGTATGGCTGCACTCAGCGGCGGGTGCGCTGCGGCTGTTAGCGGCGTTTTGCTTGTCTCTGGCTTGGGGAGGGTGTAAATGGCAAGTCCATTGTCAACCGCTTTCAGGCGTGGCAGGTCGATCATAAATGTGTTAGACAGCTTTTTTCAAGACAAATCAGGACCAATTTAGGGCAGATTTAGGACAAAATTAAGACAATAAAATGCAAAAAATTCGATCACAACTACGCAAGTCTAACATTTGCGTCGAGGCGGAAAAACCGGCCGGATCACGGGTCTTGCTTACGCAACACCCGCGCCCGTCTCGTTTTTCCGCTCACGACCGTCGTTCGACCCAAATTTTACCACTCGCGGCTATCAGAGAAACAATTAGTATGTCATGCTCTGTCGTTCTTGGGTGCTTATAATTAAGAAAAATTATTTAAGGAGACACTTAGATGTCGTATTCTGGGATTTCCGTTAGAGACGCAATGGAGAGGATAAATTGCTTAAACAATGGTTGGTATCTGCCTCAAGTACAACGGCAATATGTCTGGGGCCAACGATACGAATCCGAAGCTTATATCTGTCTTTTGTTAGATTCACTTTTTCGTAGTTATCCTATTGGCGGGATCGTAATTTGGGAAACAGAAAAAAAAATACCTTTTCG
>CAZCMV010000039.1:0-2959 GCA_964500125.1 uncultured Bdellovibrionales bacterium | reverse complement strand
ACCAGACGCCCATTGAATTTAGTAAAGTGTTACCTATGTACTCATCTTGTACAGACTATTGCCAAATATCAAATATTCTGTTAAACTGCAAAAACAATCAAGAAAGACCCTGCTCGATCCGCCTTTTATTGCCCATTTTTGGCTTAAACAAAGGATAGGTCGAAATAACCTCCCGAGGCGTGGCTTTCTTTAATGGAGGTTTTTGTTTTTTACCATGAGAAATTACCAAAATTAGCGAGTTAACGTGTTAACGAGTTTATATTTTAAACTCGTGAACTCGTTAATCCGTTAATAAATAATTGTATAATTATTATGCAGTACGAACTGTTATATCTAGTCGGAGAACGCCAAGAAGCGAACCTCGACAAAATTAAGACTGACGTGGAAACTATGCTTACCGAGGCTGGCGCAACTTTAGTCGACCCGGAATATATTTCCAAAAGAAAGTTTGCCTATGAAATTAAACACCAGAGACGCGGCACCTATGTCGCCCGTCGTTTCGATCTTCCTGAGCGTGATATTTGGGAACAAACAGAAGAAAGTAGCCAAGTTGATCCTATTTCTGTTCTTTCCCGCAAACTCACCCTTAACAACGATGTATTGCGTTTTATCTTCGTAAAGACCGATGAGTTGCCTTCTATTGAATCTTTAATTGAAGCGCAACAAATCCAACAGCAACAAAGAAAACAAGAGCCGCGCAGAGATGATCGCCGCGAAAAGAAAAGTTTTTCAAAACCTCGTTTTGAAAAGAAAGAGACAGCTCCAGTAAAAGAAGTTGCCAAAAAAGAAGAAATTGCTGCTGAGCCAAAAGAAGAAACGTCTAAAGAGAATATCGAACAAGAACTTGTTACAGTTCAAAAAGAAGTCGAGAAAAAAGAAAAGCAACAAGAAAAAGACATCGACAAACAACTCGAAGAGATATTAAATATCTAATGCGAATATTCGCGAATCAAAATTCGAATTAATTCGAATAAAAATACGCATACATTCGCATCAAAAATTATGAACGTGAACAAAGTAATCCTCGTAGGGCGCTTAACGCGCGACGTTGAACTTCGTACCACGCAGACAGGTCAAACAGTAGCAACTATTAGCTTGGCCACAAATCGCTTTTGGACTGATAAAGGCGGTCAAAAACAAGAGAAAACCGATTTTCACAACATCATTCTTTGGGGTCGCAGCGCAGAAATAGCTGGACAATATCTAGTCAAGGGCCAAGAAGCATATTTCGAAGGTCGCTTGGAAAACAGATCATACACAGGGAAAGATGGTGTTGAAAAGCGCATCACAGAAGTCGTGGCTGAGAGTTTTCAATTCGGCAACAAACCCCAGGGAGCAGGAGCCCCTCGTTCGACAACACCAGCAGCTACTGCACCTCAAACTAATGCATCATCCCAACCGACCACCACTCCAACTGAACTAGAAATCCCAACCATAAACCTTGACGAAGAACAAGATGAGGTAAGAATCGAGGATGTGCCCTTCTAATAAATTTATCAATTAACGAGTTTTGCGAGTTAAAGAGTTATTATTTTAACCCGTTAATTCGTTAACGCGTTAATTATTTAATAATTGTAATTATGGAAAAGAAAAACTGTTACTTCTGCCAGCAGAAGATGGAAAAGATAGACTACAAAGATGCTTATCTGATCCGCCGTTTCACCAATTCACAAGGAAAAATATATCCGCCAAAGCGTCATGGTACCTGCACCAGACATCAAAGGATGTTGGCACAAGCAATTAAACGTGCTCGCGTAATGGCTTTGGTGCCTTTCGTTGTTAAATAAATCATCTAAGCATACAAACATCCAAACATATAGACAAGGCACTTTTTTAAAAAAATTTGCTTAAATGTTTAAATGATTAAATGTTTAAATGAATCATGTTAGGAATAAACGAAATAAAATCCGGAAAAAACATTCTTTTGGATGATCAACCGTATTTTGTACTCACACATGAACATTCCAAAACCGGACGAGCTGGTGCGGTTCTGCGCACCAAGTTAAAAAATTTGTTAACTGGAACTGTTTTAGATAAGACATTTCAAGGTGCAGATAAAGTCGATGAGGCTGATATGTCCAAATCAAAAGCACAATTTCTCTATTGCGAAGGAGATGCGTTCTATTTCATGGACAATACCTCTTACGAACAATTCTCTTTGAGTGAAGAAATTATTGGCAATGGTAAATTCTATCTCCTGGAGGGAATGGAAGTTACCGTGCTCAACTTCAACGACACACCAGTAAATATTGAGTTGCCAATCAAAGTAACCTTAGAGGTAGTAGAAGCGCCACCGGGAATCAAAGGGGACACCGCCGGAACTGGAGGAAAGATTATTGTTTTAGAAACAGGTCTCAAAGTTTCTGCTCCCCTTTTTGTAAATCAAGGCGACAAAATTATCATCAACACAGAAAAGGGCGAGTACGTATCGCGAGCATAAATTTTTCAAAATTTTCCCATTATAAAAACCACCGCGAGGTGGTTTTTGGTTGAGCAACTTCAAAGAATAGATTCATGTGCCCCGCATTCGTCCACCTGCAATGCTTCACTTAGAAGAGCTGCAGATAGTGCGGATTTGCAACGTACATAGGACGAAGCAAAAAAATTATATTCATTTTTTAAAACAAACCAATTTGGCCAAACAAAGTAAAGACCATAAGAGGTATTAATGAAACCAAAAGAGCAAAACTGAATTCTTCGTTTTCGACCTCCTTTGCTTTTTTTGCCTCACAATGAGGACATTTGGTTACTTCTTCCATTTTTTTGTTTTTGCCACATAATGCGTCATCTGGCGCAATTGCGGAATTTTTATTATTTACCAACGAAAAAACGGGTGATGGTCACCCGTTTCCCATTGCTATATTACCATTATACAGCATTTTTTGCTCCAAGTCAAGCATGCGCGGCTCTATACTAAACAGTGTGGTGGATAACAATAGAAGTGGTAGGATTTAAGCGA
>CAZCMV010000038.1:0-3191 GCA_964500125.1 uncultured Bdellovibrionales bacterium | reverse complement strand
GCATTTCGCTTCAACTGATGCCGCCGCCATTTTGCCGGCAAACTTCACTTTCACGGAAGCAATGTTAGGAGCACATACATTTGTCAACGGTGTAACCATGATGACCCAAGGAGAATGGGCTGTTAATGTGACCGACGTAACCGACGCTGATATCACCGGAACGCAAACCGACATAACGGTAGATGAACCGCTCTTTGGAACGCCAAGTAAAATTGTGATTACAACGCCTCGCCAATATGTTCCCGTAAGTTCAACCAGTAGCCCGATTACAATTCAATTACAAGACGTTAATAATAATCAGGCGGCCAGATCGACCGACACTACAATATACATTTCGCACACATCAGCAACCGGACAACTTTCTATTGACGGTAATAATTGGGTAAATGGAACCCTGACTGCAACCATTCCTGCAGGAGTTACCTCTAAAAACATATATTTCAAAGACTCTGCCCTAGGAGACTATGTTCTTTCTATTGGCGACGATGCTACTGCAGGGGAAGATTTTGGTTTGACTAACGTAACCCAGGATATTTCTGTAACCGCAGGCGCTCCTGCGAGCTTCGAACTTAGCGGCGTACCTGCTACCTTGGAAGCTGGGGTAGTTGCAGGACCGATAAATGTTATCCTTAAAGATGTGGTGGGAAACACCGTAAGTACCTTCAATGATCAACCGGTGTACCTTACAAGCGCTACGGGCGGAGAGTTTTCACTAAACGGTACGGACAGTTGGGTTTCAACTTACAACCAGACTCTTATCTCAGGACAAAGCAGCCTTGTCATATATTATCGCAACACCAGTGCGCTTACTGATACCATTACGGTTTCCGATACTGATCCTGCCAACGGCGCCACGGGCTTGGTTGATGATTCGGCAAATGTTAATGTGACTTCCGGACAAATTGCCAGATATTCAATGGTAGGTGTTCCGTCTGGACTGATCGTGGGACAGGCTTCTCCTGATATTACTATTCAAGCTTACGATCAATACGGCAATGTTGCAGTTGCAACTCAGAATCAAGAAATTTATCTTTACAGTAATGACGCTAATACCAAATTCTCCGAAAGTTCCTCGCCATTTACTGAAACATCTTCGGTAATCATGGAAGCGGGAACGTCTACTGTCACTTTTTCAACCAGACAGGATGAGAACACGGGCAGTGTTTCCATAACTACCTCCGACAACTCCGTATCTCCTGATGGAAACACCGGTATTGTTGATGCAACTCAAACAATAGATATTTCCGTTGGAAACGCTACCAGACTTGCGCTTGTTTCCGCAAATCCTGTTTCCATGGGAGCAGGGGAAGAGTCACAAGCGATTCAAATCGAAAGTCGCAATGCATACGGGGTAAAGACGCCGCTTGCAACCAACACCACCATATATTTCCACACCGATTCAACCGCAGCTACGAAAGAATTTTCCCTCAATCCTGGTGGCGGCTGGAGCGCGCTTACCCAAATGATCATGGTGGCCGGAAGTGATGCTTTGACGATTTATTACAAAGATACTCAGGCGGGAAGTCACATTTTGACCATCGGTGATGACGCGACTGCTTCCCAAGACAATGGTATCGCCAATGCGCAATTGGTTGCAAACGTAACCGCCGGGGTGCCGGTGGCTCTGGATATCACTTCCGCTCCATTTTCTGTAGAAGCTGGAACAATGGCAGGTCCGATCAGGATTTATCTGAAAGATCAATATGGAAACATAGCCAACGCTACTTCAAATACCACGGTTGATTTGGCAGCAGATAATGCAGGGCTCACATTCTATGACCAAGAAAACAATGCGACAAATTCTGTCGCCATAGCGAGCGGAGCGACCAATGTTTCATTTAATGCCAGGTCATATGAACAGCAGACTTACGATATTTCCGTGCAGACAAGTGGACTCGCTCAGGATAATCAACAACTGACGGTAAATTGGGGAAGTCCGTACTCAATCGCTTTTATTCAGAGCGTTGCCAATTCAATAGCGGGGAATGTTTCCGGACCATTTACAGTTGAATTGCGCAATTCCCACGGAGTAAGGGTTAATGCTACTGCACCGACAACAATCAATTTTGCAACTTCCCGGGCGGGAACATTCGGGGCGGATGCCGGCGCATCTTTCGATGGTTCTTTCGTTTCGGCTGTAATTGAAGCCGGTCAAGCGCAAACCTCTTTCTATTACAAACCAACCGCTTCCGGAACGCACCTACTTACAGTTCAAGGTACAGGATTGAATTATGCGGAAGTATCACACAGTGTTGCTGCCGCAAATGCAACCAATGTTACGTTTGCTGCAAGTGAGCAGACTATTGTAAAAGAAAACGTATCTGCAGTGTATACACTGATCAGCCGCGATCAATTCGGTAACGAAGCAGCAGTGGGAACAAACGAAGACATCACCCTTTATTCAGACAGTACTCAAGCAGAATTCTCTCGCACCCAAAGTCCATGGAACCCTGCCTTAACAGTAACAATCGCAGCGGGACAATCACGCGCCAATTTCTACTACAAGGATTTTGTTTCCGGAGTCCACCAAATTGAAGTGATATCGCAGTTTAATACCGCCACTCAAAACGTTAATGTAATCGATGCTCCGGTGCAGGAAATTATTCCTACCAAATATCTTTTCCAAGGTGGCGCACAAACATTCATAATTGATAATGAAGCAACTTTCAATTTCTTTTTAGCGGATAACAGCAATAACTATGTCAAAGCTAACAGGGAAATTACGGCAACGATTGCTTCCAACAGCGCAACAGGACAATTTTACGACAGTTCAAGCGATAGTTGGGTAAGTTCGATCAATATCACTTTTGCCCAAAACGAGACAATCAAGTCTTTCAAATACCGCGACTCTGCGGCAGGCAACCCGATCATTACCATTTCGGGAGATGGTCTTACAAGTGCCACCCAACAGCAAACCGTTGAAAATGGCAACATTGAAAAAATATCCGTAGCGGGAAAATCCGCAATCAACACTACCGATCGCATCGCTCTAACCATATCGCTCAAAACAAATACCGATTTGCTTGTAAGAACTAATCAAGATGCGCTGATCAATCTTTTCAGTGACCACGCCCAGGGACGTTTTTATGCTAGCGCTTCTTCAAGTTCTTCAATCAGTTCCACTGAGATAGATGCTGGCTATTCTCAAAAGGTAATATATTTCCAAAAGACTGTTCCCGGAGACGTACATC
>CAZCMV010000037.1:1552-3285 GCA_964500125.1 uncultured Bdellovibrionales bacterium | reverse complement strand
CGGCTTCCGCCTCTATCCATCAGCCTTGATACCCGCCAGAAGGAAAGCCCTCGAACCTTTTCCTTTGTTCCTTTGTATTCTTTCATAATCACTGTAAGTTACTGATATTATATATTCTATATTATATATATTCCATATATATGAATAAACATATTATACTATATATACAAATACTTACAGTGTTTGACTTTTACGCCATCTCGGGAACGGCGGTCAAATTCCTCCCCTGGATATTCTTTCAAGTTTTTCTAGGTAATCACATTTGATTATTCATATATTCATATGTTTGCGTGAATGCTAGGGAATGCTAGGTTTTGTTATCAATTCTTATCCCTTCCAGGTGTCCCGGCCCTGGCCGTCCATGTGTCCCGATGTTCCGCTTACCCTTTGGCGGCGTGCTGCTTTGCCCTGTGGCTGCGTTTTCGTGTCCGGCCCTTGTCTTGGTATCCCTTCGGGGTGTCCGGCCCTTGTCGCGGCTGTTCTCCCGGTTCTGGTGATACCATCGAGAGTCTACCCGCCAGAAGGAAAGCCCTCGAACTTCTCCCGGCCCTGGCCGTCCCGCTCCCGGCTTCCAGGTGTCCCGGCCTCCCTGCCGTCCAGCTTCCGGCCCTGGTCTTTCAGGTGTCCGCTTTTCAACTCTCAATTTTAACCTAGGGGACAAAAGGGATTTAGGGACAAAAGCCATTTTTGCCGTGTAAGTGCTTGATTTAGTGGATATACTTTTGTCCCCTGCCTTTGGGACAAAAGGGGATAAAAGTGGGACAAAAGGCATTCAGTTCTTTCCAGAGACTCTACAGAAACACCCGATAGTCACAACTCAGCGCCTTTGCAAGTTTCTTGGCGCTTTCTTTCCCTATTGGACGTTTTCCCGTTTCCATCTCGCTGACATGACGGCGGGGAATGCCGGTCATTACCGAAAGCTGCACCTGCGTCAACTCTTCCTTCACGCGGGAACCGCGAAGAATCGCGGCGGGGAAGGTATCATCCGGGCGCAACTCGCCCAACACCTCACGCCAGGAACGGGACTCACTCGGTTTATCGGCCTCGATACTCTCCACAAAACGCTTGATGCGATCTGCATTGGAACGATGAACGCGCAAGCGAATCGTTATCATCTCTTCAGTAAGGCGCTTTTTCGTGCGTTCCAACATATACTACCTCCACGGTTATCGTTTCCTTGTCCTCGCTCCACACGGCAACGTATGTCGGGTTCCCCTTTTTCAGGTGGCAATGGTGACGACCATCCACCAGTTTTGAGTAGTTCGGCCAATTTCCCCGGACCGGACCCGAAATTTCAATATCGGCAAGGAGGCGGGACAGTGCGTCCAGAACCTTGCCCGGCAACTTGGCAAGCCGTTTCTCAACGGCCTTGTGGATGGTTACGCGCCATTTCATGTTGTACCTTTTTTTAGTACAAAGTCAACAGGTAATATTTTTTGCTTCGTCCCGCTTCCCTCCCTCGATGCTCCCTGGCCGTCCCGCTCCCGGCTTCCAGGTGTACCGGCCCTGGCTGTCCCGATGTTCCGCTTCCCCTTTGGCGTCGTGCTGCTTTGCCCTGTGGCTGCGTTTTCGTGTCCGGCCAATGTGCATTTTTTGCACTTTGCAAATTCGGATAAACCGGTAGCATTATACAGCCTTGATACAATAATATCAGTGGGGTACCGAGTGAAATCAAAGCGAGGTGTGGAGTTTCGTAAATGGGCAAACAATGTGCTGAAAGATTACATACTAAA
>CAZCMV010000037.1:0-1542 GCA_964500125.1 uncultured Bdellovibrionales bacterium | reverse complement strand
TAAGTCTGGGACTTCCCGGAGGTTGGTAGATATTGTTCCAGCGTTGAGCGGCTTTCTGTGCGCCGGTAAGAGTGCGGTATTTCTTTGTGTCTCGCCATGTGCGGGTTTCACCTGAACGGTAATCAACCTTTGTAACCTCAATAGCAAACATCATTCATCCCCTCGCCTATGCGGCCCTTCGCTTGCGCCGTTCTTCCAGGCTGATTACCTTTTCCGGCTCTGGTTGTGCCTTTATCTCTCCCGGCTGGAATGGCGACCATGCCCTTGTTGCAATCATGAATGTATCTGATACCTTTTGCATCGGTTCACGGAGTTCATCAACGGAAATACTTAGATAGTCTTGCGTAACGTCAGTCTTTTCGGGTGTGTGGTTCATCAAACGCTTTAACTCTGGATAGGTCACTATCCTTTGCGCCACACAAGCAAAGGTTCGGCGTAAGTCATGCGGCATGAACCTTGCCCCAGTCATTGAGCCAATCCTTTCAATCTGCCTTCTTGGCTCGGTAAGGTGTCCCGTCTTGCCGATGCCTGGAAATACAAAGTCGTTTTCCCGAATCGCGTACCGTCCGGTAAGGATTGATTCTGTGTAGGTCGTAAAGGGTAGGGTGTGATCTTTGCCGTTCTTCGGGTCTATGATGGTGAATGTGCGGCCCCTGAAATCAACATTACCCCACTTGAGCTTTAGGGCTTCATTCTTTCTTAGGCCATTGTATAACGTGAACAGAAGGAAATCCCGGATAACCGGGTTGTTTAGTTCGATGACAGCCTCATACCATGTGGGCAGTTCGTAATCCTGTAGGCGAGACTTCCTTGGTTCAACCTTGTTCCAAGACTTCTGTGAAGATAGTATTCTTGTCGGATTGTCCGGTAAGTCGCCTTTTGCCTCGGTAGCTGCATAACCATAAATCGCCCGTAGGGTTTTCATAGCATTATTGGCCGTGACTTCCCCGGCACTCTTGGATAGTTTTCTGTGCATGGCCTTTACCATATCATCGGTGATGGATTTCAGGGGCTTGTTCTTCCATGCCTTCAGGTGAACATCCACCATTGTCTTGTAAAATGTTATCGTTCCTTCCTTCAGGTTCCTTTCTTCAAGGTAAAGGACGGTTGCTTTCTCAAGGGTGATACCTCGAAACCGTTCCTTTGCCTTCTCCCGGTTGACGTCTATACCGCTACCCAGTTCGGCAAGGGCCTTTATGGCTCGTTCTCTTGCCTGGCTGGCGGTAATGACTCCGTACTTGTCGATAGTAACCCGCGTGAGTTTCCCCCTGACACGCTTCATAACAAAGAAGCTCTTTACCGTCGATGACACCCGGATACCAAACCCCTTCAATTCCGAATCCCAGTAATCAACCTGTTTCCCTTTTTCCGTAAAGGGTAAACTGTCTATCACGGATTTCGTCAGTTTTCGTTTCTTCACGGCGCGGCCCCCTGTTGTCTTCCAAGGTAACTTTTTCAATCCATAGGTAACGTATAGGTAACACTAAAGAGGAAACTTGTCAATACTAGATACAACAGTATACGACGTAAGTGGTTGAAATG
>CAZCMV010000036.1:0-3426 GCA_964500125.1 uncultured Bdellovibrionales bacterium | reverse complement strand
ACCATATATTACCGCGATACCCAAGTCGGTTCACCTTTGCTTTCAGTTTCCGATGTTTCTTTGCCTATAGAAGATCCAGATACCGGTCTAACCAATGCTACGGGATATGTAGACGTGGTTCCCGGAAGTCCTACTAAGATAATATTTATCACCAGTCCGCAAACCGTTACCGCCAACCATGAATCTGCTCAGATGACTGTGCAGTTGCGAAACCAGTTTGATATCCCTACTATTGCTCCAAGCGATACTTTGCTCTATTTGCGTTCAACATCTCCAAGAGCTATGTTCAGTACCGATGGATCAGTCTGGGGCGTTAACGGTGTGATCGTGCATGCTGGAGAAGACAGTGCCGACTTTTTCTACAGAGATCCAATCTTTGGAACCCCAACAATTACTGCCGCCGATTCGCTACCTCTTGCAGATGACACTGGTCTAACCAATGCTACCCAGCAGCAAATCATTAACGAGCAAGTAGTTGATCGTTTGCATGTGACCAATATTTCTGATCCGCAGTATCAAGGTAGTCCCAATTCGATGGTGGTGAGAATTTTGGATAGCGAGGGATATGTGATAGAAACTTACGACGGCACCCTGACTGAAGTGAAAGCATATGACAGTACGGATACCGAAGAAACGGCAATCCTGCCCGAGATGCCCTACACTTTCCAGCCGGACATTGATCGTGGTATCAAGACATTTACCAACGCAGTGGCATTTTTGTACAACGGAGAGAAAAAGGTGGTTGCCAAAGACAATCAGGGACATACCGGACAACAAGAAGATATTACCGTAACCATTCCTCCGGCAGGAACATTGGAAAGATTGAAATTTATTGAACCAAGCAGCGCCCTTTCCATAGAAAGTGACAAACAGTCACAACTAATTACCGTGCAGTTGCAAAACGGGGATGACGATCCATTTAATGTTTCTGATGATGAAGGTTTCAGAATCAGAATAACTTCTTCCTCCAGTAAGGGAACCTTCTCAGCTGACGGAACGGATTGGGATGAGGATATCGAACTGGTAATACCTAAAGGTCTTAACTACGCCTCCTTCTACTATCACGACACCAAATCAGGATCATTCACGCTTTTGGCGACGGATTGGGAAGATTCGGTTGACAGCACAAGTGTTAGAAACGACACATTGGATGGAATAGCCGCTCCGGATGTGGCCGCATCTTTAGCACTAAGTGGAAACAATACGCAAATAGCTGGAGAAACACAAGATTTAAGTATCATTGCCCGTGATATCCATGGCAACATCGCTACCGGATACACTGGCATAAAAGCGGTAACGCTAAGTGGCGCTTCCATAGCTCCTACGGGTGAGAAGGCGACTTGCCGCGATGTAAACGATGACGACATTGAATTTGGTTTACCTATGGACATAGAATTTGTTTCCGGAGTCGCTGTTTGTCAGCTCGCTCTCTATACCGCCGAGCAAGCTGAAATTGAAGTAACCGACGGAGTCATTTCCACTTTGGAAAATCAGCTTAATGATTTGGACATCATAATCAGTCCTAATGTTGCAAGCGTTAAACAATCGATTCTTTCCGCTTCACCTAATCCTCAGAAGGTAAATTCCCCGGTACTTGTAACGCTTACCCTAAAAGATCAATACGGCAATTCCCGCACCGAATCCGGAGATGATTTCTTTGTACAAATATCCGGAGCCAATTCTTTGGAAAAAACCGCGATGTCTTTCAATACAAGCAGCGGTAAATATGAATTGTCTTACGTACCTCTTATAGCCGGCACTGATCTGGTTAGAGCGCTTATTGAAAACGCTTACGTTGAAAAAGATACTGAAGGCACAGATGACGGTATTTTCCATCAGACAATCGAAGGATCAATGGAAAACCCGGTAACTTGCTCCAATCAGATAACTCTCTCTACCTGGAATTCTGATTCTTTCGGTTTGGAATTTTGTCTCAATCCTTCCGATAATGTTGATTCAGAAAAGATAGATCGCAGCAAGAGTGGAAACACCGACATATATATGGTGAATCTTAAATCAGGCGACGAAGAACTCTCAGGCAAACTTGATTTCAGTCATTACTCCAAAAAACCAGATTCATATGATTTACCCGAAGCTTACTCCGATGAAACCAAATATGACGCTTACAAGTATTTCAAAGTAGAAAGTGATTTAGCTACAGGCTCCATAGAAGAAGGAAGAATATATCTGAGAATAGCTAAAGCTTGGCTTACAGAAAAAAACATCAGCAACATTGTGGCCATCAACTTAAATGAAGGGGATGTTTTCTCTATGGAATATTCCGATGAAGAAAGCTCTGATTATCGGGTATATGATTTTAACACGCAAGACATGGAAGGTTACTGGGCGATAATGGGTGAAATGGGAATATCATCCCAACCTTTCGAGCAAACCCAAATTCAGGAAGTTGCAATCGCTCCAACGCAGGAATTGCAAAAGGAAGAAGAGGAGGAAACAAATGAGGGAAACGAGGAAGAAGAAAATGACGAAGAAGAGGAAACAGATAATGCTTCCAAATTAGCTAAAGCTAGTTCTTTTGTGGATAATTTGTTAACTGCAATAGTTTCAGATGATCCTCAGGAAAGAGAAGAAGCCAAACGAATCGCCAATGTGGTTGCCACTACCGCCGCTGCCGCTGCTGCTGTTCCTCTTCTACCTAATATCTTGGGCTTAACTAGAGCTTTTGCTTCAATATCAATCAGAAAAGGCAGGAAATGGGGCATAGTCTATGACGCTGAAAACGGCGAACCGATAGCTAACGCTCTGGTATCCATAATCGGAAGCGATGGTAAAGTTAAAGAAGTGAAGACCACTGATCAGAACGGCTCATATTTCTTCAATGCCAAAGCTGGAACATATACCCTGGAATCTTTTAAAAACGGCTATGTTTCTTTGGACAATATTCACAGTGATTCCTTCCATACCTACTATGGACAGTCATACGACCGAAACGACAAACTGGAACTTACTCAAGACGGCATTGTTAGCGTAAACATCCCAATGAGTCTGGAAGAAAAAACCCTAAGGAAAGAATTCCTGTCCAAATCCGTAATTATGCATGCTGTTTTCTGGGCCGGCTTTATCGTGAGTGCCTTTGCTCTTGTTCTAAATCAAGGAGTGCTTAACTTAGCGGTATTTTCAATTTTTGCACTCAATTTCTTTATCAATACTTTCGTATTCCCAACCCTGAAAGGTTCCAAAGTCATTGATTCCAAGGGTAGGGGGATTCCTTTTGCTTCCGTAAAAATATTCGATCTGGAAAAAGGATCCTTGGCTATGAGAACTCAGACAAATGAAAAAGGAGTATTTGCAGCTATCTTGAGTCCTGGAGAATACCGAGTAGAGATCCAATCCGGCATCAGGAAGACTTCTTTCTCCTTTGGTAATTTGCGGAAGAAGGAGCTGAGAAAGAGTATTAGATTGATG
>CAZCMV010000035.1:0-3610 GCA_964500125.1 uncultured Bdellovibrionales bacterium | reverse complement strand
AAACGTATCCCCCTTCGCTCCCTCTCCCATCGCAAGTCCAGTAAGCACAAAAGCAAACAGCCAAATCATTGCTTTTCTGCTTTTCTTGCTTTTTTTGAAAAACACTCCAGCTAAAGCAACAAAAGCAAGCACAGCTGCTGCAATAAGGGCTGCTTTGGCTCCTGCTCCAAAATCAGTTCTTGTCTCTTCTTGAATTGGAGAAGCTTGTTTATCTTCTTGAGAAGTTCCGAATTGACTTTGAGCCAGAATCTTTCCATCTTTGTCTTTAATGACTACGTCAGCTTTGGGACTTTGGCAGGTGTTTTCCATTTTGATGTCGAACTTTTGGAAAGATTCTTCTCCTAGTTGCTGAGTGAAAGTCTTAGCGCAAGCTTTGTCTTCTTGATCTGTTATGTTGATTTCTACACTGAGATTGTCTTCGATTTGACCTAGGCGTGAATCAGGGAAATTGTTTGCCGAGCCGGTGTAGAAGAAAGAAAGTTTAGCAGCTTCATTTTTTTCGTAGGAGTTTTTGTCAAATTGGACATTTTGAATAGTTGCGGATTGTCCGGCAATGACGTAATGGGCGGTTACTTTTTCAGAAATTATGTTTTTGTTTTGGTCTTTGAAAACCAAAACTGCGTCATAAGCTTGGGGATCTGTTTGGGTTGGAATTTCGATTGATTTTTGGGTTTTTTCTCCTTTTTTAAGGGTGATTGCTTCAAGTGATTTTTGACCGAGATTTTGACCAAAGGTTGAGCGATAAAATGTAGTGAATGTTGGAACTACAGTTATGTCTTGAGGAAAGTTGTTTTGAATTTGACAGTTAAGGAAGATTTTTTCTTCAGGTGTTATGTCTACTCCTTGACTTAGGGCGTAGAGTTTTTCTTCTTTGTCTATAGTGATGTGGCAAGTATCTTGATAGATGGTGACATTTTGTCCGGTACCACCAAGTAAGACGTCTCCGGCATAGGCCATTCCTAAGATGAGGCCTTCGCTGCTTCGTGCTTCAATCATCAGCTTATACATTCCTTTGAGGAAAGCTGGTGGTGTGTAGTAAATTTTCTTTTCTTTGGTTTCTTCTTGTCCTAAGGTTATTTGTTCGTCATAAACCCTTTGGTCCATAAGGATACTTTTGTCTTCTGTTTGTTGGATGAGGTTTACGGCATATTTGATGTTGGATTGGATTCCTTCTCTGTTGTTAAGTTCAAAATCAATAGTCAGTTCTCCGTTGGGAGATTGGTTGGCAAGAGCAGCATTGTAGATATTGACTGTAGCTACCGTAACAGCTTCGGTTTGTTGTGTTTCTTGTGCATTTGCACCTGTGGCTAAGCAGAATGCCATGACACATGCTATGAGGATACTTTTTGTTTTCATGTTTGTATAAAGGTTTTGATTATGTTTTAATTCTATATCTTAGTAGGGGGATGTCAATGTGGACATTATTGCTGGCAATTAGAATTAATCATCTCTCCTCCATTTTTTTGCATTGCCTCCTTCTTTGCCAAAAACGCTGAATTAAGAGATAAGCATAAGATTTCATTACAAGAATTTATCTCTTATGGCGCTACTTCCCGAAAGATTCCTTTGGAGGTTTTGGGACATGAACATACTTCTGTAACATCGTTTGGGCAAGGTTTGTTTTTTTCTTGGCAAACCTCTTTTGAAACTACTCCGTCTCCTCCTGAACATTTTTCCCTGTCATAGCAGATTGATCTTTTGGTGGTTATGGTTTTATCACAATTTGTGTTGTCACATTTTTCAGAAGTTGGTATAGATGTGCAACGATAATCAGGGGTACAATCCGTAGGGATTTTGCAAGTTGCAGGATCGACACCCACGGCAATTGTTTCTTTCGGGGTTTTGTCGCCAAACCATTCGATGCCTCCTACACTGTCGGAACGCTTGGCGCTCATTTGCCAGCTTTCGAATTCATAGCATCCGGAAATTGTCGGAGCAGTGAAGTTTTGAGTGAACGTAACGGTTTCGCCGGGATCAACCACAGGATTATCAAAAGGAATGTCGGTGATAAGAGAACGCCAAGGACCGATTGATTTGGACCTAGAGTTAATCCAGATATTAATAGTGTCTCCTTCAATAAAGTTTACATAATCCGTACTAAAGTATGCTGGATTGTCTGTAAATGGTTTATCTTTCGGATAAAATACTCCAGGGTTTGTGTATGCCCAATCAGCTTCAACACTTTCCGGATACACAGATTTTTCAGAACGCAGCAATATTGGCGTTCTAGATATACCAGATAGCCCCAATTTATACCAAGACATATTTCCCGTATTTCTCATTGCCATAGAAACAGAAAAATCCTGTCCTGGTTCAAGTATTTCTGGAAGTCCCGCTTGCCAATTAACTCCTTTATCGACGGAATAGTTCTGCGACACGTATCGTGCACTTTTCACGCAATCATTCTCTCGAACGCATAATTTAGTTGGAATATGATGAAAACTAGTAAATGCAAATATGCTATATCTATCTTTACTTAATCTTTGTATATCAAACTTATATATACCAGTGTTATCAACAAAGAAGCCTGGCTCAGTTAAACTATCAACAAAAAGTTCCATATTCATAGCAACGGCGTCATAAAATCTGGTATAGTATTCATCATATTGAGAAACCCTATTTTCAACATAATAAGGCACGAATCCATAATTAAAGCTGTTTGCTTTATCAGGATCATATCCAATTCTCCAATTCTCAGACAAATCATTAGCATTCAATGAAAACATTGTCGTTTCGGTGGCACGTGGATACCAAGTATATAAATATACATCACCATTGTAATAAAACATTCTTATTCCAGAACTGCCCACTGTTATTTGCGATCTCGCCAAAACATTCCCATCTCCAGCGTCAAGCTTTACAACTCTGCGTCTTATATCGACAATATACATATTTCCCTTGTTGTCGAAATGAGTATTATAGTCAACACCATAAATGTTAATCTCATTATGCTCAAAAGATTTTTCAGCCGATTGCCATATCTCATTTCCAGTATCTTGATTCAACCTCCTGATAGAACCATCCCGAAAACCATTGTAAACGTAAACAAAATCCTCATCATAACCATCATATACTTTAATACCCCTACTAAATTCGTTACCCCATATCTTTTCACCATTTTCAGGATCAATTTTGTAAGTTCCATCTGAACCATACAGGGGAATACCATAATCCGGACCAAGTGAACTATAACTCAAATACAATCCTCTTTCTGTAGCGGATATATCATTCACAAACACATATCCCCCTTCACGCATAAGAGTTTTTTCCCAAAGCAATACGCCGTTTTTTTTGCTTCTTTTTTGAATAAGTGCTGAACCACAAAATCCACTTCTGTAACTCACTAAATATATAGCATCCTTAGAAACCCTCATGTTATATCCATATCCATATTCAATATCCACATAATCGCCACTTTCCCATAGAAGCGAGAAATCATCCTTGGCATAGGCAGCCAATTTTTGCGTTTGATTAACAGTATAGAAAGTCCCGTCATAGGGATCATATTTTCCATATGGACTCAAACCTTGATAACCAATTTTAGCTTCAGTCCCCTGCCAAACCACATCCCCCACCTTAGCCTGAGCATCGAATCCCAAGGTTAAAGCGC
>CAZCMV010000034.1:0-3875 GCA_964500125.1 uncultured Bdellovibrionales bacterium | reverse complement strand
GGTGAGAGAACATTATACCAGCCGCACTCGCTCGCCAAAGTTCGCAAAGCTGCGGGCGTTGTGTGAAAGGCTTATTTTGGAGTATAATAAAAAGATATTTTGGCACTTTTTTAACCCCTAAACAATAACTTATGGAAATCCCCAACCAACCAAACCCATTGTCAACCAAGAAATGCCCTAAATGCAAAGAAGATATTCAAAAAGATGCTTCAAAATGTCCACGATGTAATTCCGACCTACGTAATTGGTTTATGAAGCACAAAATATTAACTGTAATTTTTGCTTTAATAATTATTTCAATTATTGGAAATGTAAATAAAAGTGGCACACCAAACACATACAAGGCACCAACGACTTCCACAATTGTTTCAAACAACAATACTGAAAAAACTTCTTCACCAGCATTGATCGCAACGCAAACTGAAGAAAAAGCATTAAGTACAGAGGAGCTTGTAGAAAAAAAGGCTGAGGATGTGCCGGCAGAGTATAAATCTGCCCTGAGTCAGGCCACTTCGTATGCCAACACGATGAATATGTCCAAACAAGGTGTCTACGACCAGCTCGTTTCAGAATATGGAGGTAAGTTTTCAGCAGCTGCCGCACAGTATGGCATAGACAATGTAAAAGCCGATTGGAACGCAAATGCTCTTGTTCAAGCAAAAAATTACCAAGATACAATGCACCTGTCACCAGCAGCAATTCGTGACCAACTTGTTTCAAAATATGGCGGCAAGTTCACAGCAGCAGAAGCAGATTACGCTATTCAACACCTTAATGATTAGTATTGTTAATACTACAAGATGTGGCACTTGGATCAAAAAAGTGCCAAAATATTTATTGAATAAATGCATATTTTAAAATAGAGCGCTATTCAATAATTAAACGCCCTTCACACAACAGCACCCAAGGCGGTTCGCTGCGGCTCACCCAAATTTGCCGGCTCACTTTCGGCAAGTGTTAAAATATTGTACACTTGCCTCGTTCGCCTGCAAACTTCGCCTGGGTGCGGGCGTTATATGAAATACATGTTTTCCTTTTGGGGGCTTTCGCCCCAGCTTTTAAAAAGAATCCGATTTTGTTTTTCTTTTATTTATAGAGGGGAAATATGGAGTTTTCTTCGCTCCGCTACGAAAACATTTATTTTATAAGTAAAATCTGTCTGCCTTCGGAAGACAGTCTTAACATAAAAAATTTAGGGAACCTCCCCATAGTTATTCCATTGAAACTTAAACTTCAATACAAAATGCCGTTTCCATCGGATTTACGAACACTTCAAAAAAAGCCATATCCTCGTTTTCGCTATACACAGTGATTCTGATACCTATTTCAGTAAGAATTCCTCCATTTATACTTGGAGTCAATATATTATTCGGTAAGTTTTTCAAGCTCAGCATCTCTGGTAAAAATTGTTGAAGATCAACATTACCTTCATTATGAGGAAGACTTATTTCCTTAATCAGGTTTACATTTCCTATCTTTTTATTGTCACCTTTCTTTAGACTCATTAACGGATATTGATCGAGATTCAATTCTATTCCCTGCTCTTTTGCTTCACCAATTGCTATTTGTTCTTCTTTCAGTCGTCCCCTACTAAATTTATGTAAGTATCTCTTTTTCAAATCAGCTTCTTGCTGCCTATTATAAACAAAAATATACATTTTGGTGTTCAGTGGTATCCTTCTCGCATCAATATCTAAGATATTTCTTAAGTTCACACTTTCATGATAGGCAACTATATAATCCGTCGCTCCTACAAACAATTCCCTAGTTAAATAGTGCTTATGTAAGTAGTTAAAGGTCGTCAAAAATAGCACAAATACTGGAAAGTAAAGTAGAACAACTATTAATAAATGATTATCATTTATGGTTGCCTGCCAATTTTCTGGTGCATATACTTTCAATCCATATATAAGATCCGCAACAACAAATGGTCCAACTAAAACTGCAATAATAAAGAGGAGATTAAACCAACTTACCCATTTGGGGGTTTTATTTTTTAAATTATCAATTGGTGGAAAATGCTTAATTAGTTCATCTGCGTTATCAACCATCTCTTAAATTATAAAACAGTATATTTATCTACTTTGTATAAGGGGCCTTAGGAATTAATCATTACCAAATGCAAATTTTCTAATATCACTATCGGCAAAATTTCCCTTAGCATCATACGATCTGATTTTCCAATAATATGTACCAAGAGAGCTACCATTCATCTCCATATCATATGGTGATGACAAGTTCGGAATAGCGATCTTAAAGTCACTATCACCAGGGTATTGTATCATTAAATCATATTTTTCCCCATTTCC
Source organism: uncultured Bdellovibrionales bacterium (assembly GCA_964500125.1). GTDB lineage: Bacteria > Patescibacteriota > Minisyncoccia > Moranbacterales > GWC2-37-73 > CAZAFB01. The sequence continues at coordinate 1,566 of CAZCMV010000034.1, read as the reverse complement.
AATCCAGGAAAAAGTTAATACCCAATTTTCCGGAGAGCTTGAAGTTATCTCTGCGGGAGAAATTAATTCCGCCGGTTGTAAAGAAATTGCTCCTTGCTCAGTAGTCACACGTGACACTTTAGGTTTTAATGAAACCGTAAATTGCCCAAAATCACTATCTATAAAACTACCAAGCGGATCATCTGAAACATGCGCTCTGATCCACCACGTATAAGGATTTTCATTAGGGGCAAAAACATCGGTTGTGGTTGTTTCATATATGGGAGCTTTAACGTAAGAAGTTTTCATTTCGCCAGGATATCTAACCATCAAGTCATAGTGATGGGCATTGCCAGTCCAATTAAAAACACCATTAATCTTTTTACCATCTTCTGAGATGCCAGTTTGTTTAAATGAAGCTAAAACTGGTTTTTGAAGTTCAATTTGCGTGTTATCAACAGAAGTGACTGCTGAATTTCCATTTTCCTGTGGATTCTGGGTAACCTTTAGGTTGCAACCTGACATAAACAACAAACCGATTGATACGAATACTATAATCAAAGTTCTTTTCAACATTTTAATTGTATTTTAATTGTTAAATTTTACAAAAATAATACTATTTATTTGGAAAAGTCACAATTTGAATGAATTGAATTTTTAGCATAAGGCAATTCACCCCTTTAGTTATCCTCTTACCCTCCCTTAAACAGAAATAGTTGTTTTGGGCTACGGGCATTCACCCCTTAATCCCCTCTGCCCTTCGCCCAAAACGGAAAACAAAATCGGATTCTTTTTAAGGACAATTCCTTTCAGGAATCAAAGGAAAAACATGTACATCATATAACAGCGCAAGTGCGGCTCGGGTCGTTTCACTCCCCTCACACAAATTTGGCTTGCTTCTCTTCGGCTGGTGGTAGAATATTCTACCAGCCTCCGCTCGCAAACCAAACTTCGCACATTGCGCGAACGTTAAGCAAAATTAATCTTTAATAGCATGGATAAAGAAATCATGGCTTTAGCCATTAAAGAGGCAAAAAAATCTTCCGAACCATTAAAATGCGGCGTTATCATAATCAAAGATGGTCTTGTGATCGCTAAAGCTCATAACACTCAACGGGCTGATAATAATGCGGGGGCACACGCTGAAATGAATGCTATCAGAGAGGCTGGGCAAAAACTCGGTTCAAAAAATCTAAATAATTGTGAAGCATATTGTACATGTGAACCATGCATAATGTGTTTATCCGCACTTTCATTTGCCAAGGTTCGGAAGATTTTTTTTGGAAGTTCACTTCATAAAGTTTCTTCTCCAGAAAAGATTATAAGTATCGATATTGATACCTTCCTGAAAAACGCATCTTTTAAACCTGAAATTGTCAGAAACTTTATGGAAAAGGAGTGCGATAATATTAATAAAGATTAACATTCGCTTAACAGCACCCAAGCGGTTCGCTGCGGCTCACCCAAATTTTTTGCAGTGGTGGCCCTTCGGGCGTATCATACCACTGCAAAAAACTTCGCCTGGCCGCGGCCGTTGTACGCCATTTATAAATTAACAATACAAATTATGTTAATATCTGTATTCAA
>CAZCMV010000033.1:0-3903 GCA_964500125.1 uncultured Bdellovibrionales bacterium | reverse complement strand
ACCAGACGCCCATTGAATTTAGTAAAGTGTTACCTATGTACTCATCTTGTACAAGCTCTTGACAAAAAATAGCTTTGGTTATATCATGCCACGTTGCGATAAATGATCTTTGAAATATTATAGTCACTTATTTTTTAAGAAAAAGGGGGCTTATACAAGACAAAAAGGAGGATGTTATGAAAAAAATGGCTAAATTTCTCGTTGTTTTCATAGTTTTCTCTACATTAAATGGCTGTGTCTGGTTCAACAAGGCAGTTGACAAAGACATCGCCGAAGAGAATTGCGTCATTGGCAAAACAACTCCGCAAGAAGTAAAGAAATTTTTTGGGGAACCATATAGCGATGAAGTGACTCGAAAAGGTAATGGATGCCTAACCTACGCAAGTATCGGATTTCTGGGCTTTGGCACTGCCCAAATAAAGAAGTTCTGCTTCAAAAATGGACGCCTGATCGATTTTGGATCAGACGAACTCTTATCGAGACATTAATTTCATCAGCCCCCTAAGGTCCTTTATTAAAAATAAGGACCTTTTTTTATTTGCAAGAAATAAAAAAACAAATTCCCCGTGGCTTCCATAAGTTAATTTTTTTATATATTGCAATAAACCTGATAAATAAACATAGCGCCATTAAAAACACTATAAAAAATAAGTTTTCGGCAAAACCACGACCAAGCCAAAAAACCAGTCCCAATATTATAGCAACCGAGGCATAAAAATCGCGATGCATTATTTCCGGGGTTTCATTCATAACCATGTCCCTGATCACTCCCCCGCCAATCGCTGTTATGGTTGCAAAGAAAACGACGCCGAATAGTCCGAGTCTTGCATCAAACGCCTTGCTTGCCCCGATGAGCGCAAAGACGACAAGTCCCACACCGTCCAACATCAACATCTGGGTGTTTATCTTTTCAAATTGTCGGAACATAACAACCGAGAACAGAATGCCAGCAACAACCATAAGTACGTATCGCAAATCGAAAAAATAGAAAGGCACATGTCCTAAAATTATTTCTCTGATTGTTCCGCCACCAAGCGCTGTGAGAAATGCACAAGTGAAGATACCGAAAATATCAAAATCTTTTTTAATTGCAAAATAACTACCATAACTGGCGAAAGCAAAGGTTCCAATAAAATCCAAGATTAATATCTCACTAGCCATAATTGTGCAATCCTAAAAATCACTCTATATCCCCCATATTTTGCAATTCAAGTAACTTCTTATAAAGTCCCTTGTTCTTTGAAGCAAGCTCGAGGTGTGAGCCCTGTTCGACCACGCGACCTTTTTCAAGCACGACGATTTTGTCAGCTTTTTTAACAGTACTCAGACGATGCGCAATGATGATCACCGTACGATTACGCGATACTTTTTCCATCGCTTCTTGAATTAGCTTTTCGCTATATGAATCCAAGCTACTGGTGGCTTCGTCAAAAATCAAAATATCCGGATTGGCCAAAATAGCACGAGCAATGCCAACACGTTGGCGTTGACCCCCGGAAAGTTTCACGCCGCGCTCACCCACCAAAGTATCATATCCTTCGGACATTTGCTGAATAAATTCGGCGCAATTGGCAATTTTGGCTGCAGCTTGCACCTCTTCAAAACTCGCTTTTGTTTTAGCATAAGCGATATTTTCGCGAATGCTCAAATTGAAAATTTCCACCTCTTGCGGCACGATTGCAATGTGTCTGCGAAAAGCATAGAGATCATATTTTTTGATATCAATTCCATCGACCGTAATTTTTCCTTTTTGCGGATCATAGTGACGATATATCATGCGCGCCAAAGTTGTTTTACCTCCCCCAGACGGGCCAACCAAAGCAGTCGTGCAACCCGCACTCAATTCAAGATTAATATTTTCCAAAGCATTTCTACTATTGCTATCATAAGCGAAATTAACACCATCGAATTGAATCAACCCTGTTATCGTCTTGGGTTTGATGCCATTGGAAGGATTTTTAATTTTATTCTCAACCAAAGACAGATCATAAAGACGTTCAACCGCAGCGCTACTATCCATAATTTTGTCATACAGTCTGGTAATTCTAAAAAGTGAAAGCAGCGCCTTTTCAGAAATCGTATAGACGAAAACCAAGCCACCAATCGTAAGCATACCTTTGTAAACAAGCAGAAATCCGGCAAGCAATATAAACGCTCTGCCACTGTCATTTACAAAATTCCTGCCCAAATTAAAACGAGTTACGTTGCTAAACTCTTCACGATGCACGTTGTATCCCGATTCCAAAACTTTGTTCAATCCCAAACATTCCTTTTCTTCTTGAGTGAATGATTTTACTGTGTTGATGTTAATAACAGACTGGATCATTCTGCCGGAAGCTTCTTCATATAAATCATGTCTTTTTTCACGCAGAGGATAATTTATTTTATTAACCCGCAGCGTAAGCATCACAAAAATCGGAATAAAGAAAGCCACAACCAAACCGAACATCCAGTTAACAAAAAACAATACGGGCAGAGTCAGAAAAATCTGGATTAATGTTGGTCCGACTTCCCAGCCTATTGCCGAGATTAGTTCATCTATTTTGCCAATACCACGATCAATTTTGGAAACCTTGTTTCCCGTGTTTTCTTTCTCATGATATCCAAGATGCAAATACATCAACTTACGAAAAGATTTGATAAAAAGCTCTTTTTCCGAATCTAAAAGAACTCGAAAAATAAGGTTGTCCAAAAAATAATCCAAAATGGATTGCATCTGATATGCCAAAAATATAGCTGCGATAAGTATAATTATTCTGGCAGTATTTTCGATACCATTATTTAGGGCATCGATAAGAATCTTGAGCAAATATGGACCAATTAGCTTGATGATTTCCATGACAAGCATAAGCACAGCCAATTTCTTTATTTTTGACTGCACCGGCCCAAGCATACTCCACAATCTGACCCAAAATCCTTTGATGTCAAATTGTCTTAATTTCTCATTTTCATCTTTCATATGTTTAATTCTAGCATTATCACAACCACAAAAACAAAAACAAACGCAAGATTCGCTTTTGCAAGAAATCAATATTTTGTTTTTTTTATTTAACTATGAAACCACCATATTAGCTCCCATATTAGATTCTATGCAACATTATTTTTCACCATCTTTCTGGGCTTCGTATTATTTATTAACTATTACGTCTAAAGATGTTTCAAACAAGGATTCCATAGGAAAAGCAGGCATTGAAATATCTAATATTGCATATCCTCCTACCTCATTTGGGTAACTATTAAGAAGCCCTTGTGATCTTATTGTATCCAGATTTACTGATAAAGGAATCAAAGTCCAAGAGCTTCCAATATTACCACTTGGAGGATAAGTGAAAGCGGAAGGCGTGTAATTTACCCAGCCATTTGCGTCCAACTGGTTACTCTCCCTATTGTTAAATAATCTTGTCGTGTATGCACCATTAACAGACCCGATAGTCCTTCCAAACAAATGAAAGGGTCCAGTTCCTTTATAATAAGAAAATGTATTTGCTGATACTCTCCAGTCACTAGCTGTGCCAGTAGTAGAAAATCCTTGCCCATTCAAAAACTCAAAAGTACTTCCAATCGCGCCACCACCATATACTGGTCCTATTGCAAATCCTTCCGCATTTGATCCTGCTGCCCAGGTGAATTCCACTCCACATTGTTGAGATGTTATTGGACTTCCTCCGACACACCCAGCTGGTGAGGATGAAACCACTGTTCTTGTTTGAGAGCCATAAGATGAACTACAGGCACCCCAGGGACTGTATGTAAATGATGAGCATATTGTACCTCCACCGCCTCCACCACCAGATGGATAACAAGTACCTGCTGAATTAAGATTAAAATAACCAGAATTGCAATAAAACTCACATTTAGTGGAAGTGCATTGAGCCGCAGTGTTTCCAACAACTTTTTTTGCAG
>CAZCMV010000032.1:0-4213 GCA_964500125.1 uncultured Bdellovibrionales bacterium | reverse complement strand
CCAAGAGGTCCTTAAATTATTGACACAAATATTAAATCAGGTGCAATAAAGTAAAATGAAAACAGTAGCATTTAATAAAAATTTTGGGGAAAATTTTGCAAAAAAATATGTTCCTAAAATATATATTGGTTTGATTAGGGATGAGCTAAACAAAAAGAAATATACATCATTATTAACACATATAAAAGAAAAGTTTAATATAACAAAAACCGATATCATAAATGTTACTAAAACTGAAAATATAGCGGTTTCACAGGTTGAAAATAATTATACTATCTGCTTCAAAGATATTTTAATAAAAAGTAAGATGACCTTTGAACAGTTAATCGATTATATTAATGATGGTGATTTATCATTTAAGGGATATAACATGTTTAATAAGATAACAACATATGTAAATAATCATATTCGAACAATATATCACTATTATCTGATACGAGGAGATTAATATGGGGATAAGATTTTATGATGAAGCTCTTAGCAATAAAATTGCTAATTGGGTTAAAGATCCTAACTTAAAAATATTGAAACCTGATGAAGCTACGCGTCTTTTTGAATTGACAGCAGATAGAACAAAAGATACCCCGCTGACCTTGCCGCTGATATCAATTTCAAGAAATAGAGATGTTGAAATTCTATCACCACAAAAACAATCCAAAACATTTGATGGTTTTTCATTAGAAAAAGATTATAATACATCTATTCCGGTGAATGTTATTCCAATTCAACTTGGATATCAAATAGATGTTTATACCAAAGGAATGGCAGAAGCTGATGAATATATAAGAAATTTTGTATTTAATTTTATTAATTTTCCAAAATTAATTGTCGAACTACCATATAATGATTTAAAATTTAAACATGAATCAAATATTTCGCTTGAAAGCAGCATAACAGATAATAGTGATATAAAAGAGCACCTATTCGCAGATCAATTTGTTCGCTTTACACTTAAGCTAGTCATAGCAGATGCTTACTTGTTTAGTATACCAATTAAAGATTCTGCTCACTTTGACTCTTTTGTTGTAAAAGAATTTTCTGCTACTGTAAAAAACTTTGATGATAACTCTAATATTTAAGTGAAAATTCAAGCTAAATTCATTGAGATATTTATTTACTAAAATAAAAAGGAGAATATATACAAATATGCCAAAAAATACGATAAATGAGTTTGATAGAACAGGCCGATTACTTGAAGCTATATCATCTAATACGGTTTTTATTCCTATTCAAACAACAATGTCTGTAGAACCAACATTGTTTACTACAGAAGCAGAATTAAAAGAAGTGTTTGATAAAGATGGTGAATCCATATTAGTAACAGACGAAATGTCTACTATAGAGTATAGTCCAGGATTAGGTTATAACCTAGCCAAACATTTAATCAAAAATGGTCTAACGGTATTGGCGCAAGGTGTGATGGCTGGAGGAGATATAACGCTTGGTGCGCCTGCATTAGCGTTTGACCTTGAAACTACAACCTTATTAACGATGACCCCGGCTGCACTTCCAGCTGTTGCCCCAGATACCTACTATTTAACGTTTGTTGGATGGAACGCCGATGATGGTATCGTCTACCCAGAAAGAAAAGTTACAATTCACAGTGCCACCTATGATGTAGCGGAATTTATTAATAAAAAAGGAAGCTATATGGTGTCGGTAAACGCTGCAGCCAATGGATACATAAAATCTGAAGCTGCTGTGGAGCTGTTAGAAATAGCTGCTGATCTACTTGGTGCTGATATTACTGCTGCTATTGATTATAATGTTAATGCTACCAAACTACCAATGGACGCTGCAACAGTTACTGTTGACTGGACAGCTTTAAGAGATAAAAATCTTTACAATGTTAGATTTTTAACAAATGGTGCTTTAAAGGTTGATATAAGCCAAGATATGATTGATTGTGCAGCTAATAGAGGTGATTGTGTAGCAATCGTCAATTTCAACGAATCTGGTTCTATGGACTATTCGTTAGAGGCTATTAAGGCCCAAGTTGCAAGTATTACAAATGGTGAATATGCAGCAGCCTTTACACCAGCATTTTTCACTGAGCATGCTGATTTTACAAGTGGTGCAGAAGTTTTAATTCCTGCAGCGTTTGGTTACTTGTTTGCATATGCAAAATCAATCAAAACTAATCCTGAATGGTATGCTATAGCTGGATTTGATAGAGGCGTTATTAATGAATTATCGAGCGTAAAACATAAATATACTACAGCTGATGTTAATATCTTACAGACAAGATCAGATATTGAAGAAGAAGATAATACAGGAATAGCTATTAACGCTATAGCTTATATTAGACCAGCAGGAAACATTATCTACAGCAATAGAACATTAAAAGATAATGATGCAGTTAAAAAATTAACAGCAACATCATTCTTAAATGTTAGAAACATGGTATCACTTGTTAAAAAAGTTGCATACGAAGCTGCTAACAAATACACCTTCGAGCAAAATTCAGAAACATTGTGGGTAAATTACAAATCATATATTGAACCAACACTCGATAAAATTACACACAGTAATGGCGCTTTAGGATATTCAATCAATAGAATTGCTACAAGAGCTAAAGCAACACTAAAAGCGGAAATCATCATCCAACCAATCGAAGCTGTTGAAGATATAGAACTTACCGTCATAATGACCGATACTACTACAACGGTAGCTGAATAATAAGGAAAAGGAGAATAACAAATGAGCAAATTTGGAACGTATCATTTAAGTGATAATCCAGCTATTTATGAACCATCAAGAAATAATGCTTTCGAGTTTATAGTTAACGAGCAAATTAATACATTACTGAAAGCTGGGGTATTACTACCAGAAGATTCATCATGGCTATCAGGAGTACAAGACGTAATTAAATTATCTGTTTCTGAAGCAAGTGTACCTCATTTTGATTTAGGTATAATCGAGGTCAGAAGAGGTAATTCAATAATGAAGTTTGCTGGTACACCTACTTTTTCTGATTGCACTGTGAAGTGTAATGATTATGTTGGTGCAAAAACAAAAGCTATCTTATTAGCTTGGCAAGCATTAGCATATGATGTTGCTAATGATGTTGTTAACTTGGCAGTTAATTACAAATTTGATTGCAAATTAGTTGAATATGCAGTTGACTATTCGAGCGTAATTAGAACATGGACTTTGAAGAACTGTTGGGTTAAAACATTATCAGAAGGAAGCTTCTCACATGAATCATCAGATAAAAGAAGCATTGATGTTACTATTGTTTATGACAGAGCAATTCCAGAAGAAGCAGTCGTTAAAACAGCTGAATAATAATTAAAATTAAATATAAAACAAAAAATTTAGAGAAATCTAAATTTTTTTATGTTTTCATGTCTTTAAAGATTTTAAAAGACATCTATTGCTATATATTTGCTAAATTATTTGATGATTAAAATAATAATATTATGAAAGGATATTATATGGAGATTAAAATTCAAGAAAATGAAAAAATAGCAGAAAAGAAGGTTGTTGGTACACAGGTATCTCAAAAACTATATGACCAACTAAAAGGCGAGGCTGAGTCCGCGTTCATGTCTATCTCAGACTTACTGAGAAAAATAATTTTTTTATATTACAAAAATATCGAAAATGAAAGGGAAAATAAATAATGAATACAGCAACAATATTTGAAAGTTTTATGTTACCATCAAAGGGTCTAATTTATGAAAAAGAGGTTTCTCCACATGTTACATTAAGAAGTATGACAACAATGGAGGAAATGAAGCGGTTAAGCCCAACTGATACACCATATAAAGTAATGAGTGATATAATTGAATCTTGCATGCAAGATAAACCAGCTATTCATGTGTACGACATGGCGCTAGGTGATTATCAATTCCTATTACATAAAATAAGAATCGTTACGTATGGAACTGAATATAAAATGTTAGTCAAGTGTAATGAATGTGGTGAGGTAACAGAGTCCATAGCAGATCTTGATTCTTTAAAAATACATGAATATACAACTGACATAGTAAAACAAAAATTAATTACTCTCCCAAAGACAAATAGACAGATTCTTTTGAGATTCCAAACTCCACATGATTTAGACCAGATAGCTTATTTAAGCAACGAAATGAAGAAGAAAACAAAACAAAATATTGATTATAGCGTTCTATACACCTTAATGTCTTTGATTGAAAAGGTGGACGGGCAAATTTTAGATCCAATTTCTGCTGAAGAGTTTGTTAAAAGC
>CAZCMV010000031.1:0-5337 GCA_964500125.1 uncultured Bdellovibrionales bacterium | reverse complement strand
TCCTTTAATTTTGCTAAATCCAGAGTGTTACCTATGTATCTCATCTTCTTCAGAGAAGGTATGAGTCTCTTGAATAATAGAGTTGAAAATCTAAAAAAACTTCTACAACCCTTTATTTTGTGGTAAAATATGGATAGTTAATAATACTTGCGAAAGGGTTGACAGGGGCAATCTTTTGTGCTATCATATGAGGTCATATTTTCAGGCTTTTTGAGGTCGGAAAAAGGACAAAATCAGGGGGATTTGATTTGTAATCTCAAGATATCTATGAATACGCAACTAAAAGGTGGGGAAATGTCAAATTTGCAAAACAGCAAGCCAGATGGTCATCATTTTTTGATTGAGTTTTTCGGTTGCAATGAAAAGCAAATAAACTCGGTTGATTTTTGGAAAAAAGAATTGATTGCTTCAATTGAAGATACTAAAATGGAGGCTTTACATGATTTTTATTACAAATTTGAACCGGAAGGGATAACCGGTTTTGTTTTGCTTTCATCTTCACATATTTCAATTCATACGTGGCCGGAAAACAGCTATGTGGCTTGTGATGTTTTCACTTGTTCTTCCTATGAAGACACGAAGAAAGTTATGGATTATCTCAAAGAAAAATTGATTCACACAAAGTCGACCGTAAGAAAAGTACAAAGAGGTTATCAATATCAAATGAGAAAACCTAATGAAACAGATGAGATCAAAAAGGTTTTGAAATTACCAATATATTCAACCGGTGGCGTGATGGATATCGCGTTAAACAACGTGTTGGTGGAAGTCGAATCGGAATTCCAAAACATTTCCTTGGTGGACACCAAGCGTTTTGGCAAATGTTTGGTGATTGACGGAATTGTGCAGACTTCCGAAACGGATCACCACATCTATGATGGCGAAATGCTCAAGAAGATGAAGGCTGAGGATCAAAATATCCTTATTCTTGGAGGAGGAGATGGATATATTGCCGAGCGGGCGATTGCGGACAATTCGCAAGTGAAAGTGGATGTTGCAGATTTGGACATTGAAGTTGTGCGAAGCTGTGAGCAATATCTTGGTCAGGATGTTTTCAATGACGAACGGGTTAAACTGTACATCGGAGACGCTCTTCATTTCATGAAGATGTCGGACAAGAAGTATGACGGTGTGGTTTGTGATTTGACTGACGCGCCGATCGGTCGCAAGGAAAAAGCTGAATTTGTGAAATTTTTTGAAGAGGTCATTTCATTGGCCGCCAAAAATCTCAAGGATGGAGGTTGGATCAGTATCCAATCGGGAGCATCAGCAGTGTCTGGAAATTATATTGACGCGGTTAATGTTGTCGATGGCATTCTTAGGAAACACTTCAAAGCTGTCGAGCGCTCAGACATTCACATCCCGAGCTACGGCGAAAGCTGCGCCTTCCTTTTTGGAGGGAAATAAATCGGACACAAAAAAATCCTGTTTATTTTGCGGGATTTTTTTTGAATATTTTTTAACTTAGAGATGAGTTTTTAATAGCTTATGAATAATAAAGAACAAAATTTGTTAATGAAAAAAATAGCAGATAGAGCGCTAGCAGCTAGCTATTTTAAGGATGTTTGGTCTGATATTCGTTGTTTAGAAGGGAATCTTCTTTTATCACCAACAAATGATGATATTTTCAAATCTCAGAGGAAAAATTCACTAACAGTTTGCGAAAGTGATATTTCATACTACTTTTTTTCGGGTGGTTCAACCAGTGAACCAAAAATGATTCCTTTCACAAAAAAATGAATGGTCTTTGCGCTCCGATTATAGGGCACAATGTTATAGAAATATTGGAATAAACTCAACAGATAGGGTTGCGGTAATATTGCCATTTGGTCCATGGGTGGCTGGTCCGTCCGTCCAAGAGGCGTTTTTACGTGTTGGATGTAAAGTTTTTGCTTTGGGCCCGGTAGATTCTATTGAGCAGGTGAAAGTCATGGTGCCGATATTAAAAGAACATAATATTAACATTGTTGCAACCGCACCTAGCTACATTCAAAAGATACTTTTCTTTCTACATGAACTGGGCGAAAAAATAGAACTAGATAAAGTAATTACTTCTGGTGAATATGTTTCTGAAAAAATAAGGAAACTTGTTTTTGAAAAAACTGGCGCAGAACTTTTTTCTTCATATGCTGCTAGTGAAGGTTTTATCGGTATAGAATGTTCAAAACATAAACATTTTCATTTTGATCCTAAAAAAATAAGAATTGATGTTGTGGATAAGGATACTCTTGAGCCAACCTCAAGTGTGGGTATTTTATTGATAACAATATATGATTCAGAGGCGATTCCAGTTGTTAGATATATGATAGGGGATATGGGAAGGATTGAAAGCAGCCCATGCTTGTGTGGATCTTTGTTGCCAAGGATTAATTTATGTGGTCGAATGAAGGAAACTTTTTGTTTGGCTGGGGCTGTAAATATAAACCCTTTTCAGCTAAGAGAAACTTTTTCAAAGCTTTCTTTTTCTATTGATTACTGCAAGATTGAGCTGGATAGCTCAGAGTCAGAACAAGATATTATCAGGTTCTATATTTATTCATTGGATAAAAGAGTTTTGGAGGAGAATAACAAGTGTCGGGAAGAATTTATAGATATTCTCCCGCATGCCTCTATTGATTTGAGCGACGTTTTACACCATGGACTTGTTTGTCTTGAAGTTAACATTGAGTATGTCTCCAAAAGTTCAAAAAACGCAAAAATGAAAGTCGATATTATTGATAATAGAAAATATGTTAGATAAGAATAAAAAAATAAATTTAGCTAAAAACAAAAATTGCGTCAAATCTATCAAAGACTCCATTTCTGATCACAAAGGCTTGGATTTGAATTCTGGTGATTGTCGTTTTATGGAGGCTGTAAATTTTAAACAAATAGATTGGAAAACCATATCCAAGAGTCATATGGCAGAAGAAGGTGGTGTGTGTGCTTATTTTACAAGCGGTACTACCGATAAGCCAAAAACATTTTATTATCCAAAAAGAGACATGGATTTAATGGCGGAATATTTGAAATGGTTTTGTGAGGTTGAAGGTATAGCTGGGGGACATAGAGTGCTTGTGTTTATGGATCAATTCTTCTGGGGAGTTGGGTATTTTACAATGCTTGGTCATATAGCAGCTGGAAATGCTGTTATACCTGTAGATACTGACTTACCTAAAGATGTTATATGCAAGATAGTTAAAGCTTCTCAGCCAACAGTAATCTCATCTTTACCGTCTGTAATTGTTGAAAACATAGATGTTCTTAAATGTGATAGTATTAAAATAATTGAAACAACCGGAGAGAAATTGGATGAGAGCAGTAGAAAAAAAATAGAAGATTACTTTGGTGTGGAAATTTTTGATGCATATGGTTTGACAGAGGGATTGGTTGGAGTTGAATGTAAAGCTCATGATGGATATCACTTTTTGCCCAAATTTGTTGGTTTAGAAATTATAGAACCGGAGACTGGAAAGATACTTAAAAACGGCAAATGGGGGGAATTGGTTATGACAAATTTTTTACGGCAGACTATTCCTGGGATAATGAGGTACAAAACAGGCGACATTTGTAAAATATCCACAAAATTATGTAAATGTGGTATTAAGAGTCCAAAAATATGGATCAAGGGAAGGAAAGATGATGAAATTGAATTGTTTGAGGGGTTTATGTTGTCTCGAGATTTAGTAGCAAATGTTTTTAGGGATATATGTGGACATGTGCCCCCATTTAAATTTAAAAGAAAAATGATTGATAATAAATATGTTTTATGTATAGATGTTTGTGGAATTTGTGATGAAGATTGTGATAAAATAAAAAAGAAAATAGAATGTCTTAATTACGAGATGCTGCACATGATTAATGCTGGTAAACTTGTAGTAACTATTGTTAATGAAAAATAATAATGAAATTTATAAAATTTTTAGGGGAGTCAACTTTAAAACCGGATTTAGTAGGAGGTAAGGGTGTATCTTTGAATGATATGGCTATGGCGGGCATTTCCGTGCCATCTTCAGTTATTCTTACAAAAGACGCATTTGAATATTTTCTCTCTGAAAATAATATTGGAAAAATAATTTTCGAAAAACTTAGGGATATTGATAGAAAAAAAATAAATGAAATAGTTCTCATATCAAAAGAAATTCAAGCGCTAATTTTGTCTTCAAATGTACCCAACAAAATTGCAGAGGAGATTAATTCAGCAAGTTCATTTCTAAAAGTGGATAGTTTTGCCATTAGATCAAGCGCTACCTCGGAAGACTCAGTCCTTTTTTCATGGGCTGGTCAGTTTGAAAGTTTTTTGTATGTGAAGAAAAAAAATATTTTGACTAGTGTTAAAAAATGCTGGGCGTCTCTTTACTGCCAGAGAGCTATAATGTATAGAATTGAGAATAATTTATTGGGAGAGAATATTTCAATGGCGGTTGTTATTCAAGAAATGTTAGATGGAGAAAAATCAGGAATTATTTTTTCTGCTAATCCGGTGACGGGAGATAGAAATGAAATTGTAATAGAATCGGGGCTGGGGATTGGTGAATCTGTCGCTTTAGGCAAAACAACGCCGAAACTCGTTAGTGTTTCCAGAAAGAACCTGGCAAAAAATGAGTACAACAATCTTTTTTCTAACGAAAAAAAACAGGCAGAAATAAATAAGTGCTGTTATGATAATTCAAACAAAGGAAGCATGAATGCTGAACTTTCCCATAACGAAGTGAAAGCTCTTGTTGAAATTGTGGCAGACATAGAGAAAATTTATGATTCCCCAAGGGATATAGAATGGGTTAAATACGAAGGTTCCTTTTTTGTTGTGCAAAACAGGCCAATAACAACAAGTTTGTCAGATGTTAAAAATAAAAGAAAAAAAACAATTAAATTTGAAGAAAAGTTTGTTTCTATTTTTGAATCAGAAGGGTTTTCTCCTTTTGGGGCGTATCTGAATTATAAGGCTGGCTATAATGAACATGGTGGTATAATTTTTTGCCAAAATTCCGACAAGGTTGGCTTATGGATATCTGAAAAAGATTTGAATTCCTACGAATTAGAAGGGATGAAAATATATGAATCCGAAGAAAAGATTAAAAGAATTTTTGAGGATGTTAATATTTTGTTAAAGAAAATTAATGTTGAAGAGATTCTTTCGAAAAAAAATTTTCTAGAAGAAGTGGAAAACGAAAAACTTCTTGAATATTTTGATAATTTTACGGATATATCTATAAAGCTTATTTCTTTATATAAATACACGGAAGAACATTATCTTGGGTTGGTTGAGAAGAAAATTGCATCTTCAATGAATCATGGCAATAATCTGTACAAGATGAGTACATAGGTAACACTTTACTAAATTCAATGGGCGTCTGG
>CAZCMV010000030.1:0-6782 GCA_964500125.1 uncultured Bdellovibrionales bacterium | reverse complement strand
ACTTGCCTTTGGTTATGCGATCGACAAGGACTGTGACAAGCGATTTCAGGCCCACTGTCGAAGGCGCCCAGGCCAGGTAACTTTTTAATCGTATCGCTTCAACTCCTCTATAAATGCACATGTTCACCGTAAAGTTGCATTGCGCCTGTATTGTATTCATTGTCCTAAATTGTCTTAATTTTTTCAACCAGTCAATGCCGCAATAACTTCTTCTGCCGCCTGTAGAGCCGGATTGTGTAATTATTTTTTGTCTTCAGTGATTCTAACGCCAGTCGTGACCGGAAAAACGAGACGGGCGCGGGTGTTGCGTAAGCAAGACCCGTGATCCGGCCGATTTTTCCGTGTCGACGCGATTGTTATGTGATCTGATATTTTAAATCTGATTTATTGAAAGCTCCTCGATAAATCTATTTAAAAGCGTTTTTTTATATTCATTTTTGGGCTTGTTAATTTCTTTAATTACATTTGCCCATGTACTTTTTAGACTTACATTTTTATAAAATTGAATTATTTCTGATTTTGCTGGGAAAGCCCAGTTATCAGGTGATTGCATTATTACTTCAAACAATGTTAACCAAACAAGCCAATATTTATCATCCTCAAATTCAGAAATTATCTGATTTAGTAAAGGATTGCTGTTCGGTGTTAAGAACTTGCTGTAGCTCAAAAGACCAATTCTTAAAGTTTGCAAATGTTGTTCTAACACACGATTATTTCCAGAGTTGCATTTCGCAAGTGTAATTGCAGTTTCTATTAATTCAGTTACCTCTAGTTTTTGCTGCTCATAAGTCTTTCTAAGATCCAAGAACCAAAGTGCATCAAAATATTGAAAGTTAGACCAAAATGTAAATGTTGAATTCTTATATAAAATGCTATCAATATTCCTATTCCAATTGAAAACTCGATCATTACTTCCTTCCAAGTCTGCAATCAGCAATCTGCCGCCTTTTATTTGGCTCTCCATTTTAGCGGAATGAACAAGGGCCGGACTAACAATGAAATTTTTAGATAAATTAGGCGCTTCGGTTCTTTCTTGAATCTCTACCATTCCATATGAAATTCCACCACGCGGGAGAAGAAAGTGGGTTGAGAGGTCAAAACTGTAGCTTTTGTTCTTTCTTAGGCATGCCCTATAAATTTTAGTCACAGCATTGACTAGCTTATCTGGCTTGGTAGAGTAAGCTAAGAGGCTATCAGAAAAAAGATTCCCCTTAACGTCTTCGTTTTCTCTTATGATTTGATAGGTAATATTGTAAAAATCACTCAATATCTGCTTCGAACGAGTAGAGTTTTTGCCAACCATTTGACTAAACCCCAGTAAATCTATAAATGCAAGTGCTTGCATATTTTCTCCTGTCCAATCTATTTCATGGGAAAAACTTATCATTTTATCTGGGAAAATTTTTCTTGGATTTTTGAATCGCTTCGACTATCACGAAGGAACTTTTCCACATTATATTTTGATAGATTGTTTTCGACTAACTGATCATTAAGTATTGCAAACACTAATTCTGCACCCTTTTTTATTGCCGCATCAATTTCCTCTTTTTTGCTTGTGTCATATTTTAATTTGTCACAAAATAGTTTTGCTGCGTAAAGAATATGAAATGGGGCAATAGAGTAACAATATTCCTCCAGATTAACTTCTTCTCTTTTTCTTCTTCGCTTTTGAACTTCACGTTTTTTTAAGTCTATTGGCTTAAAAAGGCTAATTGGAGTCATCAATTTTGCCGCAGTTGTCGTTTCTTCATCGAAAATTTTATCGTACATTTCACCAAAAACGATATATTTCTCGCCTTTTGCCTTTGAAGGTTTTCCAAAAAAATAAGCAAGAGACAGTTGGCCAAGTAATTCGTTGTCTAATCTACTCTCCTTTGGCTCATTCGAATAATAATTAATTTTTCTTTCATAAAAATACCCCAACGCAAGAAATTCTTCCTCCAATTTCTTTTGGATCGAATCATTAGAATGGAGATCTCTTGTTTTAACAGGAATCTGCGAATTTGTTGTCTCACCAATTTTTGAGGAAATACTTTGGTTTGTGCGTGTTTCACATATCCGAACTAAAATATCCACATTCTCTAACTTTTGCGGTTCTTCTAAATAAGCTTCAAAAAGAGAATGTGACGTTTGGCCACCATTTACAATTTGGAAATTGACTAACTTCGCTCTAGGAGAGCGGGTTAAATTATAAACACATTCTTCACAAACAATCGTAATGCCATTGTTAAGATACCAAAATTCATAGTTCTCTTCGGAAAGTGCTGTTGCCTTTATGTTTTGATTGATTCTATGATTTTTCTTAAACAATCGGATATTTTCATTAAAAACATCCTCGTTTACCTTGTTAGGATTTTCAGAATTTTGAAGAATTTTTATCAGGTCATTCGCTGGAACTGTAGCAACAATTCCTTTTAATGAGCCATCTGTTCTTTCAAAATATTGTTTGTCTACAAAAGTAAGTTCACCTGTGGCTTTTCTATATTTTTTTTCAATAATTCTTGATGCAACTTCATCTTGGTCCCAATAAATGAATTCAAAAGCTCGATATTTTTCGAGGCTTTTTTCAAGCTTTGCTGATGCATTTGGAATCGGCTTTTCTTTGTTTGAACATAGATATACTTTAAAATTGACTGGACCATTCTCAAATAGTGCCCAGATTTCTTCAATTTTTGGCCATAAAAGGTCGTTTACGTCAGACTCATTTATGTTTTTCTCAAATAATTTACCAAAAGTGTTTATGAGTTTATCAAATTCTGACTCTGGGAAATTTTTTTGGGAATTTTCAAAATTGTCCGCATATTTAAAATTAAAAACATGAACAGTTTGTTCTTCAAAAAAAATGGCATCAATTCCAGCATCATTGCCACCGTCAGTAATTACATCTTCAACTTCGTCATCACCAAATTGAAATATGCTTTCTAAAACTACCCAAGCAAAGGCAACGCCATTTGATTCTAAATCATAATCATTTTTTGCCTTACAAACCTTCTGATGTATCATACTAAATGAGGAAAGATTAGCCATTCAAAACCCCTTTGCTATAATAACTTTCATTTTTTTACGATGACCTGTTTTTCTACCATAGAATTTTGGCTTTAGTGCAATTGCCAATGCTTGTTCAAAGAATTTTCTATGTTTTTCAGGTAGTTCAGAATTTTCAAAAATTAAGAATTTTACATAAGTCATTTCCCTATACCAATTTTGACATGCAATTTTGTGACTTCCTGCACCATCTGAAATGAAACGCCTTTTAATTGATTTAGAAGTTTCACCTACATAAAGGCAAATATTGTCATCAGAATAGGCAGCATAAAGAATTGAACCTTTTCGACAAATAAGATTATTCTTTACCTCGCGACCATCTGCATCTTCTAACTCCTTTTTTGTCCTACAAAGCCATTGCTCCCTAACTCTTTCTTTTAGTTCTTTACTAATTGAATTAATTGTTTTTTTCATTATTCTCATCACATAACGCTGGTCGTGAGCGGAAAGGGCTGACGGGCGCGGGGCTTGCCTCGCAAGACCCGTGAACGGCGGCCATTTTCCGCCTCGACGCAAATGTTAGACGTTTTATGAAATATATAGTCCTCTTTCGCAGACTTGCTTCCATTTGCCATCTATCTTTTCTAAATAAAGAAATTTCCCGTAAACAAAACCATGTTCATGGACTGCCTCCATTTGAAGAAAAGCTTTTTCAAGAGTTCTATCAAAACCGATTTTGGAGAATTTATAGTAGCCGTTTGCTCCAGGGTATCTCTTTAGGAATTCCTTCCAATAATGCCTACCTTTTAAGGGGAAAAATAATCTTAATTTCCGAAGAGATATTTCAGAAATTCTATTTTCTCCTGGCACCGTAGCGCAGATAAGTTTTTCGCCTGTATTAAACTTAATAAACGACCTATAGCAACACCAAACCTCGCTTACCATTTCGGATATCTTTTCTTTGTCTTCTTGCAATCGTTGTGTGGAAAGACTAGAAAAATCATTTAGTGATTCGGATACAACGACAAAATGCGAGCAACCTTTCATTTGATTTAAAATTGCAATAATGACTTTAGCCTCTTCACTATCAGATAAATTAGAAATCTGCTCTAGGTTTTCAGATTCGTAGTTTTGGCTACCGAATGCCTGCTCTAATTTAAAGAACATTCCCCGTGAATCAAAATAATCAAAAAAGCGGTAGATCTGATATGCTTCAAATGCTTTGTTTTTGTTTGCGTCGCTAATATTTTTTTCAATCTCTTTACAAACCTTAAGTTGGTCGCTATTGCATAATTTTTTCTGGTATTCTGATCTGTCCCAAGCAAAAATTGGCGCTTGCAAACACAAAATCATGATATACAAACCATAAATTAGTCCTTTTTTTCTTCTCATTTTTTGTTTCCTATTTTGTCTTGAAAAAAAATCTGTCTAGCTCGTTTATGATCGACCTGCTACTTCTGAAAGCGGTTTGCACCGGGCTTGCCTTTGGTTGTGATCGTCAACGCCTGTGATAGATGATTTAAGATACACTGTCGAAGGCGATCAGGCCTGGTAACTTTTTAATACTACAGCCTCAACTCCTCTATAACTTCTTCTTTCACCCGCAAAGCTGGATTGTGTGACTTTTTTTGTCCTAAATGAGTCTAACGCCAGTCGTGACCGGAAAAACGAGACGGGCGCGGGTGTTGCGCAAGCAAGACCCGTGATCCGGCCGGTTTTTCCGCGTCGACGCACTTGTTAACCTCTCCTTTTATTTTTCATGGATAGAAAAATCAACATCTAATTTTTCGGGGCTCCAAAAATAACTATAATAAGAGTCTTTGTATTGCTCCTCTTTTACTGCTTTTTCAGCGTTTACTCCTAAATTCATTGGCATGAAATAATACAATAAACACTCAGCTTTCCAGAAAGTATTTTGCATATGACCATCAAAATAAGTGGGCTCCAAATACTCAAAGGTTCTAAATTTGTGAACAAGAGAGGTGTTACAGCCTATCCACGCGCAGTAGTGCCAATTGTAACCATCATGAATTGCAATCTTGTAACATGGAATTTTATTCACCTCTTCAATGCCAACATAACTCCTTTTATGTTCAGTCAATTTGCTTTCAAACCCTGCATCATCACCAAATATTAAAGGAAAAACCTCCCAAGAAAGCAAACTGTGGAAGCTTTTAAGTCCTTCCTTTATACTGTTAACTTTGGAAAACTTTACTCTTCCAGATCCATCATGTAAACAAATCGTTTTAATTAAACCTCCCTGATTTGGGTTAAACCAAAACGTTTCAATATGTCCACTATCAGTATTTTGAAACATGAGTCGCTGGGGTTTGGCAAAAAGTATTGAGTATTCTTCGCTTCGATATCTAGACTTTGCTGCCGGAATAACTTGTATTTCAATTCCAAAAAATTGATTTTTTTCATATTTCTGAACGCAACGCCCAATGATCATCCTGGCATTGAAATACGAACTAAAAAGGAAAACCAAAACGATTAGAATAGCTAGAATAAAAGCTATTGCGCGAGTCCTATTGGTTTCAATGATTTCAGTTGTTTCTTCTTTATTCATCAATCCACAGACTTACATGGAACTGCATAACTTCTTTGTATTGCATTAGAGGTTAACGCAAGTCGTGACCGGAAATGAGAGCCGGGCGCGGGTGTTGCGCAAGCAAGACCCGTGACAGGCCTCATTTTTCGCGTCTACGCACATGTTATGTGTCTTTTTCATTTTTTTTATTTACGGCAAGACCTCAGGGTTACCAATTGCTACTTTCTTGTGATCACCTTGCCGGAGATAAATAGCATCAAAACCAACTAGTTCCTGCCTTGGTTCCCATTCTTGCTTTACAGCATAATGGAAATTTTTGATTGAATGCTCTGGTACAAGATACCATCTTTCGCCCCATGTAATACTTTTGTATTTAAGTGGTGCGTGATTCAAAGAAATTGTCCAAGAGACAAGATTCCAAGGAAAGAAATAGAGATCGTTTCCTTTGCGGATGAAAAAACCACCATGACTATTGGGCTCACCGATTGGACGAAGGCCACCAAAAACGGTTTGAGAACCAGCCAAAAATTTTTCTCCTTCAATTTCCAAGATCTCATTATGGAAGAACTCCCAATGCCAATGATAAATGCCCCCATATGAGCAATACAAGTAGGGCAAAAAGCAGCAAGGAATTGCTAAGGGGCCGTAGAAGAGCAAAATTGCCAAAATTATTCGCTTTAGCCATTTTCTTATTTTGGCAAATGGGTCTTTATAGGCATTGGGAAAGAAAAAAGTTTTTTCATTTGCAAAGCTTTCATGCCAAACCTGCGGTGGAATTATTTTTGCATCTAGCTTAATGCCTTTCAATTTGGCACTTTTAATGATGCCTGGCAAAAGACCATCTTCATAAAGGAAACTAAGCAAGTCAAGGTATCGAAATCTCTTCTCTGAACATTTTTGTAGCAAATTCTCAACCAAGGTAGCTGTGACAATTGAATCTATCGGGCAAACAAAAATTAAATGGCTGTTTTTTTGGCCATGGAAGTCATCAATGGGCAATCTTTTTTCAGCCCCATAGGCTTTTAAAACCAAGTCAGTAAAATCATCTTTTTCAATTTGTGTTTTAAAACCGGTTGTTTGAAAATCTTGTGGGCTAACGTCGGCCATCTAGTTCATTTTTCATATTCTTTAACAAGAATTTGAACACCTTTCATGTCAAGATCATTCTCACACACATTGTGAGTTTACAATTTGAATTATTTGTTTTCTTTCACATAACGAGGGTCGTGAGCGGAAAAACGAGACG
>CAZCMV010000029.1:0-7160 GCA_964500125.1 uncultured Bdellovibrionales bacterium | reverse complement strand
TGCGGAAGAAGGAGCTGAGAAAGAGTATTAGATTGATGTAATTGTTAACTACATTTGAAAAATATCAGCAGAGATGGTTTAATTGAAAAGAATAAAAAAGAAATGATGAATAATTGATTTTTAAAATTAATAAGTCAAAACATTAAAAAAATGGAAGAAAAAATATTATCACCACTAAAGAAAAAGGAAGAAAATATCAAGGAATGGAAAGTACCTCAAAAAAATGAAGATAAAGATAAAGGCAAAAGTAGTCCTAAAAAAAAGAGAAAACTACTTAAGTTCCTTGTTGTGTTAATAGGGATACTTCTGATTGCTACGGGAGGTTTTCTTACGTGGAAATTCAAACAAAAAAAAGCCACCGAAACCCAATCGCCCAAAGATCTGGTTTCGCAATATCGCAATCAACTTGATGAATTAAAAGAAAAAGCCGAAGGGGGAAATGCTCAGGATATCCAGAACTATGCCGTCGCTCAATATGCAACTGGTGACGCGCAAGGTGCGGAACAGACTTACAAGAAACAAATTGAAAATGAGGGGGATAGTGCCATGGTTCGCAACAACTTAGGAAATGCCTTGCGTGATCAAAAAAAATTCGACGAAGCAATAGGTGAGTACAAAGAAGCAATTAACAAGGATAAATCCCTAATCAGTGCTTATCTTAATATGGGTAGTGTCTATCAGTACTCTTTGCAGGATCCTTCCAAAGCGATAGATGTTTACAAACAAGGAATAGAGAACAATCCGAAGATTGCCGATTTACATATATTTTTGGCGCAAGCTTACGAACAAACAAAGGATACCGAGGCAGCTAAAAATGCTTACCGGGCAGCTCTGGAGATTCAGAGTGAGAATGCTGCTGCAAAGGCCGGACTTAAGAGGTTGGGGGAGTGAAGTTGGGTTTTTAAGCTGGATTGATCTTTTGGGATAATAAATAAATTAGGCAGCGCATTATAAAATGGCTGGCTGTGTTTTGATAAGAACCAATTTTAAACTCGTTTATTGGATTGATTGTGATAGAACCAAGCCCTTTTGACGTTCACTTTTTGAAGGGGTACAATGAAAAAGCTATAAGTAAATGAAAACACATATGGAAAGCGACAAGCGCAAAGATTATTTCAGTTGGGACGAGACGTTTATGCAAATGAGCAAAGTTATTGCTAATCGTTCCAAGGATCCAAGTACGCAGGCAGGGGCATGTATTGTGAATGATGAAAATATCATTCTGGGATTGGGCTACAATGGTTTTCCTCGCGGATGTGGTGATGGTGATTTACCTTGGTCGCGCGAAGGCGGTTTTTGTGATTCCAAATATGCCTATGTGGTGCATGCTGAAGAAAATGCTGTGCTTAATGCAAATGCATCAGTGAAAGGCGCGCGCATTTATTGTACTTTGTTTCCTTGTAATGAATGCACAAAAGTGATCATTCAAAAGGGGATCAAAGAAGTTATTTATGAAAGCGATAAATATCACGACCAAGATCCATGGGTGGCCTCAAGACGCATGTTGGACATGGCTGGCGTAAAATATCGCCAATATGTGCCGGAAAATAAACTGGTTTTTGAGAAATAAATTTTAATATGAATGATACGAATATGGCAAAAATAATTTTGGGAATTACGGGAGAAATTGCTTGCGGGAAAGGAACAATTACAACTCATCTTGCAAAGGAATATGGTGCGGGAACTCACCGTTTTTCAACGATGCTGCGTGATGTTTTGGATCGTATGTATATTGAACAGACGCGCGATAACTTGGCGCTTATCTCGCTTGTGTTGCGCAAAAATTTTGGCGAGGATGTGATGGCAAAAACGATGATGAAAGAGGCGGAAAGTGATGAGCATGAAATTGTGATTATTGACGGCGTGCGTCGCTTGGCTGACATAAAATATTTGCGTGAATTGCCTCACTTTAAACTGATATATGTGGAAGCTGATATAAATAAGAGATATGAGCGTATTATCAAGCGCGGCGAGAATACGGATGACTTCGGCAAGACATTTGAAGAATTTCAAAAAGAGCAGGAATTGGAATCGGAAAAGCAAATTCGTGATTTGAAAAATTACGCAAATTATGCTGTGGATAATAATGGAACATATGTAGAACTTTACGGACAGATTGATAAAATAATAAAAGAAAATATTTAACCTTTCCTGATAATAGCTTATGAAACAATATCTGGATCTATTGCAGCACATAATGGACAATGGTGTGCAAAAAAGTGATCGCACAGGAGTAGGCACAAAAAGTGTTTTTGGTTATCAAATGCGTTTTAATTTGCAAGATGGGTTTCCATTGCTTACGACTAAAAAAGTTTTTCTAAAAGGAATTATTCATGAGCTCGTTTGGTTTTTAAAGGGAGAATCCAATATCAAATATTTGGTTGATAATGGTGTAAATATTTGGAATGAGTGGCCTTTTCAAAAATATCTTGAAAAAAACAGTTTGGCGGAAAAATTTCCCAAGTATTCCGACGTTTGGCAAGGTAAAATGAAAGAATACGTGGAAAAAATCAAGAATGATGAACAGTTTGCCGCCGAATGGGGAGAGTTGGGTCCGGTTTATGGCGTTCAATGGAGGCATTGGAAAACTGTGGATGGGAAAGAAATTGACCAAGTGCAGCAAATTATTGATACGATCAAAAAAAATCCTGATTCGCGCAGAATAATTCTTTCTGCTTGGAATGTGGGAGATGTGGAAAAAATGGCTTTGCCTCCATGTCATTTACTTTTCCAGTTCTATGTTGCTGATGGGAAGCTTTCTTGTCAGTTGTATCAGAGAAGCGCGGACACGCTCTTGGGAGTGCCCTTTAACATTGCTTCCTATGCGCTATTAACAATGATGATTGCCCAGGCATGCGATCTTGAGCTGGGAGAGTTTGTGCATACCTTGGGCGACACCCATATTTATAATTTTCATTTTGAGCAGGTGAAAGAACAGTTGTCTCGTCAGCCCAGAAAACTTCCAATCATGAAATTGAATCCAGGGGTGAAAAATATTTTCGATTTCAAATACGAAGATTTTACTTTGGAAGGATATGATCCATATCCAACAATTAAAGCGCCTATTGCTGTTTAGGAAAAATATGAATACACCAAAAATAAGCATAATTTGTGCGATTGCGGAGAATCGGGCGATTGGCAAAAACAATAAGCTGCTTTGGCATATCAAAAAGGATTTTCAATATTTTAAAGAAAAGACACTAGGGCATGTGATTGCGATGGGGCAAAAAACCTATGAATCAATCGGTAAACCACTGCCAGGAAGGACTACTATTGTTATTTCTAATGATGAATCGTTCAATCCTGAGGGTATTATTGTCACCAGAAGTATTGAAGAAGGATTAGAGAAGGCCAAGGAATTGGAAAAAGAAGAAGTTTTTATTTGTGGCGGGGCAAGCATATATGCGCAAACCATTAATCTTGCGGATAAACTTTACCTTACTATTGTTGAGAAAGAATTTGACGCCGACACGTTTTTTCCCGATTATTCACAATTTAATAAGATATTGAGTGAGAGGGGGGATAGTGAAGGTGAATATAGCTTAAAATTTTTAGAACTTGTGCGCTGAAAGAAATATTGTAAAAGCCCGAATTCTTGACGAAAACGGGCTTTTCTTTTTGCCTAAATGTGCTAAAATGGGGGTAGAATGGCTCTAAGAGATAAAAATATGGCAAAAAAAGAGAGGGGGAAATTTATTGCGATTTATGGTATCAACGGTATTGGCAAAACGACCCAAGTGGAACTGTTGGTGGAATATTTAAAGAAAAAAGGCAAGAATGCTTCGCGATTGAAATATCCTATATATGATTTGGAGCCTGAGGGACCCTTTATCTATAAATATTTGCGCGATCCGCAGTTTCGTCAGACTAATGAGTTGGATACTCATAAATTGCAAAAAAAATATGCGGTGAATAGGATGTGTTATGAGCCTCAGCTGAGAAAGCGTCTTGAAGCCGGAGAATGGATAGTAGCTGAAGATTATAAAGGTACGGGTATTTCCTGGGGACTCACCTGGGGAGGCAAGCTTGAATATCTTGAAGATATAAACGAGGAGTTGTTGCAACCAGATATGGAAATTCTTATGGACGGGCCAAGATTTCTATCCGCAATCGAAAAAGATCATCGCAATGAAATGGATTCTGAAAGAATCGAAATTTGCAGAAACTTCCATCATTTACTTGCCAATCGATACAATTGGATAATGGTAAAAGCGAAACAAAAAATTGAAAAAGTTCACAAGGACATTGTTGAGCAAATTAAAATATTATTATGAAAAA
This sequence comes from uncultured Bdellovibrionales bacterium, assembly GCA_964500125.1. Taxonomy (GTDB): domain Bacteria; phylum Patescibacteriota; class Minisyncoccia; order Moranbacterales; family GWC2-37-73; genus CAZAFB01. The sequence continues at coordinate 2,882 of CAZCMV010000029.1, read as the reverse complement.
AGTATGGATTTTAAAGAATATCAAGAAAAATCAAGAAAAACAGCACTATATCCCAATAAGGATAATAATTTTGTTTATCCTACATTGGGGCTTGCGGGTGAGGCTGGTGAAGTTTCTGAAAAGATAAAGAAGGTTATCAGGGACAAAGGCGGCGTGATTGATGATGAGACACGAGAGATGATTAAGAAAGAATTGGGCGATGTACTTTGGTATGTTTCCCAGCTAGCAACTGAGCTTGGATTATCATTAGATGATGTTGCGGAGCATAATATTGAAAAATTATATAGCAGGATGGAGCGCAATGTATTGCATGGTGATGGCGACAATAGATAGAATAGAATTTTGAATTATAAATTGTCATTTTGATTTTTAAATTTTGAATTTTATGAAATATATCCCAGTTATCGGCATGGAAGTACATGTTGAGCTTAAGACCAAATCAAAGATGTTTTGTTCGTGCAAGAATGGATTGGGGGCGGAGAAAAATCCTAATGTTCACATCTGTCCGGTTTGTACGGGTCAGCCGGGAACTTTGCCGGTGCCGAATCGTCAGGCAATTGAATTTGTGCAGCTCGCTGGTTTGGCTTTGAACTGTGAACTTAATCTCAAGTCTAAATTTGATCGCAAAAACTATTTCTATCCAGATTTGCCGAAAGGTTATCAGATTTCGCAATATGATCAGCCACTATGCGGCTTGGGATACATCGATATTAATGGAAAGCGTATTGGTATTACACGCATACATTTGGAGGAAGATACAGGCAAGTTGACGCATCCGGAAGGTGCGGATTACACTTTGGTGGATTTGAATCGCGCTTGTGTGCCGCTGATGGAATTGGTGACTGAGCCGGATATTGAAAATGGCGAGGAGGCGCGCTTGTTTTGCACGAAGTTGCAACAAATTTGTCGCTACCTTGGAATTTCCGATGCGGATATGGAGAAGGGCAATATGCGCTGCGAAGTTAATCTATCTTTACATAAAGAGGGAGAAGAAAAGTTGAGTGGAACCAAAGTTGAGGTGAAAAATATCAACTCTTTTAGATTTGTAGAAAAGGCGATTAATTACGAAATCCAAAGGCAGACGGAAGTTTTGGAAAGTGGCGAAAAAGTCATTCAAGAAACGCGTGGTTGGGATAGTGTGAAGAATGTAACAGTGTCGCAGCGAAAGAAAGAATCGGCGCATGACTATCGCTATTTCCCAGAGCCTGATATCCCACCTTTGGAATTTAATGGAGCTTATGTTGAAGAGTTGAGAAGAAGGTTGCCGGAAATGCCAGATATGAAAATCAGGAGATTTTCTGAGGAATATTCTTTGCCGCAGCAAGACGTGGATGTTTTGACAGAAGATCGCGGTTTGGCTGATTATTTTGAAAACGTGGTGAGTGAGCTGGAGGAAAAAGTTCAATCGGGAGAAATTGAGCTTGATCGCGAGAAAGTGGTTAAACTTGCCGCTAATTATGTTATTTCCGAATTGCGCAAACATTTAATAAAAAATAATGAATCCATTGCTTATATCAAAGTAACTCCGGAAAACTTCGCGGAACTTGTAGGTATGGCTGCTTCAGGAAAGATTAACTCCAGTGCGGCTCAAACAGTTTTGGAATACATGTATCACCACGGCGGGGATCCGTCGCAAATTGTGGAAGAAAAGAATCTTGCTCAAACAAGTGATGCAGGTGAGTTGGAAACTATCGTAAATGAGGTGCTGGCTAATAATGCCAAGTCTGTGGAAGATTTCAAAGCAGGCAAAGAAAATGCCCTAAAGTTTCTGATGGGTCAGGTGATGAAAGGTACTGGAGGGAAAGCCAATCCGCAGATGGTGATGGAGATATTAAAGGATAAGCTAAAATAATAAAATAAGTCATTAATAAAAAAATATGGGAAAAGGAACTGAAAAATGGGAGCCAAAAATTATTGATTATAGAAATCAAAAACCAGTTAATATAAACAAAATTAGTGAAGAATATAGGGAGAAGTTAATTAAAGGAGGCGAAAAATATCAAGAGGGTATAGCTGCTGCAGCAGTTATGAAAGAAATTTCCAATACTTCCGAGGAAGCAGTTGGTGAGGAAGGATTAAAAAAAGATTCTTTTAAGGATCTTTATAATGGTTTTTGTTCAGATATTGTAACTATTAGAAAAATGGTTGCTGAATATGGTAATATTACCGACTTGAGGTTACAAGAAATAAAGGGCACGGAAATTTTGAAGGAAAGTGAAAAGATTATGGCAGAAATTGAAAACCAAATCAGTATTTCAAAAGATCCCTATGAAAAATCAGATTTTGACAATTTACTTTTAGAACTTAAAGGTGTTGTGAAAAACGTATCCGGCATGCCGGAGTCTAAACAAGTAAATGGTTAGTTTGTTGTGAATAGATAAAAGCGGGCCAATGATTCTTGGTCCCGCTTTTTTATTCGAGCTCAAATTCAAATTTTTTTTCTTCGTCTTCATAGTGAAATAATATGATAGACGAAGGTTTTTTCTCCGTAAAGGGGAAGCGTATTTCGAAATTCATTCTGATTTGGTATAAAATTCCGGAAAAAGTTTGTCCGTGGCGATTTGCTTCTTCGTGGATAATTTTGGCAAGTGTTTTTGGCGTCATATTATTCTGTCCTGATTTTAGACACACAAAGAAACGAATAAGGGTTGTTATGTCTGCAATTTTGTATAGTTGGATCAAGACTTCTTGATTGACGACTGTAACTTTTTTTATCGCGCCAATCGTTTTTAGAAATGAATACATAAATATCACCGCCTTTCTGTAAAGAACTTGTATATATTGCGAACTACTCCTTTTAACACATAAGTAATGCGATGTCAATAGGCTGTACAAGATGAGTACATAGGTAACACTTTACTAAATTCAATGGGCGTCTGGTA
>CAZCMV010000028.1:0-10435 GCA_964500125.1 uncultured Bdellovibrionales bacterium | reverse complement strand
CTGCAAAAAAAGTTGTTGGAAACACTGCGGCTCAATGCACTTCCACTAAATGTGAATTTTATTGCAAGTCTGGTTATACATATTCAGGTGGGCAATGCGTTTCCTCTGGGGGCGGGGGAGGTAAATCTTGTACACTTCCTTGGGGTGGGACAATCGCTGATGGTTCAAAAGTAACGGCGTATTCAGCAGATTCTGTGCCATGTGGTTCGACATGTAATTCTCAAGAAAGAACATGTAATAATGGGGTGCTTTCGGGTTCGGAGTTTTTTATATATTTAAATTGTTCACCTAATGAGTGTAAGCCAGAAATGCAAGTAACTGGTACTACTCTTGTGAGTGATCATGATTTAGATTTTAATTATCCTGCAAGATCAAATGGTTATTGCAAGGTCCCGGGTGAATGGGATTATAAGTCAAACTATTTTGTTATTTGGAATCGAGGAGGGGGGACTATGAATGTTAATGTGAGTACTTCTACAAGCTGGATATCATTGAATATTGATGGGCAAGAAAGAATCAAAGGTCAACGTAATATCTCTTATTCTTTTAGTAATGAAAGTTTAGTAATTGAAGTAAATACTGATGCTTGTCGATCAGTGGGTAAATATTCCGGAAACATATCAGTTACATCTTCAAATGCTATTTCTGGTTCTCCTCAAACTGTTTCCGTTACCAGCAATGTTTATCCTGCTGACGGTTGCGAATTTTGTGGTCAGTGATTCCTTCTACATTATTTTATAAAAATCGTTTTTATAAGTAAATTTCAATATCGTTATTTACTTTCGATATCTCGTTTAATTCTTCTTCCGAAAAATTCTGCAACACGAAGACGTCACCCGGGATGGTGCGTGTTTTTTTGCGCTCTGCTCCTTCAATGCCGATGCGGATGCGTTTGAATTGTTGTGTGCCGATATGATCAATAATTGATTGTATGCCATTGTGTCCGCCAGCAGAAGTGTTGGTAGAGATTTTAAATGATCCTAAGTCTATATCCAGGTCATCATGAATAACAATCATGTCTTTTGGTTCAAGTTTATAAAAATCCATGATTGTACGCACGGCTTTTCCTGAATGATTCATGAAAGATTGAGGTTTGACCAAAATAATTTTGGGCGGGTGAGTCGAACTCTCAAGAGGCAATGTAAATCTCTTTGCAATGCCTTCTGAAATTTCTGCATTGAATTTTTTGCTCAGAGAAAATTCAGGGAAGCCCCATTTCTTTTGTAGTTCATCTAAGATTATAAAACCGGCATTGTGTCTCGTTTTTTCGTATTGTTTGCCAGGGTTACCTAAACCCACTATTATTTTCATATTTATTATTAACGGGTTAATGAATTCACGAGTTATTTGTGTTAACCCGTTAACTCGCAAACTCGTTAATTTAAAATTGCAAATTATTATTCTTCTTGCGCTTTATTAAATTCCTCAATGGAATCTTCCTCGTATTTATAAGTATCCGCCAAATCTTCACCTAGCACAACAATAAAGTCATAATCATTTTTTGTGTTTATTGAATTATCGGGTGAAAGTTTTGCAGGAAGTTTTTTGGTTAATTCATCTAGAGTGAAAAGCTTTCTTCCATAGGTATTATCTTGTATGAATGAAAATTCTTCTTGGGAGGGCTCTTTATCTGTCTCAATGATTACATTTTTTATGTCTAATCTTTCTACAAGTAAAGAACGGATGGAGTTGGATAAAGAATTGCTTCCACTTCGATTTATGATTACAATAGATGCCTTTTCTTGTAAAATATTTTCTCGTCTTTTGTTTAGGGTATCTAAGCTGAAAATATTTTGTGCCAATTCTTGTATTTCGCTGTAATTTCCTACTCTCGGTACTAAAATAAAGGCATTTACGCCACCAAGTTCAACGTGCGAAACTTTAAGCAGACTTTCTGGTTTCCAGGCATCTACGACTGTATTGGTGATATTTTGCATGTCCACCATGCGGGAAATCTTCAAACATTGTTCCATCTCGTTCATAGTTAAGTCTGTTTTTATATTGTCTCCTACGGAATCTAATATTTTATTGATGGCGAGTGGGTTAAAAAGCGTTTGCGCTGAGAATATTTTGTTTTTTACAGCCTGGATTACCTGCTGCTGTCTTTTGGCTCGGCCAAAATCACCTTGCGGATCATCGTGCCTCTCTCGAACATATTTCAGCGCTGTTTCACCGTCAAAATCATGCAAGCCCTTGTCTAATTTAAAGGTTTCGTAGCTGTAATTTGGACCAGGATAGCGTGTGTCATATATATCACGCTCAACATTAACCTTAATGCCTCCAATGCTATCAATTATTTCTACAAAAGCATCGAAATTAACAATCAAATAATAGTGTATGTCGAGATTTGTTATTTTTTGAATACTTTTTTTGATGTATTCGGCATTTTTATTTTCATTAAGGCCTATTTGATAAACACTGTTTAGTTTTGTATAAGCTTTGGAATCACCTATTTGTACGTAAAGATCTCGGGGGAGTGACAAAAGGGCAACTTTTTTCTGTACAGTATCAATACTCATAATCATTATCGTATCAGTCAGATTCTTGCCAGGCTTCTTTTCTCCCGCGGCGCCGAGTAATAATATATTAATCCTTCCTTCTTGATAACCATTTAGTGTCAGTTTATCTTCATCGGAGGTGAGAATTGTTGATACTGTATTGCGAATGTTTTCCGAAAAAGATTTCTCTTGGGATGAGACGGAAATTTTTTTGCCTATGGAATAGGTTTTATAAAAAAATGAAACAACGCTAATAGAAATAAATAAAAATAAGATGAAGCAAAAAAACAATACGATATTGCGTATAATTTTTCCACGTTTTCTGGTTGGTTTATGTTTTTTAATGTGATCTTTTTTTTCTAAATATTTTGCTGGTTCAGTTGTTTTTTTCTCCTGTTCAATTTGAATAAATGAATTTTTATGAAAATTATTAACTGCCATATTTGAAGAATGGCTGATTGTTGAGCGATTTGGGACGGTTTGCCTATGTTGTCTGCGTTTAATATCCATAACCATATGTTATCGCAGCGTCAGCTTATAGTCAAAACTGTTACTATCCAGCTATTGCAGTCAGGGTTTTAAGGTGCTATAATATCCGTATTGATGCTAATTTTGGCTTAAATATGGAACAAAAAAAACAAAATGGTAATTCGCAGGATTCCCAGCAGTTGTTTTATGGCGTTGGAAATTTTTTGTGGGAAGTGGTGAAAGTTTTCTTTTGGGCTTTGATAATTATTATGCCCATCAGAATTTTCCTTTTTCAACCGTTTTTTGTGCAAGGAGCTAGCATGGAGCCTAATTTTAACGATGGTGATTACCTTATAGTAAATGAACTTGGGTATAAAAAAACTGTTGTAGGAGTTGGTTCAACAAGTCTTTTTACGGTTACGCCTTTCAAGGAATTGTCACGTGGTGATATTGTTGTTTTTAGATATCCCAAAAATCCTCAGCAATATTTTATTAAGCGTATAGTTGCTCTTCCTGGAGAGAAAATTCAAATTAATAAAGGAAAAGTAACCATATATAATGATCAGAATCAGGAAGGTTTTGTTTTGGACGAGAGTTATTTGTCCAAGGGTTTGGAAACCAACCCAGAAGTTGTTCGTGCGCTTTCCGATGATGAATATTTCGTAATGGGAGACAATCGAAAGGCAAGTCATGATTCTCGGTCATGGGGAGCTCTACCTAAGGATATGGTTGTAGGCAAGGTTTTGCTTCGTGCATGGCCTGTCAATAAGGCAGGTTTGTATTAATTTATTTTTTACAAATATTACTAACGAATTACGAAATCAGTGTAAATATGCAAATTAGGGGAAATTGAAATGTGCGTATTTATATCGCGGTGCGTAAACTCGTAAATGCTGTTATGCCTCCAAAGAAGTCAGTTAATAAATCAATTGCAAAGAAAGCAAAGACGGTGTCAAAAAAGGCGGATTCTAAATATAAGCGAAGCAAGAAGCCTTTGGCAAAAATAGCTAAACCGGTTGAGGAAATTTTATTGCAACCGCCACGAGGTATGCGTGACTTACTCCCAGGTGACCAGCCATATTGGAATCAAATTCGTCGTGTTACTCAACGCATGGCTTTAGAATATGGTTTTTCCAGGATAGATTTGCCAGTTGTTGAATATGCCAATCTCTTTGTTCGTTCCATAGGTGAAGGAACAGATATTATAGACAAGGAGATGTATATTTTTAATACAAAAGGAGGTGACAAAGTGGCGCTTAGGCCGGAGTTTACAGCTGGAATAGCGCGTGCCTATATTCAACACGGCATGAATGTTTTGCCTAAACCAGTTAAGCTTTTTTCAACCGGGCAGGTATATCGTTATGATCGACCTCAAGAGGGTCGTTATCGGGAACATTGGCAGGCTAACTTCGATGTTTTTGGCGAGCAAGATGCCATATTGGATGCTCAAGTGATTCAAATGGCTCATCGGATAGTTACTGGTTTGGGAATTAAAAATATTGAGTTTCAGGTTAATTCTATCGGTTGCCACAAATGTCGCAAGGAATATCAAGATTTGCTGGTGACTTATTTTGAATCAAAAAAACAAAAACTTTGCTTGAATTGCAAAAAACGTCTAGAAACCAATCCTTTGCGTATTTTGGATTGTAAGGAAGACAAATGTATGCAGGTCGCCACCAATGTGCCACAGTCAATAGATCATCTTTGTGGTGATTGTCGTATGCATTTCAAAAACTTGTTGGAATATATTGATGAGCTGAATTTGCCATACGTGATAAATCCTTGTTTGGTGCGTGGACTGAGTTACTATACTAAAACTGTTTTTGAAGTATGGTCCGTTGACGAAGAAGGAAAAAAGAGTTCTTTCGGTGGAGGTGGTAGATATGATAATCTTATTGAACAAATTGGTGGTGAGCATACTCCAGCAATAGGTTTTGGCTTGGGAATGGATCGTTTGGTGAATGAAATGAAGAGAGTTCATGCCAAGTTTTATGTTGAGCCAAAACCGCGTGTTTTTTTGGCCCAGCTTGGTGATTTGGCAAAGAAAAAAAGCTTGAGATTGTTTGCGGAATTGCAAAAAAACGGAATTCTTGCTTCGGAAAGCTTTGGCAGGGGATCGCTGAAATCACAGCTTCGTCTTGCTGATAAGTTAGGAGTGGAAATAACCTTGATTATCGGACAAAAAGAAGCATTAGACGAAACTATTATCGTTAAGGATATGATCAGTGGGACCCAGGAGACTGTTTCCAATGAGAAGATTGTAAATATGGTAAAAAAACTGCTCAAAAATAATAATGTGATTGTTTCTCATAATGCTTAACATAAAACGCACAACGTTGACGTAAGGTAATTTTAGTACGCTTAACGCTCCATGTTTTGCGCTTAAAATTATGCAATGTATTTTTTGTAAAATAGCTTCAAAGGAAGTTCCTGCAGACATAGTTTTGGAAAATGAAGATATTATAGCATTTCATGACATTAAGGCATTGGCTCCGGTGCATGTATTGGTTATTCCAAAAAAGCATTTTTCCAGCCTGAATGATGCTACTACCGATGATGTTCTGATTATGGGGAAATTACTCATGAGTGCTCGTGAAGTTGCTGAGAAAACGGGAATTGCCAAGTATGGATATAAGGTGCTTATTCGTGTGGGACAGCATGGTGGACAAGAGGTTGAGCATTTGCATGTGCATGTTATTGGAGGAGCGCAACTTTTTGAAGAAATACATCCCTTATTGCAATAACTTTGACTTTTGGTTGGGGGCGTGTTATTCTAAAGCAAAGCCCCTTTGATTTGATTGAATGGCTTTGTTTTGTTGGTTTTTGGCTCAAATAATCAGTTAATTATCATTTTTTGATAAAATTTTTAGAGAGGAGGATTTGCTATGATTGAAGTTAAGAAAAAGGACAGGGAAACAGCCGAAAGCCTGATTAGGCGTTTTTCGAGGCGTATTCAACAGAGCGGTGTTTTGGTCCGTGCCAGAAGGACAAGATTTCATACTGAAGAAAAGAGTAAGCGTGAGAAGAGACAAGAAGCTTTATACAAAGTCAAAATACGCAAGGAAATAGACAAGCTCAAAAAACTTGGTAAGTTTGATGACGAGGCCCTGCGCAATATTAAGCGCAAAATGAGCGAGTAGATGTTTTAAATAGGACATATCTGACATTTGGTCTCATATGTCCTAGAATAAAAAATTTTATGAGTCTTAAATTAAAAATCCAAGAAGATCTTAAGGTAGCAATGAAATCCGGTGAATTGTTTCGACGGGATGTTTTGCGTTTGATAGATAGCGCGATTAAAAATGTCGAAATTGAAAAGCAAAAAAGGGAGAGTGGTCTTAGTGATGAAGAAGTTTTGGAAGTGATTTTGCGCGCAGTGAAACAGCGCCAAGATAGCATAAAACAATATACAGATGGAGGAAGGAGTGACTTGGCTGAGAAAGAACAGAAAGAACTTGATATTGTTATGGAATATATGCCCGAACAACTATCTGTAGAAGAAATTGAAAAAGTAGTTGGGGAGGTTATTTTGGAAATTGGTGCATCAATGCCGTCGGATATAGGCAGGGTTATGGGTCAGGCGATGGCAAAGATGAAAGGAAAAGCTGATGGAAATGTGGTAAAAGAAATTGTGCAAAAAAAGCTTATCGGCAAATGATAATGAAAACGAAAAAATTTAAACATGAATTTGAATTGGAAATAAACGATCTTTCTGGCTATCGTATAAACAAGAATTTAATAAAGCGGGCGTGCAAGGAAACGATAAATATTTTTTCTGAAAAGCTGTCTCGAAAAAAAATTATCATCAGTATCGGACTTGTTAAGGAAGAGGAGATGCGAAGACTGAATCGGGAATATAGAAAAAAAGACAAAGTGACAGATGTACTTTCTTTTTGTGAGTTTGAAACTCGAGAAAAAATTATTGGCAAGGAAGAAATATATCTAGGTGAACTGATATTGTGTCCTTCGTATATAGAAAAAAATGCTGCCGAGAGTGATTCCGCATGGCAGAAGGATTTTTTTGTTGCCATGTCGCACGGAACTATGCATCTCCTTGGAATAAAACACGGCAAAAAAATGTTTGCTATCCAAGAAAAAATAGGCGAAAAAGTTTCTCAATCATTGAAATAAAAAAATGAACGAAGAGATAAAAAAGTTTCACAAAAGTGTTTCACATGCAATTGATGGTCTGTCTTACGCTCTTAAGCGCGAACGAAATTTTCGAATAGAACTTGTCATAGCTGCTGCAGTATTGTTTTTAATTTTTATTTTCAAAGTCAAAAACTGGGAAGCGATAGTTCTTATTTTGATGATCCTTGGAGTTTTGGTTGCCGAATTGACAAACACCGTATTGGAAAGAATTGTGGACATGCTGAAACCAAAGATTCATCCTTATGCAAGACTGATTAAGGATATTATGGCTGCCGTGGTATTGTTAACATCAATTGTTGCCGCCGTTGTTGGTATTATCATATTTTATCCATATTTCCGTGATATTATGATGATATTTTTTACGGGTAAGGTTTGATTGGTTTTTGATTTGTAATTTGGTGTGGATGTTTGCTATACTTTAAAAGCGTGTGATTTTATCGTCTTAAAACAAAAAGAGATAGTAATAAGTTATGGAAAAAATAAACCCGATTGCAGGAATAGATATAGGCTCATCTTTTATTCGCACGGTTATTGCGGATATTGGTCGTGGTGACACTCCACTTCGTGTTATTGGTGTAGGGATTGAATCATCCGTGGGTATTCGTCGCGGTTCAATAGTTGACATAAATGAGGTTGTCAGATGTATGAATGCTTCAGTTGAAGCTGCCGAAAGGATGGCTGGTATCGCCGTGGAGAGTGCAATTATCAGTATCGGTGGTACGGGAATAACCTTTCAAAACGCGAAAGGGGTTGTGGCGGTTTCCAAGGCTGATGGCGAGGTCACGGAGGATGATGTCAACAGAGTTATTGGTGAGGCACAGGTATTTCAAATGTTGGCGAATAATGAAATAGTTCATGTAATCCCCCGAAGTTATCGTTTGGATGATCAGGAAGGAATCAAAGATCCAGTAGGCATGAAGGGAGTTCGCTTAGAGGTAGATGCTTTGATTATTCAAAGCAGTGCAGCTCAAATAAAAAATATTACCAAATGTGTATATCAGGCCGGCATTGAAATAGAAGACATGGCGCTAGCTCCTTTGGCTTCAGCGAAATCAGTTTTAACCAAAAAACAGAAGGAATTAGGAGTGGTATTGGTAAATATAGGCGGAGGAACAACTTCTATGGCGGTATATGAAGAGGGTGATTTGTTGCATACAACTATTTTGCCTATAGGAGCGGGGCATATCACTAATGATATTGCCATTGGACTCCGTACTTCTATTGATGTTGCGGAAAGGGTTAAATTGGAATTTGGCGTAGCAAGATCAAATGATGTTGATGAAAGGGAAGAAATAGATCTTTCGCAAATTGATTCCAGCGAGGACGGAACTATCTTAAGATATCATGTTGCTGAGATAATTGAAGCGAGATTGGAAGAACTTTTTGAATTAGTGCAAAATGAATTAAAAGCAATTGGAAAAGCTGGATTGCTTCCTGCTGGGGTTGTGCTTACGGGTGGGGGTTCAAAGATGCCACACATAGTGGAATTGGCAAAGGAAAAATTGAAACTTCCTATTCAAATTGGTTTTCCTCAGGGATTGGGAGGGGTTTTAGATAAAGTTGATGATCCTGCTTTTACAACGGCATCGGGGCTAATAATGTGGGGTGCCGACCAAAGTTATCCAAAGAATGCTTCACGCGCTAATGTCTCCAAGGTATTTTCCAAAAATGCTGGAGAGGCAGTGGATACGGTACGCAAATGGATGAAAAAATTTCTGCCATAGTTAGCTATTTTTAAGCAAAAAACAGAAATTTTCGGTTGTTGACATGATGGTTGGTTGCGTGATACAGTTATATACTAGAGAAAAAACAAAAACTTCCCAAATAAAAAACAAAAAAAATAGATGCAAGGCTGTTTGCTAACTATTTTTCATATTAATTAGGGATATTTTGATCAGAAAATCCTATGGCAGAAATAAAACCGGACATAGAAACATTTGCGCGTATAAAAGTAGTGGGAGTCGGAGGCTCGGGAGGGAATGCTCTGAGTCGCATGATAGATGCTAAAATAAAGGGCGTTGAATACGTTGCGATCAATACTGATGCGCAGGCTTTGCATCACTCCAAAGCTTCAGAAAAAGTACATATCGGAAAAAATCTTACCAAGGGCTTGGGAGCAGGAATGAATCCGGAAGTAGGAAGACAGGCTGCCGAAGAAAATCGCGAGGAAATTCAAGAAGTACTCAAAGGTGCGGACATGGTTTTCGTAACTTGCGGATTGGGTGGTGGAACAGGAACGGGGGCGGCACCAGTGGTTGCTGAAACGGCCAAGGAATTGGGTGCTCTGACTGTTGCGGTTGTGACAAAACCTTTTTCTTTCGAAGGTGCGCAAAGGCGAGCTATCGGCGAGGAAGGTCTGCAGAATCTTAAGGATCGTGTTGATACTTTGATTACTATTCCAAATGATAAGTTGCTTTCCATTATTGATCGAAAGACAACTCTGATAAACGCTTTTCGAATTGTGGATGATATTTTGAGACAAGGCGTGCAAGGTATTTCTGATTTGATCACCAAGCCCGGTATTGTCAATGTGGACTTTGCGGATGTGCGTGCGATTATGCAGGATAGTGGCAGCGCTCTCATGGGAATAGGTATTGCCAGTGGTGAAAATCGTGCTTCTGAAGCAGCTAAAGCCGCAATTAATAGTCCGCTTTTGGAACTTTCTGTGGATGGAGCAAAAGGTGTGCTTTTTAATATTTCCGGATCCAGTGATTTGACGATGTTGGAAATAAATGAGGCGGCCAATATAATTACGGAAAGTATTGATGTGAACGCAAAAGTTATTTTTGGAGCAGTAGTTGATGATCAAGTGAAAAAAGGCGAGATTCACATAACGGTAGTGGCCACAGGATTTGACGCTGATCATGAAAGGAAAAATGACAACCTTATTGTAAACAGGGCAACTCCGAAAACATATTCTCAACCGACGCAGAAGACATATTCATCCACGTCGCAACAGCAAACTTATTCCGCCCCTAAACATATTGAGGAGAAATTGCAAAATGAGGAGAAAAAGGAAGAACAAGAAGAAAAAATCACCTTCCCGATGAAGAAAATATTAGAACCAAAAATGATTATTGAAGAGAAAATTCAGCCACGTCCAATTGCGCCTGTGAATCAAATACAGGAGCCAGAAGAAGAAGAGTTGGAGATTCCGGCATTTATCAGAAGAAAGATGCAGAAATAAATTTCAATTTGTGAACACAATCTAGGGTATATACAAAAGCGGGTTATCTCGCTTTTGTTTTTTTTGATGATAAATAAATACCAAAAAATTGATCTTCAAAATATTATTGTGAACCCCCCCAATCCTTATC
>CAZCMV010000027.1:0-10955 GCA_964500125.1 uncultured Bdellovibrionales bacterium | reverse complement strand
GCAATATGGGTGCACCAATCAACACAGGAGGCGCAGCTCAAAACAAAACAGGGTCGCTTGGAACTTCCGGATCTTTCAGTGCCTTGGGAACTGTACAAGGAAAAATTGTAAAAGGAACTTCTCAAGTTTGCATTGGCAGCGATTGTAGAAGCGCTTGGCCTAGTGGCAGTGGAGGAACTAGTGGTTGGAGTGGCAGTGGCAGCGGAACTGCTGGTCGTGTTACCAAATGGACTGGAAGCAACAAGATAGGAAATTCAATCATCTATGACACTGGAAGCAGAATTGGTATTAACCAAGCTGATCCGCAAGCCAGACTCGATGTCAACGGCGGAATCAGGGGAGTCGGTATTCAATCCACGGGAAATATATCGGCGGTAGGCAATATCGCTACAACAGCTGGAACGGTGAGTGGAAATAAGGTTAATGCTACAACAAGTATTTATTCCGCAGGTACTATCAAGGCAGCTACGACTGTCAGTGGTGCGACTGTAAAAGGAACAGAGGTTTGTATCGGAAATGCTTGTCGCACGACTTGGCCGAGTAGTGGAACGCATACAACTGGTGATAATGGATACTCTATTTTACCTAGTGGTCTTATAATGCAGTGGGGTAAGGTTGATAATTTAGCTGATAGAGGAGGAAGAACAGTTACTTTTCCAAAAAGTTTTCCAAAAAAAGTTTTAAACATACAGGTTACGCTTAAACACGTCTATGGTGAGCCTTCCCCGGGAGCTAAGCCTGGTTGGGTTAAGCAAGACTCAATAAATACAAAATCATTTAAACTTATGAATTCAAATGACGGAGGTGGTCCTGATCATTTCTTTTGGTATGCTATAGGTTATTAATAATTTAATTTTTTTAATTTATAATATTTTTTCTATGACCCTCCAAAAACTACTCAAAACAATTCTCTTCATAATCATCGCAGCCGCCCTCCTTGCGGCAGCATTCTTCTTGGGAGCCTTCTGGAAAGAAAACCAAACCAGTCTCCCTGCTTTTGGACCCAATGACGGACTTATCGAAAACGAAACAGAACCACCAGTTATGGAAGAAATAAGTGAACAATACCTCCAAGCAATTTCCAGCGGAGACGAAAAAACATGCGAATCTCTCAAAGAAGAAGAAAAAGCATTATGTAAAAAAGACATTATCTCCAATAGAGCTAATGAAAAAAAAGACAAATCTGAATGTGACAAACTTAAAGACGAAACAGAAATCGGCATCTGCAAAGATTCTGTCACTTTTACCATAGCTTCCGAAGGAGATCCAACAGCTTGCGACTCTATCCAAGAAGAAATCACCAAACAAAGCTGCTACACCAATGCTTGGAACACCCAAGCAGTCCAAGCCAATGATCCTTCCAAATGTGATAACATCACCGAGCAAGAAGACAAAGAAATATGTAAACAAAATGTTGCCGCTTTTGCATCGCAAGAAACTGAATAACCCCTAACCGAAAAAACAGATGAAATCAGAATTTCTAAAAATCATCCTAATGTTCGGTAATATTCTAAAAATAAAATAAAAAAATGCAAAGCATAACTGAAAAACACAAAAACCTCAAAGCACTATTGTTTCTGCTACTGATAATATTTGTCGTCATAATTACCATAAGCATCTATCTCTTCAGAATTGACACCGACAATCAAAATCAGAGCAAACCTGTTTTGGAAAGTGAAACAATGCAAATGGACGAACAGCTGACTGAACTGGAAAATATTCAAAAACAAGCTGCCATAGAAAATAATTTACCTATGGAAAAAACAGAAGAGGAAACACAAAAGCAAATTGAAGAATTGGAAAGCATTCAAAAAAAACAAAATCCTGAACCAGTTGAGTTTACTGAAGAGCAAATGAATAGTCAGCTTGATGAATTAGAAGCCTTGCAGAAACAGCAATAGGGTTGAAAGTCTAGTTATATGCGTATAATCTGTTATTAAAAACAATTTTATATTGCGATTAATTGTGTTCTTATTATTTCGTCGAAAATAAGAAAAAAGTTTTTTTGTTGTTTTTTTTGTGATTATTGACATAATTTTTGTATTTTGCTATACTATGAGTGTAAGAAAGCCCCAGGGGCTTTTTAAAAAACCTCAAAATCGTGTAACACAAAACATGTAACATATAACAAGAAACAAACGGCTTGTATATGCTAGGTGTTACATGAAACATGTTACATGAAACAGATTATACAATTTGTTAGGGAAGCGAAGGCGGAATTGATGAAGGTCAATTGGCCAACCAAAAAGCAAACAATGAATTATACAATTTTGGTTATTGTGGTTAGCGCCTTGGTAGCAGCCTTTTTGGGAGGACTGGACTATGTTTTCAGTTTGATATTAAAGAAGTTTATTGTTAGGTAGTAAAAGATGACCCCACACAAATTCCGAATTCAGTTGGGCGGGTAGATCAGAGCATGATGTGCGATAATGTCTTGGGCTCTGTATGTGATAACCATAAGATTTTAATAGAGAATTGGTGCGAGACGCTCGTGTTTGTAGCTGCTCGTACCTCGCAGACAAACATGGCGAAGCAAACTCAACATCATGGAAGGGCATGGTATGTGATTCATACATATTCAGGCTACGAAGACAATGTGGCTCGAAATATGAAACAGCGTATCGAATCCATGGACATGCAGGATCTCATCTTTGATGTGATGGTTCCCAAGGAAAAAAAGATCAAAATGAAGAATGGTAAGCGTACGGTTACGGAGGAAAGAATTTATCCCGGATATGTTTTGGTGGATATGGTTGTGACAGATGCTTCTTGGTATGTTGTGCGAAATACGCCTAATGTTACCGGTTTCATTGGTCTGGGCACAACGCCGACCCCGGTTGATCCTGCGGAAATCGAAATGCTCAAAAAGCGCATGGGCGTGTCTGAACCAAAATATAAGATTGAACTTAAGGTTAATGATGCGATCAAAGTCAATGACGGACCGTTTAAAGATTTTGATGGCAAGGTTCAGGAAGTTGATGAAGACAAAGGAAAGGTTAAGGTGCTTGTGACGATCTTTGGACGTGAAACACCTGTTGAATTGGACTTTTTGCAAGTAAGAAAAATATAAATTATAGAATTGGGAATTGTGAATTCAGAATTGAGAATAGGAATGACTAACATGAGAAAATAATATTTAAGCTCCTGTCTTTCTGTTTGATTTTCAAAATTCAAAATTCAAAATTCGAAATTCTAAAATTATGGCGAAAAAAATTAAGACAGTTATCAAATTGCAAGTTACTGGCGGAAAAGCTAACCCAGCTCCTCCAGTTGGTCCTGCTTTGGGTCAGCACGGAGTGGCGATTCAGGAATTCTGTACCCGCTTCAATGATGCGACTCGTGAAAAGATGGGCGAAGTCGTGCCAGTGGAGATTACAGTATATGAAGATCGTTCATTTGATTTTGTGATGAAAACCTCTCCTGCTGCGGAACTGCTCAAGAAGGCAGCCAATGTACAAAAGGGAGCAGGAAACCCTTTGAAAGACAAAGTTGGTAAAATTACTAAAGATCAAATACGTGAAATTGCTGAAGCTAAAATGGTAGATTTGAATGCGAATGACGTGGAGGGTGCGATGAAAATTGTAGAAGGAACAGCAAGATCAATGGGAATCAAAATAGAGGGATAGCTTATAGGAAATAATCCTAAAAGCTATAAATTTTATAATCCAAATGTCAAATTTCCAATAAAATCAAAAATCTAAAATTCCAATTTTGTTAATTTGGATTTAGAACTTTATTTGGCATTAGGTTTTTATATTTAGGATTTATTTATTTTAAGATGTGGGAGATATTGATCCTTGTGATAAATATCGTTGACCACAAAAAACATTATGAAACACGGCAAGAAGTACCGTACAGTAGCGGAGAAGTTCGAAAAGAACACGAAGTATGTCTTGGCTGAAGCGATCAACATGGTCAAAGAAGGAAAAGTTGCCAAGTTTGACGAAAGTGTAGAAGTGCATGTAAAATTGGCGATTGATCCGAAAAAAGGCGATCAGCAAGTGCGTGGCACGGTGGTGTTGCCGCATGGTGTCGGTAAGACCAAAAAAATTGCAGTTGTGACTTCAACTAAGGCTAAGGAAGCTCAAGAAGCTGGTGCTGACCTTGTGGGAGGCGAGGAACTGATCGATAAGATCAAGACGGGCAAATTCGAGGCTTTTGATGTGCTTGTGGCAACTCCTGAAATGATGCCAAAATTGGCTCAGGTAGCGAAAATCCTGGGACCCCGCGGTCTTATGCCTAGTCCAAAGACTGAGACTGTTACAGATAAAGTTAAGGACGCTGTGGAGATGCTTAAGAAGGGTAAAGCAAGCTTCAAAAACGACAATGGTTCCAATGTGCATCAAGTGATTGGCAAATTGTCTTTCGAAGCTGTAAAATTGACTGAAAATTACGAAGCATTTCTTGATGCTCTTATCAAAGCCAAACCGGCTGCGACCAAGGGCAAATATATTGTTTCTGCAACCATTTGTTCAACTATGGGACCGGGAGTGAAGATTAGTTTATAACCTTCAACTCCGCTAGCTTCATTAGGTTCTAAAATATGAATATAAGGGGCGGCCGTAAGGCCGCCTTTTTATTTTGAATTACTTTTGTTTTTGTGGTAAGATAGGGAAGATAAATAAGGAAAAAAGATAGGATATATCTTACTAATGTTGAATAACAAAAACAAATCCTTTGGAATAAATACTACGGATAAAAGATTCAAAAAACCACTACTTAGATGGATAGTGGCTCCTTTGATTTGGCTGGAACATTATGTGCATGTAACCTTTCGTTCTCTTTCAAAAAACCATAGGCGTATTGAAGCAATGAGAGAGAGAAACAGTAGAAGACTTTTTTGCTTGCCTGATTTTAAATCAATCGCTCATTTGGAAAAACACCAAAGAAATACCCGCAAAGCTTCTTTAGGATTCATGATTGCGATTTGTCTGCTTGCCGGAGCTTTCTCTCTTTTTCAAGTTCTTTCCAAAGTATTGAATTCCAGTGCTGATTCTGCTCCGACTATTTCTTCCATTACTCCAAGTTCAGGCCCGGTTGATGGGGGTACGAGTGTGACGATAAGTGGCACCAATTTTCTTTCCGGCAACGATTCTTATACTAAGCTTTTGCTCCACAATGATGGCTCTGGTTCAACATTTGCTGATTCATCCGCAACTCCAAAAACAATCACCGCCACTGGTAATGCGACCCAAACAACAGCGCAAAGTAAATTTGGTGGGTCAAGCGCACTTTTTGGAAGTACCGGTGATTATCTAGCGATACAAAACAGTGCTGATGTGGATCTTTCTTCCGGATCCTGGACGATGGATTGCTGGGTATATCCGACCGGGGATGCTATTGGTGATAATATCAATCTTTTCAGGGATGGTAGTGTACTTTCCAACCGATGGGCATGGGATTTTGCAAGTTCCAACATACGATATGTGTCTGCGAACAATACGATACTTTGGACTGTTCCCACAACTATCAATATGAACACATGGAATCATGTAGCTATGGCAAATGATGGAACGACAGCATACATGTTCGTGAATGGAGTATTAGTTGGTACACGAGCTGCTTTCAATCCCGTATATTCAGGAACACCAAGTATTGCTCGTCAGGCTGGCACGATTGATGGATCCAATCAATACTATATTGATGAATTTCGCATCTCCAAGGGTATTGCCCGTTGGACTTCAAGTTTCACGCCTTCGTCAGTACGTTACGGATCGACAAATGTGACGATCGGAGGGATTCAGGCGACCAATATTTCTATAACCAATCCGACCACTGCGACAATGACCACTCCGGCGCACACAGCAGGAGTGGCGGATGTGATTGTGATCAATGACGACAATAAAAGCGCAACCCTTTCCAACGGGTTTACTTTTTTAGAGCCCGCTCCAACAATCTCTTCTATTTCTCCAGACAATGGATTAACTGTCGGTGGCACAGATGTTTCAATCAGTGGATCAAACTTTTTTTATGGCAATGACTCAAGCACAAAGCTTTTGCTTCATGGGGATGGGAGTGGAGCAAGTTTTTCAGATTCATCTTCAACTTCCAAATCGATTACTGCAAATGGAAATGCCACCCAATCAGAAACCCAATCCAAATTCGGAGGGAAGAGTATGTATTTTGACGGCAGTGGGGACTATCTCATATCTCCTGACAGTGATGATTGGAACTTGGGAACAGGTGATTTTACGATAGATTTTTGGGTTAATCCGTCAACTATTGATGGAACCGCTCGGGGAATTTTAACTCAGTCTGCCGGATCAGGAGGCATTGATTATGTTAGACCAATTCAAATGGTTGTTTCTGATGGAATCAGGGTTGGCTTCAACGACAACGCTCTTGCACTCGGACCAGGTACGATTTCAGCTAACCAGTGGCATCATGTTGCTGTTGTCAGAAATGGCAGTAATTTTACTCTATATATAGATGGAATTTCCGTAGATACGGAAACAAGCGCAATTAATATCGGAAATTCAGCCGTGCCTTTATCCATAGGTAGATTTTATTACAACTACGACGGATATTATTTCAATGGTTATCTTGATGAAGTACGTTTTTCCAAGGGTATTGCTCGTTGGACTTCTAATTTTACACCGCCAACAAGTCGTTATGGATCCGCTAATGTTACGTTCGGTGGCAGCCAAGTGACAAATGTCATCGCAGCGGATTCCACGACAATCACCGCGACTGCCCCTGCTCATTCTGCAGGAGATGTTGATGTGGTAGTGACAAACGATGACAGTCAAAGCGCAACCCTATCAAACGGATTCACTTATCACAATATTTCCGCACCAGATATTTCTTCTATAAATCCTACAAGTGGTCCTTCCGTTGGTGGGACAAATGTTGAAATATCAGGAACCAGCCTTGGGCTGGATGATGATGCGAATACTAAATTGCTTTTACATGGAGATGGAAGTGGATCAAGTTTCTCTGATTTTTCCCCTGATCCTAAAACGATAACTGCAAATGGAAACGCCACGCAATCAGAAACTCAATCCAAATTCGGAGGAAAGAGTATGTATTTTGATGGCAGTGGAGATTATTTATCCATACCTGATAGTGAGGATTGGAATTTCGGCAGCGGGGATTTTACGATAGACGGTTGGATTAATATCCAAGGAGGGACTGATTTCGGATTGTATTCCCAAGGTGACGTATATTCTTCAATTGCAATAAGTTTCACAAAATCTACTTCCTGGCAGATGCTTTTCGGAGCATCATCAAATGGGACAGCGTGGAATCTGAGCAGTGGTTGGGTTGATACGAGCATTGTTGAAAACGGATGGTACCATATTGCTCTTGTTAGACAAGGAAATATTTGGAAAAGTTACGTCAATGGGCAAAATATTGCGACGGTTAATTCTTCAACAATTCCTTTTAATTCATTGCAGACTCCTTATGTGGGATTGTATCATGGTGCTGGATCAGATTATCGATATCTAAATGGATATATTGACGAACTCCGCATCTCCAAGGGTATCGCCCGTTGGACTTCCGATTTCACGCCGCCGACAAACCCATATGCCGAGCCAAATATAACATTCGATGGAACTTCTGCTACTGATCTGAAACTGGCAAGTCCTACAAATATCTTTGCTACAACTCCCGCTCATGCCGACGGCACAGTTGATGTAGCTATAACCAATGATGATAATCAAAGTAATACACTTTCTAATGCTTTCACTTATGTAACTCCTCCAAATATAACTTCCATTACTCCTTCAAACGGAAATACAACAGGAGGAGACTCGGTAACCATAACCGGTTCTAATTTTGTCGATACTCCAGAAGTTACTTTCGGAGAAACCGAGGCAATTTCCGTAACAAGAGTAGATTCCAGCACACTCAGTGTTGTTATTCCAGCTCACAATGCGGGAACAGTTGATGTTATCGTAATAAATCCCGATGATCAAGAAGCAACACTCGTAAACGGATTTACATATATAAATACTGCTCCCACTATTTCATCCATCACTCCGACAAGTGGACCAACTGCAGGTGGAATAAATGTGACGATAAGTGGGACGAATTTTGCCGCTCCAGTATCAGTATCTGTTAATGGTGTTTCTGCTACTAACATTTTATTTGTTGACCCCACCACCATCACCGCCACCACTCCTGCCAACACAGCTGGAGCAAAAGATGTCACAGTTACCAATTATGACGGACAATCCTCAACCCTCTCCAATGCTTTCACTTACATCAACCCTCCTACAATAACTTCCATAACTCCTAATAATCCTACAAACAACCAAAGTATCTCAGATATCACAATCTCCGGACAAGACTTCCAAAACGGAGCAACAATAAAATTCACCAAAGCTGGCCAAAGTGATATTGCATGCACTAATGCTTCCTTCATAAATTCAACCACTCTAACATGTGACGCTGACTTCCATGGGGTAGAACCAGGAGCTTGGACTGTAAACGTAACTAACCCAGATGGACAATCCAATTCAAATGACAGCATCTTAAACATCATCGGAGAAGTAACTCAAATCAAATTTGCTACCTCTCCTTTAACCATCAAACCAGACACAGCTTCCAGTGGTATCCGCATTGCTCTAGCTGATGTTTCAGGTAGGGAAGTACCGACTCAAGATAATATATCCTTAGACATCTCATCCGACTCAGTAACCGGAAGTTTTTCCTCATCCAGAAATGATTGGCAACCAATTACCCAAATATCATTTAATATTGGAGAATCTTCCCAAACCATATATTACAAAGATCCAACTTTAGGAACATTTAACCTAAGTGCATCAGAAAATCCAAGCAATAACCTAACTGATGCTTCACAAGAAATTATCATCAGTAAAAACGCTCCATATACTTGGCCATTCGATGAACAAGCTGAGTATACCTATGACTCTCAAACTACAGATATTGTAAATTCGTATGCGCAGCTCAAAGATCTTTCCGGGTCTGTAGATACAGGCAATGGTTCTGATGGTTCTGTTACCATCTCTTCAAACAAAAACATCAATACTGACACTATCGCAACAGGCAGAACATGCGCTGATGCTATCAACTATTCAGTAGCTGAACTAACTTCCAATACTGCAACTCTTTCTACCACTCCTACAGAGGGATGTTTAACTGCCGGAGATGAAATCATGCTCATTAATCTTCAAGGTATCAGCACTAATTATGCTAATGTAGGAAATTACGAAACACTCAGAGTAGAATCAGTTTCCGGAAATCTCATTACCTTTACTCAAAACAAGACCAAGTATTACGGCAATAATTCAAACGATGATTCCAATATCGGTACAGATACCACCAACCAAAGAGTCATGCTGCAACGCGTGCCTAATTATACTGATGTAACAATCAATTCCGGAATCACGCTTACGGCTGATGCCTGGAACGGAACCAAGGGTGGCGTGTTGTTTTTTAAAGCGAACGGAACGGTGACGAACAATGGAACTATGGATATGAGCGGGAAAGGGTATCGAGGGGGGAATACCGCTATAAATGGAGAAAGCTATGCAGGCTTAAGTCTTAGCGGATTCGGCGGTGGGGGTGGCGGTGTGCGCACTAGCAGTGGATGCTGGAGGTATAGTGGCGGAGGCGGAGGCGGCGGAGGCGGCTATGGTTCATTAGGTGTCACAGGGCAAGCTGGTCCTGCCGGTTCAGGTGGTGAAGGTGGAGCTGTTTTTGGAGTTCCTCGTCTTGTTTTGAAGAATTTTTTTGGTGGTGCGGGCGGAGGAGGAGGAGAAGGTGCTTGTGGCGGAGGAGGAACAGGAGGAAATTCAGGGGGAATTATCAATGTTTTTGCTAGTTCGTTTGATAATAATGGTAATATTAAGTCCAATGGACTTAACGGTACAACTAGCGGTGGCGGTGGTGGTGGCGGAGGAGCAGGTGGAAGTGTTAGTTTGTCAACGGTAAATGCTGATTTCGGAACCAATCTTGTAACAGCAACAGGTGGATTAGGTTCGCCCGATGGTGGTTGGGATGCTGGATCAATAGCTGGGGATGGCGGAAATGGTGGCAATGGTAGGATTGCGATTTTTCCTTCAAATGAATATGCTTTTGAAATAAATGGTACAACCAATCCGAATGCATATTTTGGAAAATATGAAGCGGATACACCTTCTGTTTTCAACACCTCAGCAACATCTCTCTCCTACTCAGAACTCACCTCCTTCACTGAAGATCTCGGCCCTCAGAATCAGGGAAGCGTCAAATATCAATTATCCAACGATGGTGGATCTACTTGGTATTGGTACAATGGCAGCATCTGGACTGCAACAACCCAGGGAATAGCGCAAGCCAACGATGCTGCAACAATCAATTCCCATACAACAACCTTCCACACCCAAACCGGCCAAGTAGGTATCGGTCAACTAGCTTTCAAGGCGTATCTTGTTTCCGATGGCACCCAGCAAGTCCAGCTTGACTCCATCAATGTCGGATACAAGATATATCCCTACAAATATGTCTTCACACAAGTACCAAGTTCGCTTTCCGAAACAGAAATCGGCACGTTTGTTATGCAAGGACAAGACCAGGACGGTAACGTAATGAGCGTGACCCAGGACACCACTTTGAATCTTGCAACTTCCGATTCGGAAAACGGCAAATTTGCCATTGACCTATTGGAAGATGAATCAACTAGATGGGATCACACCAGTGTTACCATTCCCGAAGGATCATCAAGTGCCACTTTCTATTACACTGATGCGCTCAAAGGTGACAAAACCATTACTGCTACCAGTGCTGACGGTAATCCAAGTATTGCAGCTACAATTTCCCAGCATATCAAGAGTCGTTACCGATTCTTGGTTACCGGCATCAGTGATCCGGTCAATGCGGGAGTGGCCAGTAGCGTTACGGTTAACGCGATTGATAATAACGGAAACCCAACGACGGATTACACCGGCACAGTGCATTTCGCTTCAACTGATGCCGCCGCCATTTTGCCGGCAAACTTCACTTTCACG
>CAZCMV010000026.1:0-11087 GCA_964500125.1 uncultured Bdellovibrionales bacterium | reverse complement strand
TACCAGACGCCCATTGAATTTAGTAAAGTGTTACCTATGTACTCATCTTGTACATACTATTGACTTTTTTTACATCCTAGTGTATAATCTCGGGTTACCATCAATAAATGTTTGTAAAGGCTATTTAAGGGTGGTATTGATTTGATAATAATTTATATTAAAATCATGAAGTCAAAGACTATTTTTCTTTTATCTGCAGTCATTGTTTGTATTCTATTAAGCAATGAAAAGGCAGCTGCGGATACAATTTTTATGCCTGGAAACAAGGCGACTGCTAAGGCTTGCATTAATGGTAACTGTACAGGAGGTGAAAATGCAAGGGGTGATTTAATTTGGAATATAAATTTAAACAAAAAAAAATATAATCCCGGTGAAGAAATAGTTGTTTCTTCATATGCCGAATATTCCAAAGATTGGAATGACGAAGCAATTATTGGTGCGAACGTAAAAGGAACTATAGATGATACAACTAAAACACTCGGAACGATATCTAAATATTCCAAGCCTAATTCAAGCGGTCTGGTTAGTTTCGGCAACACTTTTTGGAATTCACAAAAAGAACCAGGCAAATATGAAGCCCTTTTTATTGGTTCCGTTTCATCGCAAACAAAAGAAAGTTTTTATGAAGAAGATAATGCAAGTGCACGAACAAAAACCAAGATAGGCGACATAAGTAAGAGCATAAATATTAATTATGAAGTTGTTGCTGGAGCAGATGGGAAGTGTGGTTTAGACAATGGAAATTATTTTTCTTCCGCTCCTAATAAAAATCTGTGCAGTAATGGAAGAGCTTCATTGGTAGATGGAGCCGATTCTTTGACTTGGAATTGGTCATGTTTCGGAATAGATGGAGGAAATGATGCAAGTTGTAGTGCAAACAAGAGTTGTTTTGTTGAAAAATGGGATCCCGATCCAAGCACAAAGTGCGAAGGGGAAACATTCACTCAGACAAGCAATTGTCAAACAACAAGAAGCGCTGTGGGAACAAAATATTGTCCAACGCCAATTTCATATGACAAGTATTATTGTGTTATGGAAAATTCAATAGATTGCAATAAAGTTGAACATTGCGGAGAAACTAATCAAAAAAAAGCGTCTTGTTTAGCATTGAATAGCAACACAGGGAGAACTGATTCTCTGCCACTTTCTAGTTGCAAGGCTGCTGGTGTGTCTTGTTCGGATCAAACGGAAATATGTAAAGCTTGCAGCAATAATTCAAAACGTGGAATTTTCCGGGAAGTAGCACCATAGGATTTGCATTTTAATCACTGCCAAGCTCTTGTCTGGATATTACCAATGCTGTTACTTTGCGTGCATGGAGTTTTTTCAGAACTTTAGCGCACTCAATAATTGTAGTTCCGGTTGTTGCTATATCATCAACCAATAGAGCATGTTTATTATCAAGTGAGATATTGGAAGATGAACCGAAAACATCCTGCATATTGGCTATGCGATCTTGATAGTTTTTAATTTTAGCTTGCGGCTTTGAATATTTCTTGCGCAAAATAATGGAGTTGTCTGTAGCTATGCTTATTCCAGGAGCTAAATTATTGCTTAAATACTCTGCCAATAATTCCGCCTGGTTGAAGCCGCGCCAGCGTAGTCGTCGTTTATGGAGTGGTACAGGTATTATTATATCAGGCAGCGGGTTGTTCGAATTGATATATGCTTTTGTCATTAGCTCGGAGAGATTAATGGTTAAATCCTTAATAAAACGGTATTTTAGTAAGTGCACCGCTTCAGATACTAAACTGTTTTTATAGGAAACAGCACTGATCATGCCATCCAATGGAAAATTTTTATGACAATTAGGGCACGTAATGCCAGAAACGGTAGAATTTTTTTCACAACGAGGACAAGGGTGCTCATTGTTTAGTTCGATATTTTTTAAACAATCATCGCATATCCATTGCTTATATTTTCCGCAAGAAATGCAACGTATAGGAAAAAGAAGTTCTAATAAAAAAAGCAGGACTTTGTTTGTCATAAAAATATATATTATATCATGCCTGTTGATTTGTTTTGTCAGCATTCCTATTGTTTGGTGTATATTTGAATAAAATAAGGAGAGGTCAAGTTTATTCAAAACCTAATATATTGAAAAAAGTCTTTTGTTGGGTTTTTATTATTCTAGAATAATTGACATAAAAGTTTTTTGGTGATATAAATGGTGGTCATCATGGTGATGGCAAAGCAATCTTAAAAATACGGATAATATAGCCATAGGGAGGTAGTGAAATGAAAAAGAGCATTTTCGCCATATCTTTTGTTTTTATTTTAGCTGCATTTTCGGCATACGCCAAGGATTTTGACAGTGCATTCAGTAATTCTGTGACCAACATTCCGCAAGGCGCGGACGTGGCAGGTATGGGAAATGCTTGGGTGGCAACACCTGACTTTTCCTCCAATAACCCGTCAGTCATTGCGATTGTGCCGGAGCCGGAAAAATTCCACGGAACCTTGATGCCAACATATGGTATCATCGGTTTTTCTCAAGGTCCGGATATTCAGCTTTACTCGATATCTGTGACTGGCAAGATGCCTGTCGGCTATCTGCAAATGTCGTTTTCGGATGGTTGGAGCAACTTTGCTCCGACTGCTGATCCGTCAACTTTCTTGAAAATAAATTCTTCACCGACGATAGATGTCCAATATGGGCTGAAAGTTGGCAAGAGTCTGATTTTCAAGGGAGATGAACTCTATGTCGGTGTGGGGTATGCTCACGGAGAATCCAAGCTTTCCATGCGGTCGGAATTTTTCGATCCGGAAATTGAGGAAAAGTTTGCCGTCAATGCTGTCGAAAAGGGATATTCCGATTTGGTCAGTGTTGGGATGGTGTACCGGCCCAATAAAAACATCAACATCGGTGCATTCTATGCCCATTCGTGGGATAAGAGTGATTCGTTTGCTGAGGGAGAACGCTACGAGGTCTCTCGAGGTAACACCAACCAGCTGCGCATTGGCGCTGGTGTTCAGGTGACGGAGCTAACGTTTCTCGCCTTGGATTATCAGCATTTGTCGATCGACGGCGTTCGCTTCGATCAATGGTTCGCCGGCATTGAGCAGGGGATTATCAAAGACCTGCTTTATGTATATGGTGGCTGGGCTGCCGACGGTCCGACCTGTGGAATTGGAATGTATTTCAAGCATGGGGGCATAAACTTTTCCTATGCAGTAAACCAATTCCGAGATCTCAAGCCTCATCTCGGCAATTCTGAGATGTTTATGGTTACTGGATACCTGACGTTCTAGGTTTTCAAGAACCCCCCCCAAGCCTTTCGTGGATAACTCCGCGGAAGGCTTGATTTTTTTCTCCAGATATGCTATAATTGACTTCTGGTAAATTTACAATAAAACATCAAAATACAGGGGGTGTCTTGTGAGAAATGTAATCGACAAGGTCGTGCTTGCCTTTTTTGGCGTAGAAAGTTATGCCGAGCTCAAAGGGCAAGGCTTGGTGAAGGGCTATTCTTTTTCGGCGCTGTTCAGTGTCGAGTGGATATTGATTGTCCTCGTGCAGGCGCTGGTGACAGTTCTTTTGCACAGGGGATGGACGGAACCAGGCATTTTCAAGCTCCTCTGGATTGGCAATATTGTTTTTGCCTGGATTGTTGTCCTTTGGAGCGGAAAGAACGGCAATGATCCGACGTTGATGGAAGGTTCGCGTAGGCTGACTGATTTGGCCTACAAAAAATCTTTCCTTGGTGGAGTATTGATGGAATTGGGTTATTTTTTTGGCCTAATTGTGTGGGCGGAAACTTCTTCTTTCTATATTTTTTTCCGAAAGAGGATGGGTCCATTGCCAATCAGGATCTTGATTTTCATTGCCGTTTCGGCAATGAAAATGTTCCTTTGGACGAAGGTGTACATTTTTGGAGACAATATTTTGAATACAATTTGGAATTGTTTCCAGAAAATCGTCACCTAGTGTTTTATTCCCGGTCCGGGTCTCAACTGAGATCCCGGGCCTTTTTGTTGTAATATGGTTGACGCTGGCATTTTTTCAGGCTAGTATTGAAATGTGAATTATAAGACTTATGGATATAGGGTAAATTATAGAGAATCTTTGTTGTAGTTACATTGGATAAGGATTTTTATTACAGGGAATCAATTAATAATTATATTCGCCTGTAGTTTTTAAAGTAGTAAATATTTTTCTTATGTTGTCTTCTGATATTAAGGAAAGAATTTTTAATTTAGACAAATTGGTTGATATTCAGAGGGGTTCCTTTAAAATGCCGAAATACAATCCGGTTGATCACTGTTTTGATTTGGGGAGATCAAAATATTTTTACGCACTACTTATTCTGAGACATTGCATAAAATCAGCAACGGATTATTATTTTACTTCGCACGTTGGAGCAATAAATGTTGATTTATTCATGCTAACGCCAAGTGTTTCTTCTCCCATGGGCCCAGGGTCTGATTCTGAAGCTATAAAAATCAAATTTGGAAAACATGAGACTTGTTTGGTGGATTCTTCTCAATTTGGTTTTGAGCCAATATTGCTTAATGGTTTTGAAAAACTATATTGTTATTTACCGTCTATGAGGGGTGAAGATCCCGATTCAAGACATTTAAACCAATTTTATCATTGTGAAATGGAAATGAAGGGAGGGATTGATGAAATTGTGCCAATTATAGAAAGTTATGTTAAAACTCTTTGCGAGGTCATTTTGTCCATGGAATCGGTTGTTAAGAAAATAAGTGTTGATTCTCAGAAAACAATTAATGCAATGGCTTTGATAATTGATGAAAAAAAATTTCCAGTTGTCAATTTTGATGATGCTGTTGATGTCTTGGTAAAAAATGGATGTGAGAATTTGGTTAATTTTACAGAGCATGGAAGGGATATCTCGGCAGAAGGGGAGTTGAAATTGATGAATATTCTTGGAATAAAAACCCCACTTTGGGTTAAGAATTATGATAGAGACAGAGTGCCTTTTTATCAAAAACCAAGCCCCGGCAATTTTGGAAAAGTAATAAATGCCGATCTTTTATTTCCGCCATTGTTGCAAGGTTCTTTTGGGGGTGAAATTGTTGGATGTGGACAACGTCAGGATAATGCAGAAGAGATGCGCGAATCACTTAGGCGCCAAGGATACACGAATCCAAAAGAGTATGAATGGTATATGAAATTAAGAAAATTTGGTTATTATGACAAAACTTCCGGTTTTGGTCTTGGCATAGAAAGGTTTATTGCTTGGTCGCTTGCTCATGACAACATTCGCGATGTTATACCATACCCTAGGATTAAAAATATAGTAACTTATCCTTAATTTAGATCTCTTATGAAAAAAAAAGAATTCGATGGTTTTTTTAAACCATATTCAAAAAATGTTGACAATGCGGGGAAGATCCCTTTCTGGAATCTTTCTGATAAAATAATACAAGAAATAATATTGCAAAATATCCCTTCAAAATTGGCTGGGAAAAACAAAAAAGTAATGGATGCCGGAGGAGGAACGGGAAGATGGATCTGCGAATTGAGCCGTTTATATGATTGCAATTTTGTACTCTATGATTTATCTGAAGATATGCTTGAAAAGGCAAAAGAAAATATCAGAAAAGCAAAAATAGAAAACAGAGTGGCAATAGTGAGAGGTGATCTTTCTAACATGCGCGAAATAGAAACTGAATCCATGGATTATATAATCAGTATCTATAGTCCAATTAGTTTCGTTCGCAATAAAGAAAAAGCCTTTTCTGAAATGCACAGGGTTTTAAAGAAAAAAGGCAAAATTATAATTATGGGGCATGGTTATTTTAATGCTCTCGCATCAAAAATAAACAATTATACTTCAAATGTAGGTGAAATTAAAAAATTGGAGCAAAAATATTTGGTAAAATGGGATAGATACGTGCCACAATTAAATGTTTTTTCAAAAGAGTCTATGGAGAAAAATCTGGGCAATGCTGGATTTAAGATAATTAAGACATATGGGGTTCCGGTTTTTGTGCAGCCCGGCGCTGAAGATTTTGACCCGGAAAATAAAAAAATGAGTCGAGTTTCGACGTCCTTAAAAAATGTTAAGTATTTCAAAAAAATTTTTGATTTAGAAATGAAATACAATAGCGTTCCGTTTGTTGCTAATCGTGGCGTGAATATTTTTACAGTGGCTCAAAAATAAGAAATTTTTTCTATAAAGCCGTATTCTTTTTTGCTTAACTATTCAAACAAAAATATGAAATTAAAAAACCCAAAGCTCTTAAAAAAAGGCGATTGTATTGGGATAATTTCTCCTTCTGCTGGTATCGCTAAGCTCTTTCCTCATAGAGTGGAAAATGGTGCAAAAATGATGGAAAAAATGGGTTTCAGAATAAAATTTTCTAAACATGCGTTTGACATGAATGGCTATGTTTCAGCTTCAGCAAAAGAACGTGCTGATGATATACATGAGATGTTTCTTGATAATGAAGTGAAAGCAATAATTTGCACGATTGGGGGAAATCATGCCAATCAAGTCTTGAAATATCTGGATTTCGATCTGATCAAGAAAAATCCTAAGGTTTTTGTGGGATATTCTGATATAACGATTTTGCATTATGCTTTTGCTAAAAAAGCTGGCCTAAGAACTTTCTATGGTCCTTGCGTTATGCCCGAGTTCGGAGAATTTCCTGAAATACTTCCATATACTAGGGAACATTTTGAAAAAGCTGTAATGAAAAAAGAGGCTATGGGTAAAATAGATGCCTCGACTCAATGGACAGATCAACTCTTAAACTGGTTTACGAGGGATGATTTGAAAGGCCCGAGATTGATGCAGAAAAATGAAGGGTATCAATGGTGGAAAGAAGGTGTTACCGAGGGTGATATTTTTGGTGGCACTATACCAACAATCAATCATTTGGCCGGTACAGAATACTGGGTTGATATGAAAGACAAGATAATGTTTCTTGATATTCCTGAAGGTGACGATCCAGGGGCGCCGTTTTCGCAATCATGGCTTGACTCCTTTTTTGCTGATTTTGATAATTTGGGAATATTTGATTCAATCAAGGGGCTTGTAATAGGACGTCCGTATCATTATGGACAAGACGAAATAAAAATGCTGAAAAATATGATTATGGAATACACTAAAGACTGCTCTTATCCAATACTATATAATGCTAATATTGGACACGCTTCTCCCATGGTAACCATCCCTATGGGTGTAAAAGTCAGATTGAATTCAAAAGCAAATAATTTTGAAATAGAAGAGGCGGGAGTTGAATGAAAGTATGTTGCTAGGCTTGTTTATAAAATAAAGACCGCTGGCTTCAGCGGTCTGATTTTTTGAGATAAAATTTACTACACAATAGCTCTGATCCTATCCCACTTATAAAAAAATGTTCTTTTTTAGAAGCGAGAAGTTTCTTAAGCCATGGGGTTGAGCCGCCATCGACAAGTGGATATTTTTCGCCAAGTTGGTTTTTTGCAGATATTTTCATGCAAAAATTCTCATAATATCCGATTCCTGCAATTCTATTTGCAGAATACATAAATTTTATGCCTGGATATTTTGGTTTGATATGGCTATCAATACATTCCTTTAGCTCCTTTAGTCTACCCGTGTAGACACTTAGCCCAAGAGAATTTAATTCATTGAGTGTTTTCTCATCGAAATTCTCAAAGGTGCGAGGAGCTGATATATTGAGAAAGGAAAAAAGGTCAAAAGTATTGTTTTGAGTATGTTGACCGATAATCGTCCTGTCTATGGCATTGCGGTTTGCAAGATATTCTGTTATGCCTATGTCAGATATTAAAACCTCAATATCAGACAGCCAAAAATTTTTATGGCTTGCTATAGACAACAGAATATCAAGGTTTGTTGATAAGTGTTTGCAGAACATCTCTATCCCCGACGAATTCCCCAGCCCGTTTTTTTTGCTTGCCGTTGCGAGAGAAAAAATTCTGAAATGCGGGATAAAGCCGGCAATGCTTTCGAAATTTTGTAACCTGATGCATCTGTGGCTTGTTGCCAGATATATTTCCTGAGCATAGCCCTCCGTTCTTCTTTTTGCACACTCCAGAGACAAGGCAGTGGTTGGATCAGCTAAAACCTCAAGGTTGCGAACAGTGGACATTACATTTTTTTGATTAGTGTTCGCTAAAAGACTGTTAGTGCCCAGAGGAACTACGGGAGAGAACTCAATTGATTCAAAAAAATCAGGAATAACATCGTACAGCATTTTGTCCAAATGCAGCAAGGTCTTTTGTGGAGTACTGCTTGTGCCAGTGAAGCGAGAATCATGGTATTGCTTGAACATATTTGGGATGGACCAGTTTCCCAATCTTTTTTCAAAAACATAAAGCATGAGCGACTGGAAGTCTTTGTTGGGAAGGGAGGTTAGATTTTCAATAGCATCACCCGTGAGAAGAGCTTCTGTTATTCTTTTGACAATAGCATCATTTATCATTGGTGTGGCCTCCTTTGTAAGGAACTCTTGATATATTTTTTTACCGCTTGTCATTTGCAGTAATAAATTTTTAAATATATCAATAAAATCTAACAAATTAAAATAAATTGTCAAGGCCTTGACAAAAAATGCATAATATCTATATAATTGGCGGAAGTATCTTGAAAATATAATAATTTCCAAGGCAAAATCGAGATTCCAAAAAACAAGGAAAAATAGGGGAGGATGCTATGTATAATCCATCAGAAATTGAGAAAAAATGGCAAAAGGCGTGGGAGGTTGCTGGCGTTAACAAAATGTCACAGGATCTTTCAGGAAAGAAGTTCTATGTTCTGGGAGCATGGGCTTATCCTTCTGGAGACGCTCATATGGGCCATGTAAGGAATTACACCATTACAGATATCATTGCAAGATTCAAAAAAATGGAGGGCTACAAAGTACTTAACCCTGTTGGGTGGGATGCGTTTGGTCTTCCCACAGAGAATGCTGCACTCAAAAGATCAATGGAGCCATCTGAATGGAATGTAATATGTACAAAAAAGATGGAAAATCAGTTTCGATCGCTTGGTTTCAGCTATGACTGGGATCTTGTAGTCGACACTTCTTTCCCTGAATACTATCGCTGGACACAGTGGCTGCTCATTAAATTTTGGGAAAGAGGTCTGCTTTACAAAGATCGTCGTCTCGTAAATTGGTGCACATCTTGTCAGACAGTCCTTGCAAATGAGCAGGTCAATGAAAACCAGCGGTGTGAACGTTGTGGCTCGGAAGTTGTCAGTAAAGATATGGATCAATGGTTCCTAAGGATAACTTCCTATGCTGATAGGCTTCTTGAAGACATGAAGCTTCTTGTTGATTGGCCCGCTCATGTAAAGAAAATGCAAGAAAATTGGATAGGCAAAGGAGCTGGTGATGACAAGAGCTTTCGACTTCAAGATTGGTGTATTTCTCGCCAAAGGTACTGGGGCGCCCCAATTCCGTTCGTGGAATGTGAGCATTGCGGCATAAGCCCTGTTTCAGAAAGGGATTTGCCGGTATTGCTGCCCAAAGGAGTTGATTTTTCTCCAGGTTGGCCTCCTCCATTGGCGAGGGATGAGGTATTTGTCAATGTGGAGTGTCCTCAATGCGGCGCAAAGGCAAGAAGGTCAGTTGAGGTGATGGATACGTTTGTTTTTTCTGCGTATTATTATCTGAGATTTGTCGACCCCCTTAACAGCAAAGAGCTCTGTGGAAGCGAGGCGGAAAAATTCTGGATGAATGTGGATTTCTACATTTCCGGAGTTGAGTTGGTAAATAACCATCTCATTTACGCCCGTTTCTTTCATAAGGTACTCTTTGATATGGGTATAGTTTCTACACCCGAACCATTCAAGCAGTTTTTTGCCCAAGGAATGGTTCTGCTTGGTGGGGAAAAAATGTCTAAGTCGAAAGGCAACATTGTTTCCCCTGTGGATATAGTTGAAAAGTATGGCGCTGATACTTTGCGTGTTTTCATACTTTTTGTCGGTCCTCCTGAGTCAGATGTTAACTGGGATGATAATGGCATTAGGGGGTGTCTTAAGTTTCTGCAGAGATTCCATAATGTAATTATTTCTGCAGCTTCTGCCTATGATGCAACATGGAAGCAGAAGTTTCCCGAGGGATTGAATAAGACTGATGAAAAAATACGTGCCAAAGTCAATCAGGCAATTGCAAGGGTGACTGAGGTAATCAGTAAATCATTCAATTTTAACACCGCAATAGCAATTCTCATGGAGCTTACTCGCGATTTTGAAGTTTATCTTCGTGGTGATGTGAACACTTTTGTTGTTAGCGAAGCCATGGAATCCATGACAAAGCTCATTTCTCCTTTTGCCCCACATGTTGCTCAGGAGCTTTGGAGTTTGATGGGGTTTAATGGTTTCATTTGCGAAAGCGAGTGGCCTGAGATTGATGAAAAACTTGCAAAAAAATGTGAGTTTGTAATTGCGGTGCAGGTCAAGGGAAAAACTAAAGGTACCATTATTGTGTCCGAGGATAAATCAGGAAATAAAGAATATATTATCAAAAAAGCTAAGAGTCTGCTCGAGAAAAAGGCGATTAGCAGTAGTTATGGTAAGATAATCTTTGTTCCTGGTAAGGTAATCAATTTCGTCTGAGAGTCAAGATGCTTAATTTGAGGAGATGCGGAAAGCTGCAGCTCCTCTTTTTTTGTTTGCATATTCCTTTATTTTTGCTACACTGTGAATATGCGCAGCCTTAATTTTTTGTATAGGTTGCACGCAGTTCTTTCTTTGTGGTCTACAAAAAAACGCAAGGAGGTGTAAAATGTTTGCAGGCGGTTTTGATCGGGAGGATTATGATAATGCCAAATTGGCACGTATGCATCCTGAGGCATATGAAGCCAAGATGAGGGCACTGGAAAATTATGATCCGCTGGGGGATTTCATTGCTTTTTTGAAGAGGATATTTTCAAGGAAAAAGAAATGATTCTAATCCCCGTAATTTTCAGAGCTTGAGTGAAAGAATTTTGAATTGGATTTAATTGAGATTGCCTAAATAGGCGATCTTTTTATTTGTAAGGGAGTGCGAGGGAAGATTTGAAAATAGGAGACCATTCTTCTTAACAGATCAAGATGGTCCTGGCAAGAGAATGTACAAGATGAGTACATAGGTAACACTTTACTAAATTCAATGGGCGTCTGGTA
>CAZCMV010000025.1:0-12219 GCA_964500125.1 uncultured Bdellovibrionales bacterium | reverse complement strand
AAATGGAAAAAAATAGGACATACCTCATTCGATGATAGGGAACAAAAACAAATCCTTCGGAATAAATATTACGGATAAAATATTAAAAAAACCACTGCTTAGATGGATAGTGGCTCCTTTAGTTTGGTTGGAACATTATCTGCACATAACTTTCTTTTCAATTTCGCATAATTTCAAGCGCATTGAAGGAATGAAAATAAGAGGAAGCAGAAGACTTTTCTGCTTGCCAGACTTCAAATCCATCGCTCATGTCAGTGCGCATCAAAAAAAGACCCGCAAAGCTTCTTTGGGATTCATGATAGCGATCTGTTTATTGGCCGGGGCTTTTTCGCTTTTCCAGATCCTTTCGAAAGTGTTTGATTCAAGGGCTGATTCGACGCCGACGATTTCTTCGATTTCTCCGACAAGCGGAACGACCAGCGGAGGGACGAGCGTGACGATAAGTGGGACGAATTTTGTTCCACAAAACAGCGGAGGTGAAAGTGGATGGGCAGTGGTAAGTGGGAAGACATTGCCGGGAAATTTACACGCTTCGCAAACTGCCGTTGTTGGGGATTATGTGTATCTGTTTGGGGGATATGTCGGTGCAGTTACTAACATTATATATCGTGCCCCTGTTTCTGATCCGACAACATGGACAAATACAGGCAAAACCTTACCTGGCAATCTTGCAGCTTCGCAGGTCGCTATGATTGGAGATAATTTATATTTGTTTGGCGGATATAATGGATCCGCAGCTGTTAATACGATTTATACTGCCACAACTGCTGATCCAACTACTTGGTCTGTTGTGTCTGGCAAAACGTTACCAGGAAATCTTACTAATTCTCAGCTGGCTATTATTGGAAATACGATTTACCTGTTTGGAGGAAGTAATACGGGATACACAAATGTAATATATAGCGCTTCAGTTTCTGATCCAACAACATGGATAGACACAGGGGAGATGTTACCGGGAAATCTTGGAGTTTCGCAGGTTGCCGTAATCGGTGAAACCATATATTTATTTGGGGGATACAATGGAAGTGCTGCAGTTGATACTATTTATACTGCTCCAATTTCTGATCCAACAACATGGACGAGTACAGGTACTCTTCCTACGGCCTTAAATGGCTCGCAGCTTATTGATGTTGGAGACTATCTTTATTTACTTAGCGGGGATACCGGCAGCGCTTCGGCTAATATAACATATCGTGCGCCAATATCGAATCCAACATCCTGGTCAATTAGCAGTAGTGTTCTGCCGGCAGCATTTCAAAATTCCCAAGCTGTTGTTATTGACGGCTACGCATATCTTTTTGGCGGCTATACGACGACTGCTATTAATACTATCTATCGCGCTCCTCTTTCTCACTATCGTCCCAATGTATACAATAAACCTTGGATTACAAACTGGAGCACGATTGCAACTGATCAAACCAATGTTACAATCGGTGGACAACGGGCGACGAATATCAATTTCGTAAATTCCACCACTATAACCGCCACTGCCCCTGCTCACGCAGCCGGAGCAACAGATGTAACTGTTACCAACTACGATGGACAATCCACAACTCTTACCAATGCCTTTACATACATTGCGCCGCCAACCATTTCTTCAATTGTGCCGAGCAGTGGAGTTAAAACCGGTGGCGACACCATCACCATTACTGGTACAGACTTTTTTGGCACCCCAACGGTCACCATTGGGGGCACACAGGCCACCAATGTCACTTTAGTAAATTCCACAACGCTTACTGCCACCACTCCTGCACATGTTGTAGGACAAGTTGAAGTGGTGGTGACCAATCCTGATTCTCAGTCAGCAACCCTGACTAATGGTTTTTCTTTTACAGAATTGCCACCCACAATCTCCAATACTTCACCAATCTCAGGCACACCCGCGGGTGGCGCAAACGTCACAATCACCGGCACAAATTTCATCCCGCCAAACTCCGGTGGTAACACTGGTTGGGCAGTGGTCAGCGGCAAAACCATGCCAGGCAGTTATTCAAACAAAGCAAGTGCCATAATCGGTGATTACATCTACACCTTCGGTGGCTTCACTAGCACTGCATCTACAAATGTGATTTATCGCGCACCTGTTTCAGATCCAACCACCTGGACCAACACCGGCAAAACTTTGCCTGTTTCACTGCGTGGCCTAAATTTGGCAGTAGTGGGAGACTACGTTTACATTTTTGGTGCATTAGCTGGCAGTGCAACTAATAAAATTTATCGTGCACCTGTTTCAGATCCAACCACTTGGACTGACACCGGCAAAACTTTGCCAGGCGTTCTTTCTTATTCTTCACTTGAAATTATTGGCAACACCATCTATTTGTTTGGCGGCTACAATGGCAGTGCTACTAATGTCATCTATTCTGCACCCGTTTCTGATCCAACCACTTGGACCAATACTGGCAAAACTTTGCCTTCAAATGTGTATTTTTCTCAAACGATGGTTATTGGCAACACCATCTATTTGTTTGGCGGCTACAATGGCAGTGCTACTAATGTCATCTATTCTGCACCCGTTTCTGATCCAACCACTTGGACCAATACTGGCAAAACTTTGCCTGGCACGCTTTCTCATTCTCAAATAATTGCCATAGAGAATAGCCTGTATTTACTTGGAGGTTATAGCGGGGGAGTTTCAACTAATGTCATATATTCAGCTTCAATTTCCGACCC
Source organism: uncultured Bdellovibrionales bacterium (assembly GCA_964500125.1). Taxonomy (GTDB): domain Bacteria; phylum Patescibacteriota; class Minisyncoccia; order Moranbacterales; family GWC2-37-73; genus CAZAFB01. Next base: position 9,546 of record CAZCMV010000025.1, on the reverse strand, counting down.
AACCACTTGGACTGCGGCAGGTAATCTCAGTGCAGTTTTGCAAGGATCAAATGTTGCAGTTATTGACAACTACGTCTATCTTTTTGGTGGACAAAACGGAAGCACGGCTCAAAGTGCTATTTATCGCGCACCTCTAACTCACTTTCGTCCTAATGTCTATAATAAAACCTGGAACACAAATTGGAACACAATAGCTCCATATACTGATCAATCAAATGTAGTCATTGATGGCATAAATGCAACCAATATATCATTTGTTGACTCGACCACAATTACCGCGACAACGCCTGCCAACACTGCTGGAGCAAAAAATGTAACCATTACAAATTATGATGGACAATCTGCAACTCTTACTAATGCATTTACTTACATCAATCCTCCAACAATTTCTTCAGTATCTCCAAATTCTGGATATGTAACTGGAGGTGATACAGTTACAATTACTGGTACAGATTTTTATGGTACGCCAACTGTAACTGTTGGTGGTGCAATTGCAACTGATGTAACTTTGGTAAATTCCACAACTTTGACAGCTACGGTTCCTGCTCATTTTGCGGGCACGTTTGATGTGACTATTGCTAACCCAGATTCACAAATTGCAACTTTAACTGGCGGTTTTACATATATTGAATTACCACCAACTATCTCTTCAATCATTCCAACTTCTGGACCAACAGCAGGAGGAACGGAAGTTACAATTAGTGGAACAAATTTTGTAAATAATAAAACAACTCAAGATATTTCTTCTTTCATTAAAGTGTGGTATGTCTCAGAAACTGGTGACGATATAACTGGCAATGGTAGTCAATCGTATCCGTATGCGAGTCCTTTAAAGGCTGTAGAAGAAGCTAATAATGGTGACGCTGTTTATATATTGCCAGGAACTTATAGGTTGGAGCCATATTATCCTGTTATTGGAACAGGGGGTGCTTATTGTATAAGTGATTTAGGAAAAAGTGTTACAATTTTTGGTGATAACTCAGATACTATTCTTGAATGTTATGGATCTGATTCATCAAGCGCAACATATCGTGATGCTGTAATATTTCGTTTGGAAAATGATAATTCTCTCGTGTCTAATTTAAAAGTTAACTATTACCCTAATCGTACAAACAATTATTCCAATGCAATTTTTAGAACATTATCCGCTGCAACATATCGTAATATATATGTTGAAAATAAATCAACAACAAATTGGTCATACGTATATGATAATGACAGCAATGCTTTTAATGTATATAATTCAATTTTTCAATCCAATGGATATAGTACAACTGATTATTCTGGAAATCCTACATATACAAATTGTCTTTTTGATGCAACACCATCAAAAGGCACTAAAGAATATTCACTAACACGTACAATAACTTCGGCAGATTGGAGTGTATTTGGCGCTGTTCCTGATGATTTAATTAATTCTGGTTCTCTTTTAATTTTTAATCCTGATGGAACAAGATCTCATATTGGTGTTCATGGAGGTGAAAACTCATGGAAGGGGATTGCTCCCGTAGTAGTTGTAGATGGAATAGATGCTTCTAATATAGTAATTGTTGACTCAACCACCATTACCGCCACCACTCCATCCCACACCGCAGGCGCAACCGATGTTGTTGTTACAAACTATGACGGACAAAGCGCAACACTTGCAAACAGTTTCACATATGTTAATCCTCCAACTGTTTCCTCCATCACTCCAAACTCTGGTTACATAACTGGAGGTGATACAGTTACAATTACTGGTACAGATTTTTATGGTACGCCAACTGTAACTTTGGGTGGCACGGAAGCAACTGATGTTACTTTAATTAATTCTACAACTCTAACTGCCACAACTCCTGTTCATATTACAGGTACCTTTGATGTGACTATTACTAATCCAGATTCCCAAAGTGCAACTCTTGTTGATGGATTTGTATACAATGAATTACCACCAACTATTTCATCAATCACTCCAACTTCTGGACCAACAGCAGGCGGTACCAATGTAACCATCACAGGAACAAGCTTTATTAAAAATTATGCAACTGGTGGAACTATTACCTATACCGACTCTAATGGATTGAATCCGCGTTCAACAGATCCATATCCTGGGGGGTATACAGTTCACACCTTTACTGAAAGTGGAACATTTGTGCCACAAAGAGATCCTTTGGATGTTGATTATCTTATTATTGGCGGCGGAGGCGGCGGAGGAGGAGCTGATGGAGATGGTGTTGATTCTTATGGTTATGGAGGCGGAGGCGGCGGAGGCGGCGGAGGCTATTTATCTGGATCTCTAACTGGAATAAATGCTGCAAAAACAGTTACAGTTGGCAGTGGTGGAGCTGGGGGTAGCTATTCAAAAAGTGGCTCAACAGGAGGAAATTCTGTTTTTGGTTCCATAACTGCTAATGGCGGAGGCGGAGGCGGAGGCTTTGCAGATGCGGGAATTTCTGGTGGTTCTGGTGGTGGTGCAGGTGCATCTTATAGCTCAACTTTAGCTGCCGGATCAGGTATGGCAGGGCAAGGAAAAAACGGAGGTGCAACTAAAACAACATATAGGTCTGCTGGTGCTGGTGGTGGTGGTGCAAGTAGTGTGGGAATTTCCGCAACCAGTAATTTAGGAGGTGATGGAGGTTCAGGGCTTTCAAGTGATATCACCGGAACTGCGCTTTATTATTCTGGCGGTGGCGGTGGCGGTGGAACTTTAGCTGGTGGAACTGGCGGATCTAGTGTGGGGGGAGACGGAGGTGTTGCTAGTGGTGGTAGCGGTTATTCTGGTGTTTTAAATTCTGGTGGCGGTGGCGGTGGCGGTTCTGCTAAAAGTAGTGTTCGTGGTACTGGTGGCGCGGGTGGAAAAGGTGTTGTCATTGTGAGGTATAGAACATCAGCGCCAACAATAACTATAGGTGGACAGCAGGCAACGAATATCAATTTTGTAAATCCCACCACCATCACCGCAACCACTCCCGCCCATACTGCCGGACCGGTTGATGTAACTGTTACCAACTACGATGGACAATCCGCGACTCTTTCTAATGCTTTCACATATATCGCGCCTCCGACAATCACTTCAGTCACGCCAAACTCAGGATCAAAAACAGGTGGGGATACTGTTACAATCATAGGAACGAATTTTTACGGTACTCCAACTGTATCTTTTGGTGGAACAGATTCTTCATCTGTAACGTTTGTGGATTCAAATACTCTCAGCGTTGTCGTGCCAGCGCATGATACAGGTACAGTTGATGTGATTGTAACCAATCCTGATTCCCAATCAGCAACTTTAACAAACGGATTTGCGTTTAATGAACTTCCACCAACGATATCATCAATCACTCCGACAAGTGGACCGACGGCAGGTGGGACGGAGGTGACGATTACCGGAACGAATTTCTTGAATATGCCGCGATGCGGGACCGGAGTCATCTCTGCGTGGGGTTTTGATGAGACAAGCGGAACGCTAAGCGATAGTTGCGGCGCCAATAACGGAACCGCTACGGGAACGACATCGGTAGGTGGAAAATATGGAAATGCCAGAAGTTTTAATGGATCGAGCGATTATATAAATGTTGGAAACAGTTCAGCATTCAACCTGACGAATCAGTTGACTATCGAAGGCTGGATGTACAAACGGTCGAATGCTTATTATGGAGGGCCCGTAATCAGCAAATGGTATCAGGACAGGGCAACGTGGTCCTATGCTTTATACGGAGATGGCTCCAGTGGCGGCGGTTTCCGGCTGATATTTTCGGATGGTTCGCAGACCAATCTGACAAGCTATTCCATCCCGCTGAATCAGTGGGTGCACTATGCTGCGACATACGACGGTTCGTATATGCGCATATATGTCAATGGAGTGGAGGCAGCTAATGCTGCAGCAAGTAAGACAATAAATGCGACATCGAACAGCGTGTGGTTCGGGAAGGACGGATACAATCAATATTTCAATGGAAACCTTGACGAGTTCCGCATACTTAATGTAAGCAAAAGCGCATCGGAAATTTTGCAGGATTATCAGGGCGGTTTGGCAAACGTGAAGTTTGGCGGCAGCACGGCGACGAATATTTCATTCGTCAACTCCACCACCCTCACCGCCACCACTCCTTCCCATGCTGCCGGACCGGTTGATGTCACCGTCACCAACTACGACGGACAATCTTCAACTCTATCAAATGCATTCACCTATGTAGCTCCGCCGACCATAACTTCAATAACTCCGAACAGTTCACTAAAAACAGGAGGAGATACGATAACGATAACCGGTGCTGATTTTTATGGAACTCCGACAGTGTCATTCGGCGGAACAAATTCTTCTTCGGTGACACTCGTGGATTCGAATACGCTTAGCGTTGTCGTGCCGGCACACAATGTCGGGGCAGTCAGTGTTATGGTAACCAATCCTGACGGACAAACCTCGACACTTGCAAACGGGTTCACGTTCAATGAAGTGCCGCCGACTGTTTCCTTCATCTCTCCCATATCCGGACCGACGGCAGGTGGGACAGAGGTGACGATCAGCGGAACGAATTTCCTGCCCCAAAACACGGGAGGTGACGCGGGTTGGACGACAGTGAGCGGGAAGACGTTGCCAGCGTCACTTTCTCATACAATTCGCGCAGTGATCGGAGATAAAATATATATCTTTGGAGGAAGAACAGGTGCATCTACGGCGACGAACGTAATCTATAGCGCGCCTGTTTCTGATCCGACCACATGGACCAGTACCGGAAAAACGTTGCCGACGAGCATTGCAGCAGAAAATCTCGCCATTGTCGGTGACGTGGTGTATCTCTATGGAGGATGGAATGGTTCCACTAGTGTGAACACTATCTATAGCGCACCTGTTTCCGATCCGACCACATGGACCAATACTGGCAAGACGTTGCCGGGCCCTCTTTCTGGTGCAGTGATTGAAATCATCGGTAGCACCATGTATCTCTTCGGCGGATTCAATTCTGGAACGACGACCACCAATGCTATTTACAGTGCTTCTGTTTCCGATCCGACCACATGGACCAATACCGGCAAGACGTTGCCAGGTAGCGCAGGTAATTTCCAGCTTATTCGCATCGGCAATACTCTCTTTCTCCTGGGCGGATTCACTAATCAGAGTGCAACGACCAATGCTATTTACAGTGCTTCTGTTTCCGATCCGACAACATGGACCAATACTGGCAAGACGTTGCCGGGCAATAGTGGCGGTGCTCAGATTATAAGTGTCGGTGACAAATTGTATCTTCTTGGCGGGTACAATGGCAGTGCATGTACGAACACTATTTATACGGCATCAATTTCCGATCCGACAACATGGTCGACCTCCTCTGGTACGCTGCCGGCAAGCTTCCACTCATCGTCTGTCGCAATGATTAACGGATATGTGTATTTATTTGGAGGATACGTGCCAGGCGGTCCCATAAATACCATCTACCGTGCACCGCTCACCCAGTACCGCGCGAACGTGTATAACAAGTCGTGGATCACGAACTGGGCGACGGTATCCACTGACCAGTCGAATGTCACAATCGGCGGACAGCAGGCGACGAACATCTCGTTCGTGAGCCCGACAAGCATCACGGCGACAGCGCCGGCGCACGTCGTGGGTGTTGCGGATGTCGCAGTTACCAATTATGACGGTCAATCTGCAACTCTTTCTAATGCTTTCACATATATCGCGCCTCCGACAATCACTTCAGTCACGCCAAACTCAGGATCAAAAACAGGTGGGGATACTGTTACAATCATAGGAACGAATTTTTACGGTACTCCAACTGTATCTTTTGGTGGAGTAAATGCTTCATCAGTGATGCTCGTGGACTCCAACACGCTCAGTGTTGTCGTGCCTGCACATACAACGGGAACGTATGATGTCACGGTGACTAATCCTGACGGACAGGTCTCAGTGCTAACAAATGGATTCATGTTTAATGAACTAGCACCTGCGGTTTCATCGGTCACTCCGACAAGCGGTCCAATTACAGGTGGGACGGAGGTGACGATAAGTGGGACGGATTTCATTCCGCAAAACACGGGAGGGGATTCCGGTTGGGCTGTCGTGAACGGGAAGACACTTCCCAGTAACCTTCAGTGGGCTCAGGAGGCGGTCATTGGCGAATATATGTATCTATTCGGTGGTTTCAATGGAACCTCATATTTAAATACAATTTACCGTGCTCCCGTTTCAGATTCGTCCACGTGGACAAATACGGGGAAAACTCTTCCGGCTCCTTCATATGCCGCTCAGCTAGCGGTTGTTAACGGATATGTCTATCTTTTCGGGGGATATAACGGCAGTGCATATACGAATACTATTTATCGCGCCTCAGTATCCGATCCGACAACATGGATGAATACCGGCAAGTATCTGCCGGGAAATATCGGATATTCTCAAATTGCGGTTGTTGGTAATAACATGTATCTTTTCGGGGGATATAACGGCAGCGCATATACCGGTGTAATCTATACTGCCACAACCGCAGATCCCACAATATGGACGGATACAGGAAAAACCTTACCAGGCATTCTTGCTAATTCTCAATTGGCAGTCGTTGGAAATAATTTGTATCTTTTCGGGGGATATAACGGCAGTGCATATACAAATGTCATTTACAGCGCTTCAACAGCTGATCCTATGACTTGGACAAATACGACAAATACTCTCCCGGCAAGCTTCGGCGCATCACGCCTGGCAATTATTGGTAATTATATCTATCTATTTGGCGGATGGAATGGCGCATCCATTAATACGATTTATAGGGCTTCGGTTTATAATCTGGCAAGTTGGTCAAACATCGGGAGCTTGCCCGTGGCTATTCAATCCTCTCAGCTGGCAGTTATCGATGAATATGTCTATCTCTTTGGCGGATATACTAGTGCAGTAACAAACGCGATCTATCGATCACCACTCCAACATTTTATACCGAACGTATATAACAAGACGTGGATTACGAACTGGCAGACGATTCCGTCAGACCAATCGAACGTCATGATCGGCGGACAGCAGGCAACGAATATCAATTTTGTAAATCCCACCACCATCACCGCAACCACCCCTGCTCACGCAGCCGGAACAACAGATGTAACTGTTACCAATTATGACGGTCAATCTGCAACTCTAAGTAATGCGTTCACATATATCAATCCGCCAACCATAACTTCCATAACTCCCAATAATCCTACCAACAATCAAAGTTCAAGCGTTACAATTACAGGACAAGATTTTCAAAACGGAGCAACGATCAAATTTACCAAATCCGGAGAAACAGACGTTACCTGTACTAGTCCGACTTTCATAAATTCAACCACCCTGACTTGCAGTGCGGATTTTCATGGCGTTGAACCAGGAGCTTGGACCGTAGCCGTCACCAATCCCGACGGACAATCATCATCCAACGACAGCATCCTTAATATTATCGGCGAACCGACTCAAATCAAATTTGCCACTTCTCCTTTAACCATAAAACCTGACACGGCATCAAGCGGCATCCGCGTAGCACTGGCTGATATTTCAGGAAGGGAAGTGCCCACCCAAGAAAACATAACTTTAGATATCTCTACCGACTCAACAACCGGAAGTTTCTCCTTATCAAGAAATGATTGGCAACCCATAACCCAAATATCAATCAACCTTGGAGAATCTTCCAAAACCATATATTACAAAGATTCCACTTTGGGAACATTCAATCTGGGTGCCACGGAAAATCCAAGCAGTAACTTAACCGACGCTACCCAACAAATCATCATAAGCAAGAACGCTCCTTACACTTGGCCTTTTGATGAACAAGCTGAATACACGTATGATTCTCAAACTATCGATGTAATAAATTCCTACGTGCAACTCAAAGACCTCTCCACTTCCATAGATGTAGGTACTGGAAGTGATGGAGATGTAATCATCTCGACCAACAAAAACATCAACACTGACACTATCGCAACAAGCAGGACATGTGCCGATGCTATAAATTATTCAGTAACCGCACTGACAACAAATACCGCAACGCTTTCAACAACTCCGGCAGCCGGTTGTGTTACTGCTGGTGATGAAATGTTGCTGGTGGATCTTCAAGGAATATCTTCGAATTATGCAAACGTAGGTAATTATGAAACCCTAAAAGTCGGTTCAGTTTCAGGAAATCTCATTACCTTTACCCAAAATAAAACAAAATATTATGGAAATAATGCCAATGACGATACGAATATAGGGACCGCTGCAACCAATCAGCGCGTCATGCTTCAACGTGTTCCAAATTATCAAGATGTTACAATCAATTCCGGAATAACACTTACGGCTAACTCCTGGGATGGAACAAAAGGTGGTGTGCTATATTTCAAAGCAAATGGGACAGTGCAGAATAGTGGAGTGATAGATATGACGGGAAAGGGATACCAGGGAGCTCCCCCAGTTGGAGCATGGGAGGATGGTAGAACAGGAGAATCATATGCATATGGTCAACCTAATGGCACATCAAACTGGTATGGAGGTGGCGGTGGAGGTCAATATCACTACGGGACGGTGTCGTGCGGAGGAGCAGGTGGCGCTGGTGGAGGCTATGGAACGAACGGAAACAACGGAAGCACTGGTGCGTGCGGGAGGGCTGGTGGAATCGGAGGTGCATCATATGGTTCTAGCAGCGTGACAGGAATATTTTTCGGAAGTGGCGGCGGCGGAAGTGGAGATTATCACGGAGGAGCCGTTCCTGTTGCTGGCGGAAGAGGCGGTGGAATTATTATGATTTCCGGCGAAATAATTTCAGGAAACGGAAGTGTTCAGTCCAAAGGGCTAAATGGTACAGGAGGCGGAGATGGAGGCGGTGGCGGAGGTTCAGGAGGATCAATTTGGTTCAGTGGCAACAATATAAATTTGTCAAACCAGAATGTTTCTGCTGTAGGTGGAAACGGCGGCATCGCTAGTTATGGTGGAAATGGAGGTTCAGGAGGAGTGGGACGGATTGCGATCTCTCCGTCTACTTTCGGGACTGTTTCTGGAACAACGATTCCTGCCGCTACAGTCATCAAATATTCCGTAAATATCCCGACTACTTCTAATGCCTCTTCTGTAAATCTTTCATACTCCGAACTTACGTCTTTCACTGAAGATTTAGGTCCCCAGAATCAGGGAAGTATTAAATACCAGCTTTCCAACAACGGAGGTTCTACTTGGTATTGGTGGAACGGCTCGACTTGGGCAAATACTGGTCAAGGAGTAGCACAAGCAAATGATGCTGCAACAATCAATTCCCATGTGACAACATTTCACACTCAGACCGGACAAACAGGCGTAGGGAAGCTTTCTTTCAGGGCCTATCTTGTCTCCAACGGAACCCAATTGGCACAACTGGATTCGATCAATGTCGGATATAAGATTTATCCGTACAGATATGTCTTCACTCAAGTTCCAGGCTCACTTTCCGAAACAGAAACAGGAACGTTTGTTGTGCAAGGACAGGATCAAAATGGAAATGTGATGAGTGTAACTCAAGACACTACTTTGAATCTTGCGACTTCCGACTTGACAAACGGCAAATTCGCAATCGACCTATTGGAAGACGAATCCACCAGATGGGATCA
>CAZCMV010000024.1:0-12238 GCA_964500125.1 uncultured Bdellovibrionales bacterium | reverse complement strand
GGATTTGTTTTTGTTCCCTATCATCGAATGAGGTATGTCCTATTTTTTTCCATTTCCTTGCTTAATTTTATCACAAAAATAAAAATATTTCAAAACGGAAAATGACAGCAAAAACAAGGTTTAAAAACCTTGTTTTTGCTTCGCATATTTTAAAAGCTGCAGATAATAGCAAGCCAATAAACCTCGAGATTCGAGTTACAAACTTAAATCTGCTAAAATCCAGGCATTACTTCTGATTCTGGATTCCAGGTCTCCGCCTGGAATGACATAGGTTATACCATTTTTCTACGAAAAGAAGCTGGTTTGACTCATTTTTTATCCTTGATCTGTTTCAATTCTTCTTCGATCTTTCGCAACTCTTCCAACTCCTCTTCATCATGCTGTGAATTTTCCTTTAATTCTTGCTCAATTTTCTTTATTTCTTCCAATTTTTCATCATCTCTCTTTGAATTTTCCGCAAGCTCTTTTTTCAAAGACACAATTTCTTTTTCATCCTTTTTTAATCTCATTCTCATAAAAAACAACCTGATGACCAAAGCAATAAAAAGCAACAAACCGAACGCTACAATCACCCAAATCCATCTACTCAAAGAATAAAGGGAATTTCTTGCTTCGTCCCATTGGGTATTGATCGACTTCCCGGCAGAAATCAATTCTTGGCATTTTTGTTCATACGATTCGACATTTGCCACAGTGCTAAACTTTTCATTGACATTCTTCGCATTTTCAAAAGCTGCTAAAGCTTTCACACATCTCGCTTCATGAAGCAATTTCAGTCCTTTGGAAAATTGTTCGTAATAATTACCCACATTGAACTCAACATCGGTTTTGTTAATGTTGAATTTCTTTATCCCCTCTTGCAGCACGTCGACAGGTATGGCAAAAGCGAAATTATCCCCACCGGATTCATCCTCGCTGTTGGTTTGATAGGTAATCATACCGATTACTTCCCCAAATTCATTCAAAAGCGGACCGCCACTCGATCCCTCGGAAATTTTCGCGTCCGTCTGGACTATATTGAAATCCTTGTTTTCCGAATCTTTAATCGCACTGATCACGCCCTGACTAAAAGTCGACTCCAGTGGACTTTTTTTATTAAATTCGGCAGTCGTCGGAAAACCGAAAACACCAATTGTTTCACCGCGCTTAATAGAAGCTTTTTGATTCAACGGAAGTGCGGGAAGATTTTTTTGATCGATTTTAATCAGAGCGACATCCCAACCGTCATTATTATAATTATCATTGACACTTATTCCTTTTATTTTGAAACCGCTTGCAACCAATTCGTCGATGTTCTCGCTTTTGGAAGAAGGATCAAGCACCACTGTGTCTTGCTGCAAATTGAAAGTGCTTTCTTTCATGATATAGTCACTGATCCTTTTTGCGTATTCTTCCAATTTAACCGGATCATCCAAATCTTTATTCTCTCCCAAATACCACAGTGAAGCATCCATAATGGCGGAAGAAGCGGCATCTGTAATATATTGCTTCTTTATTTCCTCTCTTGAAATAACATGGGAGTTGGTCAAAATATAACCGTCTTCACTGACAATAAAACCGCTGCCGGTCAGATAGTCGTCCACTGGTATTTTTCTGATTTCTCCTCCTCCTGGAGCTATGGTCATTTTGTCCAAATCCAAATAAAAAGGTTTGATCACAATCTCGCCTTTTGCACGCTGTACGATCCGCACTACCGCCGGACGACTTAGACTTACCAGCTCCTCCTTAGTAAATTTTTGACCATCAGCACCATTTGCAATATTGCAATTCATCGCCAAGCCACCAGCAACAATTATCAACGCCATTGAGAACAGCCATGCTTTGGAATTTTTTTTCATCCGGTTTTTTTTAATTTTAAGACTTACGCGTTTGACGACGACAAGAGCCTTAGGAGGCTTCAGAAAAATCATAACGTGAAAATATTTAACTTTTTGTGTCGCATCAATAGCGATTTGCAAATGTAAACGCCGTAGCGCGATTTGTCGGAGACAAATGCGTAAGTCCCAAGGTTATTGAAATTAATTGGATTCACTCCTATATATTAGCATTTTCTAAGCAAAAAACCAATTTTTTAGACTGTGGCAGAAGCAGGCGGGAAACCTGCTCCGCATATTTTACAAATCGTAGATAATTGTAAACCGGTAAACTTTAAGGTTCAAGTTATAAACTTGAACCTGCTGGGAGCAGCATTTCACACCAAGCTTTTTTAGCTGTCATCCTGAGCGAAATGACGACGCGATAGCGTCGGAGTGAAGTCGAAGGATCCCGATATAAACATCACTAGTCTTAATATTACGGGATTCTTCGCTTCATTCGTTCTCTCCTCCTCCGCCAGTTGGCGGATGGCGGATCGAACTCATTTTGCTCTGAATGACACGAAAAGCACCATACGTTTTGACAGAGAGCCATTTCCTATAAAAAAAGAACCTCTGGAGAGGTTCTTTTAAAATTTTTTGTCTTAAATGGCTATTTCACTTTGGCAATATATTTCGCATACATTGCATATCCTTCATAGCTTCTGAACATATTGATCGAATTCAACGTCTGAGGATTAGGCTTCACTTTCAATCTGCCACCGACAGTGTTATATTTCTTGTAAATCTGCTGTAAAGCCTTGAATCTTGCAGGATTGTTTTGCTTGAGTGCGGAAACGGTACGATATGCCGCAATACTGCGAGGATTGTTGAAATACCTGAACTCGGCAACTTTTTTCTGAATAGTTTTTTGAGAAGTCTTTTTTTTCTTTTTCTTTTTCTTTTTCTTCTTGTGATGCCCACTATCGCTTCCATAACCGGCTGAAGCCGTCCTGTTGAAAGAAAAAAGAGAGCTATCAGCGAACGCCGTAGTAAAAGCGAAAGCTGCTACCATGAGAATTCCGGCTATGGTCTGGAATTTTTTTGATTTGATTAATGCTTGCATGTGAGTGTGTAATTAAAAAATATAAAGTATCCCCTCTTTACCTCCAATATATGCCTTTTTTTACAATAATGCAATAGTGAAACATCACCCCCCTGTGGATAACTTTTCATTGCTTATTTGTGGCTTATTTAAGCCTCTATTTCCCTATTTTATACATCATCAACTCGGGACTCTTGATAACCTTTTCCAGTCGGTCGGATCCAAGCCAGTCATATCGGAGATTATCAGTCTCCTCCAAATCTTGGAAATGTATTATATATCTAACATTCCTGCTCTTCAAATAATCGATGATTTTGTCGGCATCCCCATTTTCTCTGATGATCTGATCAAGCTCGCGATAAGCCTGGTCGCCTTCCTGGTCATACACGTTACCAACTTCCACGCTACGGCTAGCAAGCGTACCTTCACCAAAGAAACGACGAGCCGGATTACCCATTACCAGATTGTCATTAAATTTGAAGGACATATAACCGTGCCATGGCAGTACCAATGTTTGGCGCTTTGTTTTACCTGAATCGATAATTTCCTTGGCCTCAAACCAGATCTCCGGATAGCGGACTACTTTCAGTTGCCCATGGAAACCACCCCACATCAAAAATCCCAAAAAGAACGGTATCAAGAAAAACAAAGGTACGACCATTTCCTTGAAAGCAATTTTTCGCTTCTCCATGAATTCAATCAGACACGTCAGTCCCATTCCGGCAAGCGTGGCATAACTCAAGACCAAGAAACCTGAAAATTTCTGACTGTCCCGAAAACCACTCCAAAGGGGCATGTGCTCGAAAAACCATAAATTAAGACCGCGGAAAACCGTCTCGCCGATTCCGGCGGAAAAGACCAAGGCAAAAAATCCGATTGCGACAAAAATCATGGTTTTGTCTTTTTGAGCTCGACTGCGAAGACCCGCCACAATACCGACCACAATCAAAAAAGCGAGAAACAAAAATGCACGCCAAAACGAGACGAATTCTTGTGGAAAGACAAAGGCTTCGGCCCAAGCGGTCCGCTCAGCCCAAAAACCGTTAAGCGTCGCCAGATTCAAAAGCGGGTCGATATCCTCAAATCCCCCTCCGGCAAAGGCAGCCCAATGTTCCACGCCGAAACGTTCTTCCAACGGTGTTTGTCTTTTAAATGCCGGTATCAGCCAATAACTGCTCAATACTAAAAACAAAAGTCCTCCGGAAATGATATTCTTACTAATCCGCAAAACATCAGATCCTTTTCTCTCAATCAAACCTTTGACTGCGACAAACAAAAACCATGCTGCCAAAAGATAAAGCGACATCGTGAGAAAATGCATGGAAAAAACACCAAGCAAAAAAAGGCTACCAAAAAGCTTCCAAGCCGATGCTGCATCTTTTCTTTTTTGGAAAGCAAATAAGCAATGGATCAGTAACGGCAAAAGCGCATATCCCAACAGCACCACCCATTGTCCAGCAATCAAGCGCATATATACAAAAGGGTTTGCTACATAGACCGCTGCCGCAAACCAACGCGCGATCTTATTGTTTCCAGCCGGCAAGAATCTGAATGCTACATATCCGATTACAGTAAATATCACCACTAAGATAAATTTTTGAACCAACCAGGCGGAAGAAAGCACGCTAGCCCAGTGGATCAAATAATTGATCGGCAAGAAATTGCGGAAACTGTCGCCACTGAAAACCACTTCCATTTCGGGCACGAAAACCATATCCAACGTCAAGACATATCCAGGCAGCAGCAACTTTCCTAAAATAACCAAAGACAATCCCAGAAAGATCAGATTATTGTAATCGAATTTCAAGCTGGGCTTTTTAAATTCGGGTTTTTCAAATTTCAAATATTCCAGATTCGGTTTTTTGAATCTGATTTTTTTGGCTTTCAATTTTTCACTCATACTTGCGAGCTTTTGAGGAAACTCAGAAAGACGCTCTTTTTTGATTCCTTTCAAATAGGGCCATGCCTTTGAAAAGAACTTTTCTTTTTTTGCAGCTTTTGCTCTTTGTTCTTTCTGGAATTCCACGATTTGCAAAACCACGGTTATTACCAAAAAGAAATATGCCTGCACTGCCATAGCCTCGGCAAGAGCGTCCTTGTGCAGTGACAGCAAAATCGGACATGATGCCAAATAAAGCAGTGCGCCTGTGGCTATGATGCGGTTTTCCCAGCCATAAAACAAAAAGGCGAGGAACAATGTCCAATTCAGGGCAGCGCTTAGGTTGTAATTGAAGAAGATAAGCACGGCCAAAACCACAAGGATGATTCCCTTGTATTTTTGCCTCCAGACGTCCGCCCAGGCTCTTGTGAAGGCTTTTTCGACGTTTTCCCAAGCAAGTGTCGTGATTTTTTTAATCTTTTCTAACATCGTTTTGATAATGTTAACTATTTCCTTTTCATTGTTAATCCTGAAACATAAGGATGTTTGGCTTGCACGAGTAATTTATCTTCATCAACCAAAAAAACATTTCCTTTTTCTTTAGCAAGCTTCAGCATATTCGAGGTGAAGCCACTTCTGCTAAATAGAATGAAATACTCTTCTCTCCGCTGAACATTCCAGTCAACCTTTTGAGATTTATCTTCCAGTTCCGCCAAAATATTTATACCAACTTTTTTATTTGACCATTTACATTCTCCAAAAATAATCTCTTTTGTTTCATTATTTATACCAATCAGGTCAATTTCATAATTTTTGTCCCACCATCTTCCGATATATTGAAAATTTGTTCCAATATTGCGCTTAACCCATTCCCTTGAAACATCTTCATAATTTTTACTCATGAATTCGACAAAACATTCTTTGATTATATTAATTACATCCTTTGATTCTCCTTCCTCAATTAATTTTTTATTTCTAAAAACATATCTAAACCAAAATTCGAAAAAATTATCAGAAATTTTATACAACCCCTTTCTGCTTTTTTCCGGAAATTTTTCAGTAACTGGAATTTCTTTTTCCACAATTAAAAGCTGTTGCAAAATTGACAAATAAGAAGATGCTGTAGCTTTGTCAAAACCGGTGTAGTTAATGATTTCAGATATTTTTCTTTTTCCAAGCGACAAAGCAAGCAGGATGGAAAAATAGTTGCGAGGTTCTCTAAGTTCTTCTCTTAAAAGAAATTCCACTTCCTCGTACAAAAACTGCTCTTTGGAAAGAATTTTATTTTCGACAACATTCCAAAATTTTTCTTTGGATAAAAAGTTTTTCAAATAAGTAATTGTCCCACCAACTGTGGAAAAAATCATCAATCTGTCATCAAAACTAGCGCCCTTAAACAATTCTTTCAAATCCGAAAATTGAAATGGTTTTACGAGAATCTGTCCCGACCTGCGCCCATATAAGGGCGCTCCGTGAACCAATGTATACTTTTCCATCATTCCGATGCTGGAGCCACACAAAATCAAAAATGTTTTTGATTTACTCAAATATAAATCCCATCCTTTTTGAAAAATGGAAGGAATTGCAGGATCAGAATCAACTAAATAAGGAAACTCGTCAATAATAATCACCATTCTTTCATTTTTATCAGACACATACTTGAAAAATTGCTCCCATTCTGCAAATCCGTATTTTGAAATATATTCATCCTTGAAAAAGGCGCCGACTTCTTTGGATATTTTTTCAAGCTGCAATTTTGAATCAAGTCTTTCGGCAAGATAAAATATCGCGGGTTTTCCTTTTGCAAATTCAAGACTTAAGGCCGTCTTCCCCACTCTTCTTTTGCCATACAAAATGACCAAGTGGCTCTTTTTTTCACGCCACCAACCATTAAGTGCCTTGAGTTCCTGCTTTCTATTGTAGAATTTCATAGTATAATCTTGTTTAGTATAAATTAATTTATACTAAAAATAGCATATTTTCCATTTTTTGTCAATCTTGAACGCTTAAGAAGCTGTTTTTGCCACAACCACATATATTTTGTCATACTGATTCGTCAGTAAGCGAAGAAGGATCCAGTAATTTAACGCACTTGCCTACCGATAAAATTAGCGCTAATTTTTAGACTCAACCTTAAATATTAACGTTAATTTTTCTTCTTCTTATGAAATCGTAGGTCAGATACCCCAAGCAACTTACGAGGGTGGTGCCGGAAATGACGAGGCCGAGATAGAACCACCTTTGTGGAAAGAATTCTATCACCATTTCCATATCATATGTTCCGTCAGGGTTTTTTGTGCAAGCTCCGTTATTTTGGCAAACCTTTTCCGTATCCACATACCAACCGTTTGCATAACCATTTATTTTAAAGTGCTCCCCTGTTTTCTTTCCTTGATTCAATAAAAACCAATTTTTATTAAAATTCTCAAGAAAAGCCAAGGTGAAACTACCAGATGCATTTTTAATTTTAACAAAATATTTAGTATCGGACTTTTTAGAAAATTTTACAACAGGCATCGCATCAGAAATCTCAATCAATTTAGCCTGACCAATCATGCTAGGCTCATATAAGACCTTATATAAATGTATGTCATCAAATAAGTTACTAGACTCTTTTTGGTTCAAATTTTCAGAATAAAAATATAAATCAAAGGATGTTGCACTACAACTGACATCAAATGGCTTGTTAAAATCAATCCAATCCTCGTTATCCTCCAAATTAAATGACACCGACCTACTTGTCACCCCTCTTTCGACGATGGCGAATTTTGGAGCATTGCCATTAACATTTTTATATTTAAAAGAAACAAACAACTTGCCACAAATTGAAGAATTTATGGGAATTTTTTTTCGATAACCAACGGTGTGATTTGAAGTTTTTAATTCGAGAGAATGCTCACCGACATAAGCATCTTCACTATGCTTGGCTGCAAAATTTGGCGCCCCAGGCAAAGAAATACTTGCATCAATAACATCACCTTTTTTAATTTCACCTTCAAATGAATAATCGTCTATTTCTTGTTCCACCAATAAATCATCAAAATTAATTGATAGATCTCCAGTCTGAGAAAACATCCTTGCTTTTTCATTTTTACCATCAGATACCTGATAATTTATTTTCCTTTGCCCTAATGAAATTTTACGAGAAATATTCAAGTTAAATTTATCATCAATAGATGCGTCAGAAATGCTAGTCGCCATAAAATAATCAGTTGCTGGATACTTTTCTAATAATAATGCTAGATCAAGATCCTCTGAAAAAACAAAAGCAATTTTTTCCTTTTGTTCTTCAAAAGTAAGATATTTTGCTAAAGATTTGTCTCCTCCATCTATTAAAGTTGTTTTTTGAGGAATATATATTTTATCATTAACAAAATTTTTATTTTGATATAGAGAATAATATTCATTAGTCAAGACCTCTACCAGAGAAATTTTTTCTGGATTATGGATAAAGTTCTCAACCTTGTCACGGTTATGATTGTAAAACCAAGAGTGTCCTTTAATATAGTCCCAGTTAGAATCTTTATGATAAAGAACGTATTTTGCATTCATTAAATAAAAAAGTAGATCAAAATTCATTTCACTTTCATATCCGGGCTTGAATTTCTCAATTTCTTTAGCATAAATATCAGGAAGAACAAAAGAGTCGCCTCCCGTATCCGCATTAATTACTGGATGTTGTGCAGAAAACCATTTATCAAAATACCCTCCATTATACCAATTAACAAAGGTTTTATTTGTTTTTGATAGTGGAGCAATGATTATCCTGCCCACATCATGTTTATCTTCAGATAAATATTTTTTCAGTTGCTCATATTCTTCAGGAGCAGTAACTTTGAAACTTTTTGAAAAATTCCCCCCTTGATAAATTACCTTCCCATTAAAAAATGGGATATTTATAATAAGAAGTATGGTTGCTATAGATATCAATATTGTATATTTAAACCAGCTTCTTTTTATAGTTGAAAAAATAAATTCAATACCAAATGAAAATAGCAAGCAGATTGCAACAGAAAGGATGATACCAAATTTTACAAAAGGAGAACGAAACCCCGAAGAAATAAAAGTGCTTTTGCTATAAATAAAATTATTTAACCATGAAAATGGATCATTTGCGCCCTTTACTAAAATAACAGCAATCAACATGGTTATAAAAGAGAAGATGACATACTTCTTCTCTTTATTTTGTTTTAATCCAAAAATAGAAAGTACTGATATTAATGGAATAATAAATAAAAGTATGCCGATTATTTTGTGACTATAATAAATAGCCCATGAATAAAATGGGTCTCCCTTATAACTTGATCCCAGGGACCAAAGCCCTTTTAATTGAAATGCATCCAGGATACTAACACTGGCCAATTTGAAAGCAGATTGATTAGATATAATGGCGGATAATTTTGAAGCTTGAAGTGTGTCAAAGCTCAAAAAAATAAAAGGTATCAACCAAAATAAATTGAGTACTAAAAACAATAAAGAAAGAAGTGTCGCCCTCTTTATATTTCTTAAAAAAATATACCATTTTTTATTAAAAGCACTGCTAATAAATTCAAAAAGGAAATATACAAAAATGGGGATCATGTGCAAAAAAAGATAATTTGGACCAGAGTATGATGCAGCAGCCAACAACCATAAAAAAGCATAGATAATATATTCTTTTATAAAAATTGTTTCTTTTTTAGAAATTTTAACAAAAATTAATATGACCAGCGGTGCAAAGACATATGGCTCCTGAATACGACCATTACTTAAATGCCATATAACAAGTAATGTAAACGGATTCATCATATAAAACAAAGATCCAAAAATCCTTGCTATTCTAGCAACTTTAAATTCTCTTAGAAGAAAATAAAAAGAAATCCCGCCACCAGCAAACCAATAAAAAAACATGAGTCTTTCAAAAACAGCCAAAGGTAAATGTAACAATAAACTTAAGCCTGTGAATATCCCATTGGGCATAATCTGTGCGGGCTGGGATGGCGAACTAACACCAAATGAAACCGTTGCATCCCATATAGAAAACAGCAATTTAAAATACTTAAGACGATCAAATCTAATATTAAAATCTCCAATACCTAAAGCTGTCGCCTTACCAAACCAAACCAAAACCAAAAGGCCAAAAACAGCAATAATAAATATATCGCTGTAATATTTTTTTTTAAAAAATGAAACGATTGTTGTCAAAAAATCTCTCATTGTAATTTAAAATGAATTTCTTTTTGCGTAATAATTATTTAACTTCCCGCTAATCATAAAAAAATATCCATCAAAAATACCCCATAAAGACATTTTTGCCATTTTAAACTGGCGCGCCCTTAGCAAATTAAACAAGTAATAAACATTATATAAGTGAGAGAAAAATAAAGTAAAAATCACTTTTTCTATAAAAGAACCGTATTTTTTTATAAACAAAAATTTATTTCTCATCAAGTAATAAATTCTTTCTGGCGAACCACCCATTGAGCGGGTCGACATTTTTTTATAGTTAATCATTTCTGACTTATGATAAACTTTCAATTCTCCATGTTGATAAACAGCTAAGCTATATTTTTTCAACCTTTCGCAATAATCCGCTTCTGAATAAGTTTGCACAATTTCATCAGAAAATCCATCAACCATTTTTAAATACTCAAACTTGGTAAAAAAAGCATTAGGAGTATTGTGTACTTTGATTTTTCCAGAAATTCTACCATTATCCTCCTCATTGATATATGAGAAAGAGGTTTTACCGGTATACATATTAAATTCATTAGGTCCTGCTAAAACAAACGTCGGATGATCAAAATAATAAGTAATACAGCCCAAAACACCAGTTTGAGAATCTTCTTTAAATAATTTTAAGGCTTTGATAAAAAAATTCCGATCTTTTATCTCATTATCATCATCAATAAAAAAAATAAATTCTCCTTCGGCATTACGCCAACCTTTATTTCTAGATTTAATTAAGAACAACCTACTTTTATTTCTGATAAATTTCACATGAGGATATTTCTCCTCTATTTCATTTGTGTAATCCTCAACAGAACAATCATCTACAACAATTATTTCGAAGGAAAATGACATTGTGCATTGAGAGATGCTCCTCAACAAAGCAAATAGCATTTCTTTTCTGTCTCTTGTATTAATAATAATTGATAATAATATAGGCATATATTTTTAAATATTTTTTATTATCTTAGCTGGATTTCCACCAGAAATGCAACTTGGAGGAACATTTTTTGTAACCACTGCGCCAGCAGCAATAATTGAATTATCGCCAATTGTTACGCCTTTCAAAATAATGCTGTTTTTACCAAGCCAGACATTGTTTCCTATCACAACCGGTTTCAATGTATGTTCCTGCAAGACAAAGGGTTTGCCTTTTTCAGAAAAACCATGGTCACTTGAAATGATACTGACGCCCGGCGCAATCATCGAATAATCACCAATTGTTATGCCACCCTCCCCTGCTAAATAACAATAATCATTAATTGCAACATTTTTTCCTATAGCTATATTTTTTGGAGCTAATATCTTTACATTATTCAATATGACTGTTTCACGCCCAACCCTTTTCATAAAAAAAGACCAAAAAACAGCTCGTGAACGACCAATTGAGAATACAATCGTATTATACAAATAATAAATAAATTTATTGATCATCTTTAATCAAAATTATTTTTTATTTCAATTTCCCCACCATATACCCCATCCCCCCGAATCCAAACTTAAAAAAACTATACGCAACAAACGCAATTCCCAATATCGGATGCTGGATGAATTTCTTCCAATTTCTGACATATACTCCCCTGAGAAATCCCAGCTGCTCTTTTGATTCTTCCTTATTTTCCTGCTTATAATTCACAAAATCTTTCCCATAGTCATAATATTTTTTCATGTGCTTCCAGATATTTGTCGGTTCCCCCAAATGCAGCGCTTCCGCATCGACAAATCCTGTCTTATAACCTCCTCGATTCAGTTTGTTTTGGAAATCATAGTCCTCCCCGGCCGTAATCTTCTCATTAAACCCTCCTATTTTTTGATACACTTCTTTTTTTACAAATCGAGCCGACGAATGGGTGATGTCATATTTATACATATCGACCTCGAATTTCCGTATTTTGGCAATCCAAGAAACTCTCACGTCCGGAGAATTGTGGACAATCACCGCTTCACATCCTTCAGTCGCTTTTTTCACACATTGCTCAGCGACTTCTTTATCCAAAATAAAATCAGAATCAACTTTATATACATATTCGCCATTGGCCTGCCCTACTCCAAAATTGACTTGTGCGCTTCTTTCCGGCCCCTGGTTGAAAACCTTGTCCGCATATTTTTGCGCGATTTCTTTCGTATTGTCAGTCGAATTATTATCCACCACAATCAGCTGAATATTCTTGTAGCTTTGATTCTTGATCGACTTCAAGCACGCCTCCAGCGTTCTGGCGGAATTCTTTGTCGGAATAATAACTGATACTTGCA
>CAZCMV010000023.1:0-12455 GCA_964500125.1 uncultured Bdellovibrionales bacterium | reverse complement strand
TTCATATATATATCAATGCAAGGCTGTGCATAACTATGGGAAGGGTATTGGGGGGGGTATCTTTTCATGGACGAATTTGAATGTTTTCAGCCGTAACAGTACCGTCGCTGTTACTCTTGCCGCCAACCATAACCTGTTGACCTGAAGATAATTCATCTTTTGAACTTTCAACTGACTTATTTACGTCAGTGGAATCTGAATAATAGATAACTTTGGAGCTGCCATCTTTGGTTTTAACTGTAATACTCGTGCCATCTTTGGAAATTATTTCTCCCAAAATCATTCCTTGACCCGCACCAACTCCTCCTTGCATAACACGTCTTCCATCCTGCTGCCCAGTTCCTTGTCTTGGATTCATTTGCTTTCTTGGATTTCCGAAGCCACCGTCATTCATCATCGGCCCGCCAACTCTTCCTTCAAGTGCACCTCCTTTTTTCTTATAATTCATGCCGACAAAAAAAGCACCGGCACCAACTGCTATTATTACCGCAATCGAGCCAATGCCAATAAGAATCTTGTTTTTCTTGTCCATAACATTTATAAATTACAAATTAAAAGGCGACTCTAATATTCTAATTTGTCACCCTAATGACTCTAATAAATTCATTCGGGTCATTAGAGTGTTTATTCGTAAATTAGAGTCGCTTATTCATACCTAAGTGCTTCCATCGGACTTAGGTTTGCCGCACGCTGCGCCGGATAGAAACCGAAAATTATGCCCACTGCCGCAGATACTCCGAAAGCTAAGAATACCGACCAATAGGCCATTTGGGTATTAACGCCAAAGAATTCGGTTATAACATAGGTAGCCAAAAACCCCAAAACAACTCCGATTAAACCGCCCAAAAATGTCAATACGACCGCTTCCGCAAGAAATTGCATGCTGATATATTTCTTTTTGATCCCTACTGCTTTTCTCAAACCGATTTCTTTTGTTCTTTCAGTAACCGTAGTCAACATCATGTTCATAATACCAATACCACCAACCAACAGCGATATTCCCGCAATCGAAGAAAGCATGAGGGTGAGTGTTCCGGTTATATCACTTGCCGTTTCCAAAATGTCACTTTGATTCATAATGCTAAAATCCGCATTCGTGGCATCAGCTATTCCATGCCGTTTCAGAAGCAATCGCTCTATTTGGTCTTGCACTATCGTCATTTCATCCTTGTTTTCCACAGTTATATCGATACTGCTCAAATAATCATTACTTGATAGATAGTGTTGCACAGTATTATACGGGGCATACACAGCTTCGTCGGAATTATTTTGACCATTGCCTCCCTTTGATTTAGTTATACCAATCACATAAAATTCAATTCCATTGATGCGAATGGTTTGCCCCACAGCATCGGCATTTTCACCAAAAAGATCGTCGCGCGTAGTCGAACCCAGCACAACAACCTTGGACATATTTTTGTTGTGCATTTCATTAAAGAAAACACCTTCGCTGGTTTTGATATTACGCACAGTAACATATTCTGAAGTCGTTCCAATTATCCTGGTGTTGGTATTATTTCCCTTAGCAACAATTTGAAAACTTCCTCCGGTTTGAGGAGCAATAGCTTTTATGCCGTTTATTTCCTCCTTTATGGCATTCATATCTTCCAAGGTAAGTGTCTTGGCGCTTCCCCTTCCCTGACTAACAGTCGCATTTCTTTGAAAACCAGGATTAATCATGAGCAAATTGGAACCAATTGACTCAATGCTTGATTCAATAGACTTTTTCGATCCTTGACCGATAGCTATCATTGTAATCACGGAAGCAATACCGATCACAATACCCAAAATAGTAAGTCCACTACGAACCTTGTTTCCTGTAACCGACCAAATTGTCTCTTTTATTAAATCTGCAAACATCTTTTTTGCTTAAATTATAACTACAATAAGTGATCATTGGGCACATTGGGTACATCTTTTTCAACTACACCGTCACGTATGTGAATTATTCTATTGGCATAATCGGCAACATCCATTTCATGGGTAATAATAATTATCGTATGACCTCTTTTATTAAGCTCTTGGAAAGCTTCCATGACGATCTTGCTCGTCTTTGTATCGAGATTACCCGTAGGCTCATCGGCAAGGATTATTGAGGGATTATTAATGAGAGCACGCGCAATAGCAACTCTTTGCATCTGTCCGCCAGAAAGTTGGTTGGAAAGATTGTAAAATTTACTTTCATCCAAGCCGGCATACTGCAAAGCTTCCTTGGCCCTCTTTTCTCTCTCTTCAACAGGGATACCGGAATAAAGCAAGGGCATCATTACATTGCGTAATACGGTTGTTCTAGGAAGCAAGTTAAAGGACTGAAAAACAAAACCGATTTTTTTTCTTCTTATTTCCGAAAGTTCTTCATCGCTCAACTTTGACACCTCCTGGCCACCCAGAAAATACTGTCCGCCTGTCGGATTATCAAGCGCTCCCAGAATGTGCATCAGGGTTGATTTCCCACTTCCCGAGGGACCAATAATGGAAACGAATTCATTTTTGTCTATCTTGAAAGAAGCATCATTCAACGCAATGGTTTCCACATCACCATTGATATATACCTTTCTTAGATTTTTACATTCAATCATCATATTTTTAGAGATACTGGGTTGATTTCGATTTCTATCGGGGTGGACCGCCGCCCATCATGCCGCCCATCATACCCGTACTTCTTTTTGAAGAAGATGAGAATGAACCACTACCTTTCGAACTTGATGCAGCATCTGCTGAATTATCAATCACTTGAGTGATAACCTTATCTCCGACACTGAGTCCGCTCGTTATTTCGGTGTTAGTGTCATTTGATATGCCAATTTCGACAGTTCTTTTTTCAGGAATTCCGTTAGGATTCAGGACTTCGACATAGTTGCTGTCTCCTTTAATTTTGATTGCACTTGTTGATACAGCTAAAATATCGACTTTGCTATCCACAATGATCGAAGCTGTTACGCTCATATTTGGCTTAATGCGTGAATCCAAAGAATCAAAGTTTATTGTGACATTATAGGTAACCACTCCGGAAGAAATTGTTCCAAGGGCGTCAATTTTTTCCACTTTTCCCGAAGCGGTGAAACCATCAAACGCATCGAGGGTCATCATCGCTTTCTGTCCTATTTGAACATCGGGAATGTCAACTTCATTTACTTGAACTTCCGCCCTGAGAGTGCCGAGGTCACCGATAATTATCGGCACTTGGCGTGTACTGCCGGAAGACAGTTTACTCAAATCATCACCATTTTGAACATTAATCTCATTCACCGTACCGCTTATGGACGCTTTTACAATTCTTTTGCCTGCCTCGGAAATTTGATTGCGATATTCTGCAGCCGTAGCAGCATAGCTTTTCTGCGCCTCAATAATTTCGTTTTCTGCTAAATCTATTTTATCCTTAAGTACAGCCAGTTGACTTGACGTATACGAGCTACCGTCATCATCGTCTTTTTTCTTAGCAGCTTTATATTCAGCTTTGGCATGATCTTTGGCCACATTGGCTGATTCAACAGTATTCTTTGCCTGTTGCAAAGACGCAGCAGCCCTGGTTGAACTTACTGTTAGATCATCATTGACTATTGTAAAAAGAGTCTGACCTTCCTTAACACTATCTCCTACTTTTACTGCCAAATCAGATACTGTTCCCGAAATAGTCGGATCTATGTTGGCCGCCTGATCTACCGTAACGTTTCCAGTAGCAGAAACCAAAGTGATCAGGGTGTTTTTTTCTACAGCCTGAGTAACATACCTTAGTTGTTGGTTGGCTTCATTTCCCTTTGTCTGCCAATAATACACTCCTGCGATAATTACAATCAAAAAACTTAGCGAGATCCATTTGTGCTTAATCATGCTCTTAAAAATATTATTCATATTCCAGCGCGTTAAAAATAATTTTTTACTCTAGTTCTTTAAATAATCCAAAAACCATGACTGCCCGCAGGCAACCAAGGCCACTGGACTAATATTGGAGAAACTAATTCGTATTCAAAGCTTATTTTATTATATACCTCTTCAGCATAAGCACCTATTTTTGCGACTGCCCAGCAGAATTTTCTGCGGGTTGTTTAGCTGTGCCATCGAGAGCTTGTGATGGTCTGCATGCCAATTGATCTCCTTGCGGACTCTTGGCGCAAGTTCCCATAATCTTTGCGCTTGAATTTGGGTTTCCAGGCATAGTCATCTCGCAACCATCCCCTTCGGCCTTATTTTGACAAGCAGACATCATTTCCGCAGGCATGTTTTGCTGATTTCTTTTTCGCTGTTGACTTCTGTCGCTGTCATTAGCTTTATCATTTTCTGCAGGATTGCTGTTTTTTGAACCACATCCCCCCAAAAATAAAACTGCCAAAAATAGCAACAAGCAACCTGAGACTGATATTAATATTTTTTTCTTCATTTTTTCAAAGATTATTTTTTACTTTTTTTGATGCTCGGACTTGAACCGGCCTGCCTTGCACCACTGTTCAAATTATACGTAAGCAAAAAACATAGTTTGCATTTAGCCCGGAAAATCGGGTAAAAATTCCTCTTTGGGCACATCTCTTCTATTTTTCCTATGTGAATGATCCATGAGGCTTCCTGGACGCTTCGGGAAAGGCCTAATCATATCAGCGTGAAATTCCGCTCCACCCGTTTTTTCACCAAAAACTTCCACCTTCATACCCTTAACAAGTTTTTCTTTCGGAATACGCATCTTAGTGCCAGAAGAATAAACAACTTTCCACAATTCACCATCAAAATTTACCAACATAAAATTGTCTAGGCTGATTTCAGTTATTTCGCCGCCCAGCATGCCATCTCCGGGACGATGCCATCTTTCATGCATTGGAAAAATCGCTCCGCGCGGCACAGGACCATTGGCAAATCTATCGCCAAAAAAATCATTGACTTTCCAAAGATGAAAAGCAAAACCCAACAAAGACACAATGAGCACGCACATACTGGTGACAAAAAGAATGCTGTATCGATAACCATGTTTGGTTTTTTTCAAGGCAAAATATCCAGCTGCAAAAGCAATTGCCAAGAGCGCAATCCAAAGATATGGCGCGCTTAAGAGCATGATATTTAAAAATCGCCGCGCACCTACATAGTGAAAGACTTCCGGACCAAAATCAAGTAAATTAAGCACGATAAAAGAGAAAAACAGTGCGCCAAAAAGCATCATAATAATCCATAAGCTCCAAAAAACAATACGCTTGGAAATAACCAGGGTGCGCGACTGCGGCTGGATATGTTCGGTTTTTATTTTATCAATAATTTTTTTTGCGTAATTTCCGTCCATAATATTAAAATATATGACTTATAGATCAACAAAAATTAATGCCTTTTTCGCGAGTCTTTTCTGCCAACATTTTTCTTCCCCTGTTTATCAGCGAGGCCACGCTGCCTTTTGGAAGCTGCATAATATCCATAATGTCATTATAGTCTTTATCTTCCAAAAAACGCAGAATCAATACTTCGCGATAATTATCGGGCATCTCGTCAATCAGCTCTTTCACTTTTTCCAAAGAATCACTAGCCGCAAATTCCCTTTCAATATTCAAACTTGATTTCAAAACTTTTAATAATTCCTCGTTTTCCAATTGCATCGATGCGGGTCGCGCTTTCTTCTTGCGTATCTCATCAATCACACAATTTCTGGTGATTTGATAGGCCCAAGTAGAAAAGGTCATGGAATCATCATAAGAATTCAGGAATCGATATATTTTGATAAACACTTCCTGAAGCACGTCCTCGATATCCTCTTTGGAAAAATATGAGGTTCTGCGTACATATGCAAAAAGCCTGTTCCAATATCTTTCAACAAGCAACCCGAAATCTTCTGGATTTAATTTTGCGGCCGCAACCAGCTCTTTGTCAGTCTTTTCCACTCTTTTCTTTGTTATATTCCCCTGTTTTTTATTATACGTAACAAAAGCAAATTATTTGCAAACAATTCAGCAAATATTTATTACTTAAATTATGCCTCTTTTTAGGGAAAATTTCCACTTTCTGAAACAACATAATTCGTTTTAAGGTAATAAACAATGAAAGCTAATAACATAAGAAATTCATTAAAAAATATGAAAATCTCCAAAAATCTGCCTCAGTTTGAAAATTATCCCACTCTTTTCGCCATCGCTGGCGAGTTCGAAGCTGGTTTTCTTTTGGCCAAAGATGGAGAAATAGAAATTGTCGATAAGCTGAAACTTAACCCTCGTGAAGAAGCTAAAGAAAAACAAGGTTTCATAACCAAATCACGCGGCACCGAATTAGGCGCCGTATCTCATCACGAAAGATATCTCAAAGACCTTTCCAAGCGTTTCGCCAGGTTTTTTTCCCAAAAAATAAAAGATTTAGTTGATACCAAAAAAATTGAAGATATTTGTCTGATCGCACCTAAGTATGCTGCCAGGACACTACTGAAAAACATGCACAAAAAAGACCACGAAAAAGTTCATTTGGTAATATATGGCACACATACCAAAGACTCAGCCAAGAATATTTTAGAACTCTACAGGGAAGAACTGGCGGAAGCAAATCGCTATATCACAAGAAAGGAAGAGTTTGTATTATAATTTGCAAGTTACAAACGCCATCAAAAAAGCATTTGGGTTAGCAGGTTTATTTCAGATATTTGCCATATTTTGAAGGAGGATAATAACACCAAGGATTAGGATATTCGTCAGGATCAAGACAACATTCCATATCCAAGTGCTTGCCCTTCTTTTTGTCGCTTTTTGAAGGATGATCCTTTTTCTTAGCGCAAACCATTTTGCCGCCTTCGATCTTGTAGGAAACTGGTTTTGGTGCAGTGATTTTGGGCGCTAACGCTGGAGCTGGTTTTGGCCTCACAATGTCAACTAACTGCAAAGTGGATGCTACTCCAAAAAAATCGGGCATATGATTTACAATTTCATCGGAAGGATCACCTGATAATCCTATACCTTCTTTTAGTTTGGGCACCAAATTGTATATGTATTTGTCACGAGTATTACTAAAAAACAAAGAAGAATTATAGCAGTCGTCATTGATTGGAACATAAATTTCTTCTGCCGTATAATCGCCTGTTTCCAAAAGATGACCCTCGATTGTTACGCAATTTTGGTCATTATTCAACTCTTCATTTTTTAACTTCGGATATTCTTCAGTGTCAGACAACTGTTTCACTTTTGCAACATTATAGACAACAACATCAAATCCTTCAAAGGGGTTTTCTTCATTGGTTTGCTTGAAACGAAATTGAATCTGCTGTTCCCAATCAACACCCGCTATTGTCTTTCGCACGATTGGCTCCTTCCAATCATTGGGGTACTTCAAAAATATTCCATACCACGTATTCTGATATGACACCCATGAACTCATATCTATTTTTTCGAGAATGGAAACGACGTCTGCTTTCTCTTGTTCAACGGCATCTTCTTCCGTTTGCATCAATACCTCTTCCCCTAGAACTTCTTGACTGCTTTCTGTTGAAGATACTTCTTTTATTATGGGATTATTTGAACTATTTACACTAAAATACCAAAAACTAACCAATGCCAACACTGATATTGCTAAAAAAATAGTATCTCTTTTGAGATTTTTTCTGCTAAAAAAAATTAAACAAAACGTCCTATAGCACTTTCCGACATACCCCTTGACATTTTTTTCTTCCATAAAAATCCAGATAACTACAGCCTGTTCCTTTCTTGACCGAATAAACACAGTTTGCACCTATCAATATTCCAATTATTACATTTCATAAAAGCATATAAAAAGCAAAAACGCAATAGACCATTACTAAAAACTCAGTCGCAACTTTTATCTCCTGAAAAAAATCCCAGTAATTTTTGAAAAAATCCTTTTTCTTTTTTACTATGTTTATTAGTACAATTACTTATTTTGGAAATTTTCTGACTTGTTGCTTTATAACCTATTTTCATTAATTCATCCACCTTCTCAAAATCAGATGGACCAAAATTTTCCAAGTGCGGTTCAATTAAAATTCCCTCTATTTGATTACGCAAATTATGATTTTGCGGGCGAAGCAAGATACCATAGGAATTTATTATCACATCTAAAATATTTTCCGTTTTTTTATAAGTTCTAAACTGTCCAAGATTAACACCTACAATAACTTCAGCGCCCATCTCTTTCAAAGGAGAAATTGGTAAATTTTCAACCAAACCCCCATCAACCAATTTTTTTCTGCCAAATTGCACCGGCACAAAAAAGGCTGGAATACAGGTACTTGCACGCACAGCCTTAGCAACGCTCCCTTTGCGAAAAACCACTCTCTCCCCAGTATCAATATCGGTCGCCACAATAGCCAACGGTATTGGCGCATCTTCTATATTAACCGTGCCGATCATTTCTTCAATTATATCCCCCACTGGCTCATTGGAATTAAGTCCCATCTTAGAATAACCAAACCGTGAAACATTAGACCAGCTCAAGCGACGTGAAATTTCAGTCATTTTTTCCAAAGGAACACCAAAAGCAAAAGCTGCTGCAACCACAGCTCCCGCGCTTGTTCCGGAAATATAATCCACCGTAATATCATTTTCCATAAGCGCCTTTACTGCCCCAACATGACAAATACCCAGAGCAGAACCACCGCTCAATGCCAATCCTAACTTGGGATTATTTTTTTCATCTTTTTGACTTTGCATATTATTACATTTTTTATCGCATTTATACTCTCGATTGTCTTGATATATTTATTAATATACCCACCGAAGCCATAAGAAACATCAGTGAGGTACCCCCGTAACTAATAAATGGCAAAGGGATTCCGGTTAGAGGAATTAGAGCGATATTGGCAGAAATATTTATGAATGCTTGAGATACAATCCAGGTTGTTATGCCAATTGCTACAAGCCTACCAAATTCGTCAGGGGCATTCTTGGCAATTTTGATTCCCCTCATTGCCAAAATAAAAAACAATGTCACCAAAATAAACGCTCCCACGAAACCGGTCTCTTCGCCAATAACTGCAAAAATAGAATCCCCTACCGGCTCCGGCAAATAATTGAACTTTTGACTGCTATGACCCAAACCAACACCAAAAAATCCACCACTCCCAACAGCAATAAGTGCCTGATTTATTTGATAACCAATTCCTTGCGGATCCCCTTCTGGATTCAAGAAAGTCAGAATACGATTGAAACGATATGGCTCGATTTTTACCAAAATCATTAATGCAAGTAAGCCTGAAAATACCAACATGCTCAAGTGAGCAATACGCGCTCCAGAGGAGAAAAAAACTACAACTGCAGAAATCAAAATTACGCCAAGCGTCCCCGTATCCGGTTGTTTCATTATCAAAAAGGCCACTGCACCCATGATTGCCGCAAAAGGAATAAGCCCTTCAAAAATGTCTTTGATTTTTTGTTTGCCACGACTTTCTAACCACGCTGCCAAATATAAAACTATAGCAAGTTTTGTCATTTCTGAGGGCTGAAAAGAAAAAGGCCCCAGCTGCAACCAACGACTTGCGCCATAAACTTTTGAACCCACACCTGGAATAAAAACCAAGATCAAACAAATTATCGCCGCAAAAAAAAGCGGCACAGAAAACTTTCGCCAGAATTGATAAGGAATGCGACTGGTAAAAAACAACGCAATCAATCCTGGAACAACACCATAAAAAAATTGCCTTTTGAAAAAGAAATACTCATCACCAAAACGAGTTTCAGAATAAATTACCCCTGCGCTAGAAATCATTATCAAACCAAAAATTAAAAGTGTACCAACTACCGAAAACAACACTGTATCAATTTTATTTTCTTGTATATTTCTCATTTTATTACCCATGAAATACTAATCTTATGCAAATATGCTAACCGTGTAACATCCAAGTTTTAATTTGTTGTATAGTTGAATATTAGTATGGGATTCTTAATTAGCTGAAAAGCAGTTTATTTTTTAATTTATGCATCCGTGATAATTTTTTCTTAATCCGCACTGATACCTCTGATTCTTGATTTTGATTTACGCCATTTCTCAATCTCCCCATGATTCCCGCTAAGCAAAACTTCCGGCACTTTCCAGCCCTCGAAATCCTCCGGCTTGGAATACTGCGGGTATTCAAGATATCCTTCTTTGTTGTGGGACTCTATTTCCGCGCTTAGTTCATTACCCAGCGCACCCGGTAATAATCTTGATACCGCATCAACGACAATCATTGCTGGGATTTCCCCACCGGTCAAAACATAATCACCAATCGACAATTCCTCATCCACCAAATGCTCTGCCACACGCTCGTCCACACCTTCATATCTGCCACAAACCATAATTAAGCGATCATATTTTGAAAGCCTCCGGGCATCTTCTTGGGTAAACCTCTTCCCTTTAGCCGAAAAAAGAATAATCCTAGTTTTGAGAGTTGTCCGCCAGCCGGCGGATTGAGAGTTGAGATTAGTTTTGAAATCTATGCTTTCGTCATTTAAAATTTTGTCATTGGAATTTGTTTGGAATTTTTCATTTGCAACTTGTAATTTTTTTGTATCTTGTATCTTGTATTTTGTATCTTCCTTCAGTGCTTTCATGGCACGATAGATAGGTTCAATCTGCATCACCATCCCCGCACCTCCACCATATGGCGTATCATCAACTTTTTTGTGCTTGTCAGTCGTGTAATCACGCAAATTATGGACATTAATATTAATAATTTCCGTTTCTTGGGCACGCTTAATAATTGATTCACCAAAATAGCTATCAAAAATTCGGGGAAAAATTGTAATAATATCAAATATCATAATTCATCAGTTTTACAATTCTAAATATTCATCCTTTCGGGCCATTTTAACACGTATTATAAAATTTAAAAAGCTACCCGATTCATAAAACATTAAATCAGCTACTCTTTAATAAAAAATTATAGCCCCTAGAAATAACTATCTACTTATAGACAATCCTTGCAAATAACCATAAGATTCAAAGATCTTCGGTAACAGTTGGATATTGCCTTACGCAATGAGATTAACCCTGCTCTTCTACTGAAAAACCACTGCCAGTGCTTGGTTTTTTCAAAAAATATAAGCAAGTTTATTGCTATGCAAAGTTAAAACTACGCTAATATCATTTAGCAAAAACAATTTTCACAAAACTAAATTTTCCAATCTTCATAACCTTACCGTCCAGTCTTTTGTTGATTATCATCTTGGCATCAACAAATTTTTCATCATCGCAAGATACGCCGCCTTGTTCGATTTTGCGGCGAGCATCGCTCATACTTTTTGCATTACCGGATTTGACCAACAAATCGGCAAGTTTCATCCCCTCTTCAGCAACAAATTCTGTCACATCTTCAGGGATTTCTTTTTTGGAAAATGTGCTGATGAAATAGGTGTGGGCATCGCGAGCGGCATCTTCGCCATGATATATCGTGACAATTTCTCTCGCCAAACGCAACTTGGCATCACGCGGATTTAGTTTTTCACCTTTCATGTCTTGCTCCATTTTTTCAATCTCCTCCATCGACACATAGGTGCAATCTATAAAAACTTGAATAATAGTTTCATCAGGAAGAGCCATTGTTTTCCCAAACATATCGTTAGAAGGGTCATTAAGAGCAATAAAACCGCCTTCGCTCTTACTCATAAGCTTTTTGCCAGTAACCGGATTAGTCAGAAGTGTCGTTGAAATGACAAACTTTTCTCTATCATTATATTTTCTTTGCAGTGTTCTTCCTACAAGCATGTTGAAAGTCTGATCTGTACCTCCTATCTCAATATCCACATCTAAATGTGCGCTGTCGTAACCTTGCATCAAGGGATAGAAAAATTCATGAACATAAATAGGCTTTTCTTCTTCTATCCTCTTTTCAAACATATCCCTCTCCAACATTTGTTGTACGGTAAAATTTGAAGCCAAATCAACAACGTCAGCAAAATTCATTTTTGCCAACCAATCTGAATTGCACACTATTTTTGCCGGATTTTGAGAGTCATCGAATTTCAAAATATGTGCAACCTGTTCTTTCCAGGTCTCAATATTCTTATCGACTTCCTCTTTTGTAAGTCTGATTCTGGCCGCATTCTTATCAGTCGGATCCCCGATCATTGCCGTAAAATCACCAAATAGCACAATTACCTCATGCCCAAGTTGCCTCATTTTTTCCAAAAGCATAAAGTTTGTAGCATGCCCAAGATGGAGTTGTGGACCAGTGGCATCAGCTCCTATATAAATACGAAGCTTCTTTCCTGACATCAATATTTTTTTTAAATCATCCTTAACAGGCAAAACTTGCGACACGCTGCGATTTAGAATTTCATCTATTTTCTTTTCTAATTCCTTGTTCATTGTTTTGATCGTTGTCATCCTGAACTTATTTCAGGATCTCTAATTTAACCTACCTAAGATACCGAACCAAGTTCAGCATGACAATAAATTTACTTGTTTTTACGTATATACGGTACCATTTTATCGCTATTCGCGCAAACTCGTCAAAATACTGAAGAAGATGAGATACATAGGTAACACTCTGGATTTAGCAAAATTAAAGGAAT
>CAZCMV010000022.1:0-12742 GCA_964500125.1 uncultured Bdellovibrionales bacterium | reverse complement strand
ACCAGACGCCCATTGAATTTAGTAAAGTGTTACCTATGTACTCATCTTGTACAAGACATTGACAAAACAAAGATATTGGTTTATGATCATCAACTATTTCAGATAACAATAGTGTTCCTTGAAAGGAGAATACGCTATGAATTTTGTCGATGAGGCAATTGGGAAGTTTGGCGAATTGGAGCCGGAGATAAGCATCATAAATATGCTCAAGATGAAAATGACTTGGGAAAATAAGATCATGCAATATGTCAGGTTCAAATTTATGCAATCTGCCTGTCAATTTCCATCTAGTTCAGCACAGTCTGTCGGAAATAATCAATACGATAATTTTTTGGAGCACCTGTATCTTGGTAATATTGAGACTATATCAAAAGCCAAAAAAGCCTTAAGTAAAGAACAGTTTGAAAGGTACTGCAATAGGTTTTTGTTTGAATTTGTTGATGAAGAATATGAAGGTGAAATCGTAATCCTAAATCGTGATGATCGAGTGATACAGCGAAAAATATTCAGATATCCACTCGATGAAAAACGAGAGAATTATTTGTTGGAAATTGTAGACAGTCATGTTTTTGAGAATGGAACAAGTATTGCGAGTGCATATTTGCTCATTGAAAGCAGGGATGAAAAAATATATTTGAATCTGGGAATATTATTGCCTGACAACTGGTTTTTCTCTCCTGATGAAATGAGTGTTCACAGAGAAACAATAAGCATGTTTTCTCAAGAAGAAAGAATCTCCTCTGTTGATTTAAATGCATACAATGGTGCTGGTAGATCAAAGGGGAACTTTCACACCTGGAGCTTAAAAGGTTATGAAGCCAATTTTATTCATTATGGAAATCTTAAGAAGAAAGGAGGGATGCTGGCTCTGTTTCATGAAATTGCTCACGCTTGGCAATTTGGTCTTAGTGACTATGCCATTAATTTGGAAAAAATTTGTAATGCTTTTTCCGAGCTGATGTTTTTGCTTGGCGACTCAAAAATCAATTCTGATAATTCGGACCCAGGCCATAAATTATTTAGGGAATTGTTGGAAAAATCTTTATCAAACATGAAGATAACCCTGGGTCTAGATAAATGTTTTGAAGAGTATGATCGAGAACTGTGTGATAATGAAGCAATAATAACACATAGATTAAGTGGAAAAAAGTTTATAGTAAAAGATGTGGACGGACAGCTTAACTGGTTGCTGCAAAAGTGGGAAAAGGA
This sequence comes from uncultured Bdellovibrionales bacterium, assembly GCA_964500125.1. GTDB lineage: Bacteria > Patescibacteriota > Minisyncoccia > Moranbacterales > GWC2-37-73 > CAZAFB01. Next base: position 11,533 of record CAZCMV010000022.1, on the reverse strand, counting down.
GGAGCGTCTTGCATGGGCACATGCCATACATAAATTAAGAATATTGCGATGCAAATATGGGATCGATCTTATGCCAGGAATGAAAACAGCAGATATCAAAAGATATGTTCATGAAGCTTTATCTACATATCAAGATGGGATTGGTAGCATAATAGAATTATCCAGTAGAAAGGCAAAATTTTTATAGTTAGTTTGGTTTAGTTAAAACCCTTGCGGCGAAGGAAAAATCCCTCGCCGTTTTTTTTATATTAAGATAATGGGGTGAATGGAATATCAATTCGAATTTTGCTGGAATAAATCTCTAATTGACAATAAAACAAGAAAGTATTAAAATTACCTCAGTGGGGGTGTAACGAAAGAAATATTTTTTCTTTACAAATCTCCCGGTAAACAGTAATTGGAACAAGACAATGACAGACAAAAGAACGACAGACCAGGAGTTTCTAGAGTTTGCCGTAAAGGCTCTCGTAGATAGTCCAGAGGATGTCAAGGTAGAGAGGAAAATTGATGAAATGGGCGTCCTTATTACTTTGGATGTGAATCCGAAGGATATGGGGATGGTGATTGGACGTGAGGGACAGACAGCAAAAGCGCTTCGCACGATTCTTCGTGTTATTGGTGCGCGAAACAATGCTCGTGTAAATCTCAAGATCAATGAACCAGCAGGTTCTGTTAAAGGACAGCAGCAGGAGTCTCGCAAGAGCATTGATGATGTGATGGGAGATCTCTCTATATAGTTTGGATGGTTTATTTAAAAAAAGTCTCGTTCCTTCCGGGTTCAGAGACTTTTTATTTTGCATAATTATCATTTGTATGTTAATATAAAATTGTAGTTGTTTTCTTCATAAATGTCTACGTAAAGTGAGATCTCGCACAGTTTTATTTTTCTTAAAAATATCAGGCATTATATATAGCTGAAATTATAAATCCTATTCTGACGTATTCTTCATAATTTTTTTAAACATGTACGGGTATGGGTCTGAGCAGCGTGTTCTCAAAAAAAAACGTTCGGGATATAAAAAGAAAATATTCAAATTGTATAAGAAGTCTTAAATTTTTATATTTTATTTTAATTTGCAGTTTTTTTGCAAATTTTTTATTTTTCAGTGAGGTTCAGGCTTTTGATTATGTTGTTGATGATTTTAATTTCTATTCCATTCCCAGTGTAACAAAGCCTGATAAGGGAGGAACGATAACTGACCCTACTTTTCATACTGAAATAACAAGAATAACCGATTCGGCGAGCGAATTGCACTCTTCTTATGGGGATTATGCACAGCCTGGCTATCCCAAACATGATATTGAAAATGCGGATGGAACAAAGCTGATAATCCAATCCGCCAAGTGGCCTGCATGGCATATTTATAATGCTTCTTCTCCTTATGAAAAAATAAGGGATCTTCCGTCTGCCTTGGTTGATGACAAGGATCCTGATGTTCGTTGGGACGCTACGGATCCTGATGTTATTTATAGTACTTATAGGACAAGATTATTGAAATACAAGGTTTCAACAGGGGAAATAACCGTGTTACATGAATTTAAGGACGAATTTCCTGATGAGTTGGTTGTTAGGGTCAAGACGAAAGAGGAGGGAACGCCATCTCTTGATAGTCGTTATTGGGCTCTGATAATGAATTGCAATGATCCCAGCAGAACTGCTTCTGGTTTGGACGCTTGGTATGATACTGCAATAGTGGTTTATGATAAAGATTATTATGCCAAGGATAGTGGCAAGGTTATTTCCATTTTAGATGATCAGAGCGAGCTCTGGAAGGGAAGCGGTTTTGTTTCGATGAGTCCTTCTGGAAATTATGTTTGGACTGGTGATACACATCATGTCTATCCAAGAGACTTTTCAAGTGTAAGGGCTTTGGGTTGTTCCAATCATGCCGATATGGCCATCGATGATGAAGGAAGGGAAGTGATTGTTTGCGGAAAAACTTATTACAAGGATGGAAAAACTGATATGGGCGTTTGGATTATGATGGTTGATTTGGAAACGGGACAGCAAACATGGCTGGCGCCGTTTGGAAACGGAGGTTATCATATTTCAGGAAATTCAACGGATAAGCCTGGTTGGGCTTTAATTTCAATCTATTATCCTGCTTCACCTAATCTTCCTTCTGGTTGGGCTGATCATTCCGTTTATATGGTTGAGTTAACAAGAAAACATGGAACCTCTCCTGATTTGAGTAATCACGCAAAGATTTGGCGAGTTGCGCATACACACACTGTCAGAAAAAGCTATGGGGATGATCCTTTTGGTAAGATAAATAAAAAAGGAACTAAAATTTGGTTCGGCAGCGCATGGGATCATTCATATACCGACATGCAACCGGATGGGGTTACAAAGTATCCCTATGATGTATTTCAAGTCAATCTTCCTGCTACTTGGCACGATGACTTGAGTGGATTGGGAATAAATACTTCTTCTCTGCAAAACGGAATGGTGGATTCCGCATACAGCAAGACATTACAAGCGAGTGGCGGAACCAAACCCTACGCGTGGACGGTTGTTTCCGGGACACTTCCTCAAGGGATGGCCTTGGACGGATCCAGCGGCATTATTTCGGGAACTCCTTTGGAAAGTGGAACATTTAATTTCTCCATAAAACTTGCTGATAGTACAGTGCCTGCGCAAGAGGCTACGAAAGATTATTCTCTAATTATAGAGCCAAAGGCAGTTGCTAAAACTTATGTTGTGGCTGATGTGATTACTTTTGTCCAGGATTGGATGAAAAAGGATGTGTTATCAACGGCTGATGTAAATGAGGATGAAATTGTGGATATTAGGGATTTGGGTATTATAATGAGTAAATGGAATTAATTTAAAATATGTTTTTGCGAAAAAAGAAAAACATAACAGCATTTGTTTTGGCCGTGTTGATTTTTGGGTGGTTTTTTGTTGGTGCTAAAAATGATTATCGGGGAGAAAATGAATTTTTTTCCCAGGCGGTAAGTGAAATGTCTGTTTCCAAAGCTAAGGCAGATACTTTCACCGTTAGATCGGGACATCCGAGAATAATGCTTACGCCTGAAAACCTGCCTGATGTGAGGAGCAGAGCTGCAAATCAAAATAAAAGTGTCTATACGTATCTGAAGAATTGGGCAGATACTAATTTTAATTCTACTACGGGTACGGATTATGCTTTGTTTGGGCAAGACTATAAATTCGAATCAGGAATTCAAAGATATGCCTTTCTATACGCTCTTGGAGAAATTTCAGGTTTTGATTATAGTGCGCATTCAACTGTTGATTATGGCAATAAAGCTAAGGCGCTTATTTTTCAGCAAATAGCAAAAAATGACAGTAATGCTGTTTTGCAGGCGAAATATATTGCAATTGCTTATGATTGGACGGCTGATCTTTATTCAGAAACAGAAAAAAAAGATATATTTGATTGGTATTTAAATTCCACAAAGCTTTATGGTTGCGGGTCAACGCTTAAACTTAGTGATAAAGAGCATGGATATCGTTTTGTTGCTGCTCCTTGTAGTCTTTATCCCGGGTTAGCCTTTTATGGAGACGGTGCTAATGATGTAATGGCTCAAACCTATGTTGATTTTATAGGAGATTATTTGGATTCAATGAAAGCGATCGACCATATGGCAGGATCTGATGGTGGACACGCTGCTGGTCTTTGCTATTCTCATTATTCATATGGAACAGGGAATGCGCTTGCTCAAGATTTAATATCGATAGCTACTGCTACAAACAGATCTATAGGTGATATTTTTGAAAATTATACATATATGAATGGCTACCCCGATTGGATTTTATATGGAATTCAGCCAGGAGGACCTTATCCAAGGGCTTATTCGGACAAGGATGTTGTTACTTTGACAGATTGGGAAGATTGTGGTTCATGGCTTTGGAACATTGAAAAGGCTATTAATCCCTACGTGGGAAGTTCTACTGAAATGAAAGCACTAAAGATGATGTCTTATGTTTCTAAAGAAAAAGGAGATCTCAATAAGGCAAAGTGGATTAATTGGCTTGTTGATTCGCGATTGCAGTCACCGGATCAAAATTCTGTTTTTGACATAATATATAATGACAAATCTGTCGGAGCTGATTCGCCAGGAAATCTGGGAGTTCCCACATCAACAGCTTTTGGCTGGGATGAAGAATCCGGAGAAATAGACAGCGTGGCTGAAAATCCGAAAGCTGGAATTGGCCATGTATATATGAAAAACTCTTGGGATCCGGGGGTAAACACTACTCATGCTTCTTTTATATCCCCGCCATATTATTATTTCGGACATCAACATTTTAGTTCATTAGCATTTTCAATATTCAAAGGCGAGCCTCTTATTTTGCCTCAAGCTGGTGCGTATTTTTATCATTACGAAGGTACATATCCAGATTCTGCAAAATCTCCGTTGGTTGGGAAATTGCCAATTGATGGCGGTTCTAATGGTGGCGTGGGATTTCCTCATCAATGGTATTTTTATGAGCGTACAGTGTCTACAAGTGCCCCTTTGATCATGGATCCTTCGGAGAAGATCTATACTTCAGAAAAATATTATGACGGAACCCAGCAATCATATAAAGATGGGGGTCAAAGAAGTATGAGTGATGCTACTTTTTCTTGGGGCGATATGGTTCCGGGTCCGATTAGCGGCTCATCAAGTAATGATGCAAAAGAACAAACAAAGGACATAGGCGGACTGATTCATTATGAAGATAATACAAAGTTTACATATTCTGCAGGTGACGCGACAAAAGCATATAACTCGGTTGTGGAAGGAGAAGAATATACTTTCCGGGCTCAACCAAAAACATCTTTAGTGCAAAGAGAATTTGTTTATTTGAAAAGTAATGGTGGGGATAATGAATATTTTGTATCATTCGATAAGATTGATTCCGTTGATCCGACTTTCAAGAAGGTGTTTCAGATACATACCATAGGCGAACCAATTCTGAATGGAACAGAGACTCAAATACATGGTGGAAATTCTGGTGGCATAGATGAATCACACGATACTAATTATGTTTATTTTAATGTTAACAATAAGGCAAAATTGTTTTTAAAAAAATTGTTTCCCAACAGAACAGTAACCTATAAGATTGGAGGCACAGGCACAGCTCACACCACTGCTGATATAAACAATGTTGATGGAACGCTTTTCAATGATGCGAAAATAGATGTTCCCGTTGATTCAACGGCTGAATTCCCAGATAAGCCAATTGTTACGATTGAAAATGGAAATGGAGGAGTGGAGGCTTTTATGTGTGATGGCAAGAATGAGAGTTTTCTTTTGGGTTGTATCAGGGGAACGAGGTATTTTAAGAGCAATACGGTTCTTAATCCTGATAAAATAGCTCCGTATTCTTCTTATGCTACAATGATACCATCCCATCCGTCTGGATCTTTGGTTAAGGAAAATTATGCTTTTGCGTTTCGTGAAGCCGATACGGGAGCATGGATCAGTCATCCTTATGATTTCGGGGAGATGCATTACAGCACTGCCATGAAAGAAGATTTGGATCAATATGGTCGTTGGGCATTACGTATTGAAAATGGTGATGATGAAATTCACACAAACTTTCTTAATGTGATGCATCCAACTGTGGATACTGAAAAAACCGCTATGGCTGAAACCCTGGCGATTGAATCGCAGGAATATAATATGAAGGGAGGGATTATTAAGGATCCGACAAACGCTTGGGCTATTATGTTTTCCCAGGATAAGTCTCAGGTTTCAATTGCTACTTATGTCATAAATTATGATGAAGCTTGCAATCATTTGATTACAGGACTTGTGCCAAGCGTGGAATATTCAATCTTGAGAAATGGTACGGAACTTGAGAAGAAAACCTCTTCCAATCAAGGAGTTATTAATTTCCAAGCTGCAGATGGGGGAACTTTCAAGTTAGTTCAAACTGGCGTGACTCCTCCTGATGATGATACATATTCTGTAGATGACGTTGTTATTTTGCTGAGGAATTTTTTCAGTAGAGATGTTTTGTCAGCGGCAGATATTAATAAGGACAATATGCTTAATGCTAAAGATTTGGGAATTATGATGAGTAAATGGGGCAATTAGATTGAAAATGGTCATTGATTTAAGATGAATACTTAATTAAAAAAACAAAATATGAAAAAAATAAAATTAAAAAACATTATCTTCATACTAGTGCCGTCGCTGTTTATTTTGATGGTGGGATTTTTTGTTTTTAATCGTTTGGTTAATGAAGTGGACAAGAGCACTCAACAAGCAGTAGAAAAAGAAAAATATGTTAAATATGATAACCCAGGAAGTTTTGCAATGACTGAAAAGAAAGAGGAGGAAGAATTGTTTAATGAAATAATAGGAACAGTTATAGAAGTGAATGAAACTGATGATCCGGATGTTTTGTTGCTTGATGTTGAGGCACAGATAGTTGAAGAAGAAAATGTTTTAAAGACGAATAGTTTTTCAAGCGAAAATAACGCAAACGTGGAAATTGAAGAGATTCCGTTGATAACTAAGGTTTTTTTAATTGCAGTAAAAAGAAGTACGCCAATTCAAAATGGCATCTTTGATGATTTGAGCGAGGATGATTTTTTGAGGATTTCTCTCAAAGAAGATATTTATAAGAGCAAAGGGGAGCTTACAGCTATTAATATTGAAGAATTATAAGTATGCGAATATCTGAAATAATGACAGAAGGTGTGGTATCAGTTAATGAAAACGATTCAGTTGCGATTATCGCCAAAATTATGACTGAAAATAAAATTCATGGGATACCTGTCTTGAAAAATAACGAGGTGGTCGGGATTGTGACAGAAACAGATTTTTTTACAAAGGGAAAGGTAAATGTTTATTTGCCTACATATATAGATATTTTATCTAACGACAGGCTTTTTAAGGACGCCTCACCTGATGAAAGAGAGAATATAAGCCGATTGGTATCTGCAAAAGCACGCGATATAATGTCTTCGCCTTGTATTTGCATAAATAAAAACGCTGAATTAGCCGAGCTGCTGGAATTGGTAAAAAAGAAAAATTTACGTTCTATTCCCGTGATTGATGATGATGGTAATCTTTGCGGGATTGCAACAAGAGCTGACTTGATTATGATGTTAAAAATTTGAATAAAAAATAATAAAAAACATTATGGATGTGCAAAAAAATAATAATTCTCGCTTGCGAGAAAGTCGTCCTATTGATAAAACCGTAGATGAATCATTTTTTTGGTGGAAAAGCAAATATACCTTTATAAAAAAAACAGAAATAAAGACTTGGCAAGCAGTTACAATAGTTGCTTTTGCGGCGGGAGTTTTTGCGGCTATCATTTGGACTTCTCAATTCGGCTTGCATATGGGGGTTAAAGCTGACAATCCGGAGGCAACGATAGCTTTGAGCACAACAAAGACAACCGCTGTTAGCGGGGAAGAAGTTCCTGTGGAAATAAGAATGAATACGGACAGTAGTGATATTGTTGTGGCGAGAATCGTTATGAGATATGACAAGAGGTTACTTTCAATTAACAATGCTGACATAGATTTGACAGGATCTCTTTTTAATACCGGTAACACTTGTATTTTTCCAAACGATTATGAAAATTCCGATTTAAGAGGCAAACCTTGTCAGATGATAAATAATGATGCTGTAAATGGGATTTTTTCTTTAACATTAGCAATGCCAAGCAGTAAGGCTGTTGAAAATCCGGGAACAAAAATAAATGCTTCGGACGGGTTGGTTGCAACAGTTAATTTTCATGCCGTTACAAATATTTCAAATACTTTGAATTCTATGGGTATTCAATTTGCCTCGGTTGGTAATTATAATGATTCGGATTTAATTGTCGATGATAATGTTGGTTCTGATGTTTTGTTTTCGGTAGCTCAAAGGAGTACTGTTACATATGGAGATTTAAATAGCGATCGAATTATCAATGGCGCAGATCTGAGTATTTTGCGTGCAAATTATGGGAATAATAGTCCAATAAATGTTGCAAACATAAAATCTTCTGGAACTGTTGGTGGTGCAGATCTGAGTATTTTGCGTTCTAATTTTGGTAAAAGTTATTAGTTTAGCTGATGTTTTAAAAAATAAACAAAATGTTATGAAAGAAAATGTTAAAAAAAAGGCGGAAAGAATTTTGTTTTATGGGAGAACACTCCTATTTCTCTTGGTTCTGACCTTTTTGCTTAATTGTGAGATTTTTAATGCCAGTGCTGCCGCGGAAGCCGAATTGTCTTTTGATCCGGCAAGTCAAAGTGTAAATGAAGGCGATAGTTTCACTATTGACGTCATCGCGACTCCGGGAACATATGATATTGCCAATATCGATCTTTCTTTAACCTATGACCAAACCAAATTGCAATTGAGTAGTGTTTCATTTGGCGGTCAATTTACTCAAGTTATTGCGCCCGTTATTCCCGGGGATGGCACCGCTTTTATTTCAGGTATGATGCCTATAGGACAAATGATCTCAACCCCGGGAACATTTGTTACGCTAAGCTTTCAAGCTTTAGCTGCTTCTGCGAATTCTCAAATTTCTGTGGTAACTGAAAGTTCAGGTGTTTATTCTGATGATCCTGCGGTTGTTGGTGTTAATCAGCTTGCAAATTTAGCACCTACTGCCCAGGTTGTCATAAATGCTCCAGTTAAATATTCATTAGGTGGCACTGTCAGCGGACTGAATGGAACCTTAGTGCTTAGAAACAATGGTGCTGACGATCTCAATATTAGTGCTAACGGAGACTTTGTTTTCAGTGAGGAATTAAATGCAGACTCGACATACGCAGTAACCGTTGCAACTCAACCATCGGGTCAAACCTGTGCGGTTGCTAATGGAACTGGAACAATTTCTGGAAACGTGACTGATGTCGCAATAACATGTTCGGATATCCTACCTAATACATATACGGTTGGAGGATCAGTTAGCGGCATTGTTGGAACGGCAATACTTAGAAATAATGGAGCGGATGATTTATCTGTTTCTGCGGACGGGTCTTTTGTTTTTCCAATTGCACTTGCTGACAGTACTGCGTATGAAGTTACCATATATACTCAACCGTCAGGGCAGACATGTGCCGTTTCAAATGGTTCAGGGACTATTTCTTCAGCCAATATTACAAATGTAATTTTGACATGTGAAAATGACGAAGCAGAAACTTTTACGGTGGGCGGAACCGTTAGCGGACTTAATGGAACAGTTATATTGCAAAATAATGGGGAAGACGATTTGAGCATAAATTCCAACGGATCGTTTTTGTTTCCCACAGCTTTGAATTCTGGTGATGATTATGTTGTTACAATAAGTAGTCAGCCAACAGGGCAAGTTTGTTCTGTCGCAAATGGATCAGGAACAGTTTTGTCTAATGTGGAAAACATTTCTGTGGTTTGTGTGGATGATGCTCAGGAATGTGAGTCTTTTGTTTATAGTGATTGGGGTACATGTTCAAACGGAGTTCAGACAAGATCCATCATTTCAAGTACACCTTCTGTTTGTGAAGGAGGTCTCGAACCGGTTATTTCCCAAAATTGTTTAGATTTGGATGAGCAGGAAGTTTGCAGCAGCTTTACTTATTCAGACTGGGGCGCATGTCAGCAAGATGGAATTCAGTCAAGGACAATAACCGCAATGTTGCCAAGCGGATGCAGTGGCGGCAGCCCGGAGTCCTTAAATCAGAGTTGTACTTATCAATCATCAAGTAGTAATTCTGATTCATCTGAACATAAAAAGAAGAAGAAAAAGGAAAAAAAGAAAAAAAGTTCTAAAAATAAGATTTCGCAAACTCCAGATAAAGTAAGAATAGGTGGTGTTATTATTCAGACTGGAAAGAATTTTACAAAAAACAGTACCGTCAAAGCTTATTTTTCAAAATTTGGCGGAGGCTATTATCCTCCAATTACAATAAAAACTGACAAAAAAGGGATTTTTTCCGTAGCCTATAGAGTGAAGAAGCCGGCAAGCTCGTATTCTTGGTATGTTGTTGATAGCAGCACTGGCAAAAAAAGCAAAACTAAAACTTATTTAGTTAAGCCTGCCAAATAAATGCTACATGGTTAGTTTAAGATTGAATAGTTGTAAATAACATCAATTGAAGATTAGGGTAGGGATGGAAATTTTCTGTGTATATGTTCGATGAGATAAAATGAACCTGTTATTATGAAAGGAGATTTTCTTTGCCGGTTTTCTTTTTCCAATAAGGCTGAAATACACGAAATATCTCCTTTTGCAATCTTAAAGTCATGAAAATTTTGGGAAATAAGAAATTTGGCGATCAGATTGTTGTCCGTGGAATCCAAATGGTTTTCAGTGTTTTCCTTTGAAAAACTGGTAAGATATATTTTTTTGGCAGAGGGTATGATTTCCAAAAGTATCTTTTTGTAGTCTTTGCTTTTTTTGAAAGCGACAATAAAGATGAACTTTTCTCCAGGATAGATATCGCGCAGATTTTTTATGAGTGCGCGCATTTTTTGAGGATTGTGTGCGCCATCAATTATTAAATCCATGTTATTTGAGCGAATTATTTCAAATCTTCCAGGAATACTTATTTTTTTCAGGGAATTTTTTAATTTTTTTTCATTTATATTGAATTGATATTGTTTGGATAAAATACAGAGAGCAGCCAAGGCGAGTGAACAGTTTTCCGCTTGATGTTTTCCGGCAAGTCCTAAGCGAATGTTTCTGAATACAAATGATTTTGATATTGGTAATTTGAAATCAAAAAATGTTCCTTGGGATGAAACAGAAATATTTCGGTAATTTTCAGAGCTTATAATATGCAGGGTGGACTGCTTGTTGTTGCATTCATCTTTTATGATGGCAAGGGATGTTTTTGATTGCTGAATGCTGATAGTAGTGTTTTGATTGTTGATAATTCCTGCTTTTTGCTTCGTTATTTTTGAAATTGTTTTTCCGAGAATTTCTGTATGATCCAATCCGAGCCTGGTGATAATACAAAGTTTGTTTTTGTTGTTGATTACATTGGTTGCATCAAAAAGGCCGCCAAGTCCGGTTTCTATTACGGCATAATCTATTCCTTCTTTCCAAAACATATAGAAAGCAAGACCTACATTGATTTCAAAAAAAGTAGGCATTCCATATTCGCAATTTTTCATGCTCAAAATGGCCGGCAGAATTTCGTTAAAATATCTAAGTAACAACTTTTTAGAGGGTAATTTGTTGTTAAGCTGCATTCGCTCCCGGATATCCAGTATATGTGGAGAAACGGATAGCCCTACGCGAAAACCTTGTGATTGCAAAAGATGACTAACGATATATGCAGTGGATCCTTTGCCGGAAGTCCCGGCAACATGGATAACTTGTATTTTTTCCTGGGGATTGCCAAGCAAGTTCATGAAGTATTGGGATCTTTTTAGTCCCAAATCGCCCTGAAAAAGCGCCTTGCGAGTTGGAATGAGGGGTTGAATAAAATTTTTGAATTGTGAGAAAGTCCTTATTTGCATAGTTAACATATCATAACCATTTGTTCCGAAAAGGGCAATGCTTGCCTGACTATCTGAATTCATAGGTATTGACATCTCCCCCCTAAGATATAGAATTAAAACATAAACCAAACCTTTCCAC
>CAZCMV010000021.1:0-13383 GCA_964500125.1 uncultured Bdellovibrionales bacterium | reverse complement strand
TTCCTTTAATTTTGCTAAATCCAGAGTGTTACCTATGTATCTCATCTTCTTCATAATCGTGGTAAGTTTTCAATATTTGATTTTATTTTTGATGAAAATTTTATTGCGAAAGACTGCAAAATTAATAGCCTGATTGATAATGTTAGAAAAATGGCAGAATTCAAGCTTGAAACAAGGGAATTTTTTGGCAGGATATTTGTCGCTTTTGATCGTATAAACAAGGAGATTGCTGCAAGATGTAATCTTAAGAAAAAAGATGATTTAGAAGTGTTGCTTCCATGTGAAATAAGAGAATTGTTTTCGAAAAAAATAGATTATAAAAGATTTGAAACTATTCAGAATCAAAGAAGAAAAATTTTTGTAATTTGCAAAAAAGGTAAGAAATGCGATATTTTTGCAGGTAAAGATGCTCAGGGGATAGTCAATTTGGTTGTTTTGAAACATTTGGAAAAAAATTTATCTGGAAATATCTTGATCGGTTCCATTGCAAATCGCGGATTCGTTTCAGGCAAAGCTGTTTTGGTGCCATATATAACTGATTTAGAAAGTCCTGATTTCATTAAAGCTTCTAAAATGTTTAAAGAAGGTGACATTTTAGTTTCCAAAAATACTACGCCTGAAATTGTTGTTCTTATAAAAAAGGCAGGAGCAATTATAACAGAAGAAGGCGGAATAACTTGTCATGGAGCAATTGTTTCAAGGGAATTTAATAAGCCATGTATCGTTGGTGTCAAGGGAATTTTGGATGTCATCAAGACGGGAGACTTTTTGGAAGTAGATGCTGATAATGGAATTATTAAAATGTTAAATTTATAACAGAAATTATGAAAGAAAATGCGTCATTTTTTATGGTCAGACACGGAGGTTCTAATTATGAGTGTGAAGGTACTGACATAACCAAAGAAGGATTTAAACAGATGGAAAAAGCAGCTGACGATTTAATAAAACGTTTGGATAGGGATAATGATTTAATAATTCTGGTTTCAAGTCCAAAGGCAAGGGCAAAAGGATCGTTGGCGGTAATTAATAGAAAGATTGGTGAAGCTGGATTTAGAATTGTTGATTTGCCAAAAGAAAAAAATATAAGAAAAAGACTAGCAGGCATGGTAACGATGGATGTTTATGGGAAAATGCATGAAATTGAGAGCGATGAGTTTAATGCAGTTATGGATGAACTATGGGGGGAACATGTTTCGATGGATGACATAAAGAGCAAATTTCAAAAATGGGCAACCCAAGGTAATTTACGATTCTTAGCTTCAGGTGGCAGTACGAATACTCATGAAGAGATGGTTAATGATGTTAAAAACGAGCTGGATTTCGCAAATAGGTCTGTATCATTTCATGCAAAAAAGAAAAAAGAGAATGAAAGAGTGGTTGTTGTTGCTGTTACGCATGGCGAGGTCATTGATACTTTTCTTGGGAAAAATGGGCCAGGGGCATCAGCTTCTGATGAGGATTGGAGAGAAGTTGATTATGGTGAGATTGTGGAAATTTAGAGTTCGGCAATCTCTTTTGATGAATTACCTTTCGGCTTTTTCGTTAAAATAGAGGGGGAGGAAAGTGATATATTTGAGGCTGCAGAAAAACTCAAGTTGGTTATAGAAAAGAAAATAACTGTAACATATTGGGATATTTTTGCGGAATATAAGAAAGAAAATGGACTGATTGAAGAAAACATAGTTTTCCCAAAAAATTATAAATCAATATTATAAATTTTTTATGAGGAATAATGTACTTTTGCCTGGGGATACAATAGGTATTATTGCGCCATCCAGGCCCATTGAAAATATCAAGAAGGAAATAGAAAATGGGGTTGTTGCTCTTGAGCAGCTCGGTTTTAAGGTTAAAATGGGTAAGAATATAGATAAGAAGTTTTATTATTCGGCAGGTACGGTCGAAGAGAGAGTGTCTGATATTCATGAGATGTTTGCAGACCCAGAAATCAAAGCTATTATTTGTGCTACAGGGGGATCAAGTTCAAACCAATTGCTGGAGTTTATTGATTTTGATTTGATAAAGACGAATCCCAAAATTTTTATGGGTTATAGTGACATATCCGTTTTGCTACTTTCTATATATAGAAAAACCGGCAACCCTGTCTTTTATGGACCTACTGTATATGAAATGTCAATGTTGACCCCGGATTCAAAAAAATTTCTCTTAAAAATTTTAAGCGGAGAAAGAGGGGAATTTGAATATCCTAGTGAAATGAAAATCATCAGATCGGGAAAATGTGAGGGTAAATTAGTTGGCGGTTTCTTGGAAATAATTAATAGCCTGAATTGTACGGATTACATTCCCGATTTGAATGATGCAGTTCTTTTTTGGGAAGATGTCAATACTTGTCCGGCAATGATAGACTTTGAATTACAGGAGTTAAGACTTTCTGGGGCATTGGAAAAAATAAAAGGAATGGTTGTGGGCCATCTTTCGGAATGTGTGGATAGAAAATATCCCGAAGATAATCGGGCAATTGAAGATATCATTCTTGAACGTACCGCTGGATTTAATTTTCCAATTATTAAAGTAGATTATTTCGGACATGATATTGATAATTTTTATACTCTTCCGATAGGAGCAGATGCTTTAATTGATACTGATAAAAATAGATTTGAAGTTTTATATTAAAAGTGGAAAAGGTCTATTTTTGATATTGAACTCATGTTTCTAAAAAAAACTTTGAAAAATAAAGATGCTTGGCTGGCTGAATTTGGCGGCAGATGTGTGGAATGTCTGCCATTAATATTCAAAGAATTGTAATCCCATTGCATATTGTGGTAGAATGGTAATAGGCTATGGTTTGCGAAGAAGGGGGATATATATAAGGAAAGATTTATGCACAGAAGGAAGCCTAAAATGAAAAAAGGGGAAATAGAGGCGGATTTTCAAAATCCGGGTGTGCTATTTGTGTTTTTTGGCTTAAAATGAATGTTTTTTACCAATCGCCTTTTGGCGGTTTTTTGTTGTCCGGACTATTGACAAATTTTGAAAAATAGTGTAATATTTAACGTTTAGCAAAAGTACCTAAAAAAATAAATAATAAAGAATACGGAGGTGGGTTATGGAAGTCAGAATTCTGAAAGGGCAGTCCAGAAGGGAAGTAAAAGCCATAGTTTCGGAAATTATGAAACTGGTAAATGTTTTTCCTGAAGATATGAGGGTTGACTACAAAGATCCCCCATATTTTCGGAAGCAACTGTTGAATCCGGAAAACATCTGCATCGGTTGTTATAATTCCGATGGTGAAATGACCGGATTTCTGATGGCAATGAAACAGGATGAGGCATGGAAGGAACTTTCTCATTATGATCCTGAATTCGAGAAAGATCCTGATGCGTATTATGTCGAGGTTATGATGTCAGACTCCAAGAGGAATCGCGAATCAAATCGTTCTTCGTTCAGGATGATTAACGAATTGGTCCGCGAGGTGGATAGGCGTGGCAAACGGTATGTTACTATGCACGCTCTTCGCAATGAGGGGTTGAGCTTTGTAATTATGACCGTTTATCCGGCCGAACTCATAAGAGAACGGGTTGTTATGCCCGAGCTCTATGGTTCAGAAGAGGAGTTTGATTACCTCAGGTCAGACATATGGAAAATAAGGTGGCTCCAAAAGGAGAAAGAAAGAGCCGCATGAAGTCGAGCCGGGAATCTCAATTGAGATCTCCCGGCCTTTTTTCTTTGTTTCTGGTTTGTGCTATATTTAAATCAGTTGTTGAATATATAATAGTCATATTTTATGTGTGAATTTCAAACGCCACAATTACTATTTTATGCATATTTGCCAGCACTATTTTTAAGTTTGGTTTTTGCTTTCTTTATTCTTTTTGCGGATAGAAAATCGCAAATCAATAGAAATCTTTTTATGTTCGTCATTCTGTTTTCGTTTTGGATATTAAATGATCTCTTTGCTTGGCTTGTTCATGATCAGTCTACAAATCTGACAATAGAGAGATTAAGTTTATTGGAGGTTTTTTCTGTACCATTTTTTCTTTATTTTGCATATGCTTTTTCTGGAAAAACTTTTTCAATAACAAAAAAGATAGTTTTGGTATTACCCTTTTTACCAATGTTGATATTCCTATTTACTGATTATAATGTGTATGTTGTTGATCGTAGTACATGCCAAAATCAAAATGGATTACTTTATATGTATCTTTATTTGATAGTAGTTGTATATATTTCATGGTCTGCAAAAAAATTATTGTCTTTTTATAAAAAAAGTAAAGATGAACAAAAGAGAAAGCAAATAAAAATAATAACTCGGGCTATAATATTTTTTGCAACCTGGTTTCTTTTGATTATGGGTGGTTGGTATCTGCTAACTGCAAACAAGATTGAGGATGGTGATGCAATATATCTATTTTTGCCTCTCGGGATGGTGATTTTCATCGCGATGTTGAGTACGGCGATTGTGAAATACAGACTTTTCAATATCAAACTGATTGCGGCGCAGGCGCTGACCTATGGTATTTGGATTTTGATCGGTTCGCAGTTTTTCTTTGTTGAAAACAAAGTCAATATCATACTTATTCCAATAACCCTTGTGCTTTCAATCATTTTCGGCATCGTGTTAATTCGCTCGGTGAAGTTGGGAAATGAGCGCAAGGAGGAATTGCAGATTATGGCGGATCGGTTGGCGGTTTCCAATGATGAACTTCGCAAATTGGACAATGCCAAGACTGAATTTATTTCCATTGCATCACATCAGCTTCGCACGCCACTCACTGCTATCAAGGGGTTTGTTTCACTGCTTCTGGAAGGGGCATATGGGGAAATTAATCCTGAGGCGCGGGAGGCGATCAACAAAATTCACCTTTCCGGCGAACGTCTGATTCGTTTAGTGGAAGACTTGCTCAATGTGTCGCGCATTGAGGCAGGAAGGATGATTTTTGAAAAAAAACCGGGGCAGTTTGAAGATGTGATGAAAGAAATTTGCGAAGGATTGGAACTTTTAGCCAAGGAGAAAAATTTGTATCTAGATTGGAAATTGCCAGAGCAGAAATTGCCTAAGTTTGATTTTGATCAGGCAAAGATTAAGGAAGTCGTTTCCAATTTGGTGGAAAATGCGATCAAGTATACGGATAGAGGAGGAGTAACAGTTCGTGTTCAACACAGACAATTTCCGAATAATTCTCAAGTCTCAATCCGCCATCTGGCGGACAAATCTCAAAACGAGGGAATGTATGAAGCTATCAGATTCACAGTTTCGGATACAGGTATTGGTATTCCCAAGGATGAGATTTCGAATTTATTCAAAAAATTCTCTCGTGGCAAAAATACCAAGCGGCTCAATGCTACTGGCACGGGACTTGGGCTTTTCGTGGTGAAAAACATCGTCGAAAACCATAATGGCAAAATATGGATCGAATCAGAAGGTGAAGGCAGAGGAACGAGGTTTATTGTTGAGCTGCCGTTAATTAGTTTGTAATGTTCATAAAGTTTTTAACGTTCATAATGTTTAAAAAGCTTATGAAGTTATAGAAAGTTGATGTGCAGAAACTTTTTTCCGAATATGGCAATGATGAAATCAAAGAAGAATTTCCTAAGCCAATAAGGGAACTTTATTATTCGCCCGTATTGAATTTTTTGAACACATTTTTCTATAATGTTTGATGGTATTTACAATAAAGAAACAAACTTTTGGGGAGATAAAATAAATCCCCTGCTTGAAGAAGCGCTTAAATATGTTGAAGAAAAAGGTGCTTGCCTTGATTTGGGATGCGGGCAAGGAAAAGAGCTTTGTTATTTATCTTAAAAAAAATTTAGCGTTGACGGAGTTGAGATATCAGAAATTGCTTCATATTCACCTCCAATAAAATTGTTGATATATATCTCCAGTTCCCCTATTGCCAAAAAATGAAAATTTACACGTAGTATGTTCATTGAATTATGAAAAGGATGTTAAAAATCAAGCCATTTCAAGAAACTTTAAACGCCGGGATGTGTGGACCGGCTTCGCTAAAAATAGTCCTGGATTTTTATGGGATTGAAAAAACAGAAAAAGAATTAGCAAAATTATGCAACGCAAAAAAAGATCTTGGCACAGATGATCAAGGAATCAAAAGCGCTGCCGAAAGCTTGGGTCTTAAGGTTAAAATAAAAAACAATAGTAGCTTTAAGGATATTGAGGGGTGGTTAAAGAAGGACGTTCCTGTTATTGTGGACTGGTTTACTCGCGGTAGAGTTGATTACACTGATTCAGATGTTGCAGATAGGCACTATTCAGTAGTGTGTGGATTGGATGATAGGAATATATATCTCCAAGATCCGGAAACTGGCAATATGCGGAAACTAGACAAAGAAGATTTTATGAAGGTGTGGTTTGATTTTACGGGGAAATATATTAGATCAAATGAATTGATAATTCGCCAGGTTATTGCAATTTATCGCTAAAAAAGTGGCGCGAAAGCGTTACTTTTTGTTTTTTTGTGGTAAAATGGGGGTAATAATTTGTTTAGATTAATTACAATGGCTAAAAATACTAAAAAAATCAACCTCGCAATAATATTCGGAGGTAAATCTGCGGAACATGAAGTTTCTGTAAATTCAGCCAGAAACATTGTTGCTGCCATCAATAAATCAAAATACGAAATAATTTTAATCGGTATTGATCGAAAAGGGAATTGGTATCAAATTAAGAAAGAAGAATTGTTATCCGGAAAATTTTCATCAGTAGACGGTAATTTCGGCATGCCGGCTTGTCCGTTTGTTGAAGATGGCGAATTTTTTGTGGCGTTTGTAAAATCCAAAAAGAAAATAGATGTTGTTTTTCCAATATTGCACGGGCCATTTGGTGAAGACGGCACGATGCAAGGATTGTTGAAATCATTCAATGTTCCGTTTGTCGGTCCGGGCGTTTTGGGCTCTGCGATCGGTATGGACAAGGATGTTTCCAAAAGACTTTTGAAAGAAGCGGGAATTCCTGTTTCAAAATTTGTCGTATTTGGAAGTTCGCAAAAGAAAGAAATAAATTTCAATAAAATCAAAAAAGAATTGGGCTTGCCTGTTTTTATAAAGCCAGCAAATCTCGGTTCTTCTGTGGGTATAAGTAAAGCTAATAATGAAAAGGAATTTGATAAGGCAATAAAGTTGGCTTTTGGATATGATAGAAAAATTATCATCGAAGAAGCTGTAGTTGGCAAAGAAATCGAATGTGCTGTTTTGGGTAATGAAAAACCAATCGCTTCAATTCCGGGAGAAATTGTGCCAAGCAGAGATTTCTATTCCTATGAAGCCAAATATATTGATGCTGACGGAGCAGTGATGAAAATTCCAGCTGACATATCCAAAACGGTTACTAGTAAAATACAAAAAATGGCAGTTGCTGTTTTTGAAGCACTTTGTGCTGAAGGTATGGGCAGAGTGGATTTTTTTCTTACGGCCAAGAATGAAATATTTGTTAATGAAATAAACACGATCCCTGGGTTCACGTCCATAAGCATGTATCCGAAATTGTGGGAGCATAGTGGCATAAAATATGCTGATTTGATAGACAAGCTTATTGGTTTTGCTATTTCGCGATACAAGGAAGAATCTAAATTTAGAAGTAGTTTCTAGTACTTCGTATTGTTTGAGAATGAGGCTTATGGTTGAAATTCTGGTAGTAAGTTCGTAATGTTTAAAAAATTTTTAACGTTCATGATATTTTTAATGTTTATAAAATTGTAGAAAAGTAGCCCAAAAGGGTTATTTTTTGACTTGACATAAAATCAATTGGTGCTATAGTCAAAGCATGAATAAGCAATATCTGACAATTAATTGCCCGCAGCCGACAAATCCTATGAAATTAGGCTGTTTGTGTGTGCTTGCAATCAATTAGAAGAAAAAGAATTGCAGATACCCAGGAGCAGCCTAGAAAAGGCTGTTTTTTAGTTCATTCCAAAAAAAAGAAAGGAGAAGGACCATGAGAAGAGGCAGAGGTTTGGTTGGTTTGCAAGTTAGCAGCACGGCGGTTATGGGTAAAAACGACAAGCTCAGGGAAGAAGTGCTTAATACTATTGTCAGACAGGTGAAGGAATTACGTGCCGATTGGTGTGACGTGTTCATCTGTGTGCCCCAAATTATGCGCTATTGTTGCAATCCCCAGTGGACGGAAGAAATTCGTGTGGCTTTTGGGAAGATGCGTTTACTGCGCGAATATACCAGGGTATTTGCCCGCAAAGGATTGCAGACGTGTCCCGCGGATAATTTCAATCGGCGCAATTCTCAAAGAGTGATTAAAGAAGCTTTTGCGCTTGATATGGTGCCGATTATTTCGGGGAGCACACATGTTTCGGCGGAAGTTGAACATGGCAATTTTTGTTTAAGTCATGATGATGTGTATTTTGCCTTAGTCTGTTCGGTTTTGAAAGTGGATATGGCTGTGATTGTGGCTGATAGTGCTGAGGTGGATATGAAAAAGGAGAAAGTTGGAAAATTATTTCCCGAAACCATCGAAGCCAAAATGACCGTATACTATCGCAGGGATTTCCTTCTGGAAGCAGTTGATCCTGTTTCTTACCCGGCATATGCCATAAGGTAAAAACCCCTTTCTGTTTTTTGTGGGGCGCAGCCAACGCGCTGTGCCCCGCCATTTCTTTGCAATAAAGCCCTAATTTGCTACTATGGTTTTGTAGCCCGAACTTTATGAACGTTATTATATTATAAACTTTATAAATGTGAATCATATGAAACAATCCAAACTGTTTACCAAGACCCAAAAAGATATTTCCAAAGAGGAGGTCAGCATTAATGCGCAGCTTTTGATTCGCGCCGGTTTTATCGACAAATTGATGGCGGGGGTGTATACAATCTTGCCGTTGGGACTTCGGGTGATGACTAAAATTGAAAATATCATTCGTGATGAAATGAATGCCATTGATGGTCAGGAGATTTTTATGCCAACGCTGCATCCTAAGGAAAATTGGCAAAAGACGGGACGCTGGAGTACTATGGATGACTTGTATAAGGTTAAAGATTCCAGTGATCGTGAGATGGCATTGGGGGCAACGCATGAAGAAGTCATTGTGCCTTTGATGAAACGCTTTGTAAGTTCATATAAGGACCTGCCTTTTGCGGCGTATCAATTCCAGAACAAATTTCGCATGGAGCTGCGTTCCAAATCAGGAATTTTGCGCGGTCGCGAATTTATGATGAAAGATCTCTATTCGTTTCATCTTAATGAAAAAGATCTAGATGAATATTATGAACGCGCCAAGCAGGCATATTTTAATGTTTTTGAACGTTTTGGCTTGAAGGATCAGACCTATCTTACCTATGCTTCAGGTGGCAGTTTTTCCAAATATTCACACGAGTATCAAACCGTGACGCCTGCTGGTGAAGATGTAATTTATATTTGCAGCAAATGTCGTTTGGCAGTGAACAAGGAAATTAAAGACGAAGTCACTGCATGTATCGAGTGTGGCAATGAAGAGTTTGTGGAAGAAAAATCGATTGAGGTTGGCAATATTTTCAAGTTGAAGAATAAATATACTACGCCGTTTGATTTGAAAGTGAAAAATGAAAAGGGTGAAGATGTGGAATTGGTAATGGGTTGCTATGGCATTGGTCTGGGTCGTGCCATGGGTACGGTTGTGGAAGTACATCACGATGAAAAAGGAATCATTTGGCCGGAAAATGTGGCTCCTTTCGCTGTTCATTTGTTGAGTCTTAATCAAAACGAGGAAGCGGAAAAGATATATAAAATGTTAAGTGATGCAGGAATTGATGTGCTGTATGATGATCGCGAAGTAAGTGCAGGTGAAAAATTCGCTGACAGTGATCTTATAGGAATTCCTAGTCGTATCGTGATTTCCAAAAAATCAATCGAAGTTGGTGGAATGGAGTTTAAACGACGCGACTCGCAGGAAAGTGAAATTGTGAAAAGGGATGATTTGATTGAAAAAATAAAATCATTTCAACAATAGATGATGAAAAATGTTATTGAAGTAAGAAATTTAAGTAAGGCTTTTTCACATGTGCAGAAGAAACCGGGAATCAGAAACTCCTTGCGCAATCTTTTTGCTTCTGAAAAAAAAGAAACACATGCAGTAAAAGATGTGAGCTTTTCAATTAAAGAAGGAGAGCTAGTGGGATTCTTGGGGCCGAACGGTGCAGGCAAGACCACAACAATGAAAATGCTTTCTGGAATCCTTACGCCGACAAGTGGCGAATTGAGTGTGCTTGGTTTTGAGCCGATCAAAAGGCAAAAAGAATATCAAATGCAATTTGCCTTTGTGATGGGACAAAAAAGTCAGCTTTGGTGGGATCTTCCGCCGATGGAAAGCTTTTTGCTGAATCAAAAAATATACGAGGTCAGCAATGAAAAATTTCAAAAAACACTTGATGAGTTGGTTAATCTTTTGGATGTGGGTCATATTTTGGACAAACAAGTAAGGCAACTTTCATTAGGGGAGAGGATGAAATGCGAATTGATCGCAGCACTTTTGCATGATCCCAAAATATTGTTGCTTGATGAGCCGACGATTGGTTTGGATGTGGTCGCGCAAAAAAACATTCGTGATTTCATTAAAAAATATAACGAACAAAGAAAAACCACAATCATGCTTACCTCCCACTACATGGAAGACATAGCTCAGCTTTGTAAGAGGATCATTATTATCAATCATGGCATGGTAATTTATGATGGATTAATTGATGAACTGATCAATAAATATGCTGGTACCAAGAAGATTGTGGTGTATTTTGAAAAAGAAGTAACAAGATCTGATGCAGAAAAATTCGGCAAACTGAAATCATTCAATTCATTAGAAGTGGTTTATGATGTTGAACGTCAAAAAATGAAAGAAATAGCCAGTGCTATAATCACTTCAGACCTTCCGGTTAAAGATATTGACATTACCGAAGAAGACGTTGAATCGATCATTAGAAATATTTTTACGAAAAAACATTGATGGGTAAATACATTCAAGTGATCAAGAACAGTTTTGCGCGCAATATTGTGTATCGCACGAACGTGTTTGCGATGCTTTTTTCCGATCTGATAGTATTTGGCGTCTTTTTTTATTTCTGGAGCAGTGTTTATCGCGAAGGCAATCAAGTCGGCACGTACACGTTGGCATCCATTGTTTCCTATTATTTAGCAGTTAATCTTTTTGGATTACTTATTAAAGGTGATGATATCGCGTGGAAGGTTGGTGATGAAATAAGATTAGGACAGATCACACCCTCTCTGCTTAAACCGATTCATTACATTTTGTATAAATTTTCACAATCAATTGGCGGCTTAATTTTGCGTTTGGTAGTCGTATCTTTTTCTATCACAGCAATAACATTATTGTTTAGTCAATATATTGATTTTCCCAATGATCCTTTGCGTATCGTATATTTTTTGATTTCACTTGTATTGGGATGGATTATTTATTTTTTTCTTTTTCTTTGCGTTGGAATTTCAACTTTTTGGATCGGCATGGCTAAGGGACTCAATTTTTCATTAAGCGTAATTGCCGGCTTTTTGGAGGGAAGTATAATTCCGATTGATCTGCTTGGATCTGGATTTTTGAAGATTTCGAATTTTCTTCCTTTTAAATATGTTATTTTTATGCCGGTAAGTATTTATTTGGGACGGGTATCACTTTCGATTTCACAGCTTCTGATCCCTTTTTGCTGGGCTGTGTTTTTCATCTTATTGTCTTTTATATTATTTAAATCAGGTTTGAAGCGTTATGAGGCATTTGGTGCATAATGTAAAAAAATACTTTGCCATCTTTTTGCAGATGCAAAAAATCGGGCTTATGAATCGCACAGCTTATCGTTGGAGTTTTGCGTTTATGGTAGTTTCGGTGTTTTTGCAGATGGTTTTAAGCGTGGTGTTTATTAATGTCACTTTCAAATATATTCCTTCGGTGGCGGGCTGGGATTATCATTCTGTGCTGATTGTAGTTGCGTCATATATGATAATTGAAGGAATTATGTGGGCTTTTTTCGCCCAATTGGGAGCGGTTTATAATCATATTTATGAAGGGACATTGGATGGTCTCTTGCTGAAACCGATCGATGCGCAATTTTTTGTAAGTGTCTGGAGGGGTGACACCGAAGATGTTACGCGAATAGTGACTGGCGTGGCGTTGCTTGTTTATTCAGTGGTTGCACTAAGCTTAAGTGGTTGGCACCTAGTTGGAACCATGATTATGTATTTGTTGTTGATTTTCAACGGCACAGTGATTATTTATAGTATTAATATGTTAGTGCGGACATTGAATTTTTTCGTCATCGATGCCAGGAGCGTATGGACAATTATTGAATCAATCACGAGAATGTCCCAATATCCAACTGATATCTTTTTCCACAAAGCTGTGCGACTCGTCGCTATGACGATTGTGCCTTTAGCTTTTATTGCGACGGTGCCGGCAAAAGTAATTGCCTTTGGTTTTGATTGGAAATTGACGCTCAGTTCTTTTGCAGCGGCTTTGATTTTCTTTTTGCTTGCACGTGCAGCGTGGAAATTTTCCTTAAAGCATTATTCAAGCGCTAGCAGTTAATCAACCCCCTTTTGCTGTGGTATTTTTTGTGTCTTGGGTGTCTTGATAAGATTTCTATGAAATTTAATTAAGGATTGACCTTTGCCTGCTGATTAAAAATAATTACATAATTAATTACGTAATTAATTATGTAACAAAAACATAATATACCCCATATGTTTTTCAAGCATGCAATCTCTTCCATAGTTGTGGATAGTTTGTACGAAACCTAGATAGGAATCGTTTTTTTTTTTTTTTGAAGGTTATTGAAATAAAAAAAGAAAGGCGGCCCTGGCTCGGGTCCGCCTTTATTATCAGCATGGAAGGATTTTTTGTTATCCTTCTTTTAACTTTTCTTCTACGTATTCTGGCGTGAGGCACCCGTCGCAAATAAAGGTGCCGTTAAGGATTTTCTGCAGCCTCTGCTCAACACAAAAAGCTACAATCGAATCCGAAATGTCCTTAGAAGAATATTCTTCATGCATTTCAATGATTGCCACGTCGTTAATTAAGGAGACGTGGGTGGATTCAAAGACCGAAGTGTGATTCAAGATTTTTTCGACTTCTCTCAATACATCAATGAGTGAATCATCGGTGGGGAGGATAATGTCGAAGGGGTCAAGAATCTCTCTAGTGGTTTTTTGCAACAGTTACATCTAACTGATACCTGCGCCGACTGGACATATATTTCCAGTTCCAGAGAGAATTTCTTATCACTGTCGGAATAACTTACATGCAGTGGCGTTGTTACGATTTCATCTGTAAAAGAAATCTTTTCTGCGAGCATATGCTACCCTCCAAAAAACTAGGATGTGGTCAATGACCATGGAAGATGATAGCTTAAAATAGCAATTTTGTCAACCTTTTGTACAAGATGAGTACATAGGTAACACTTTACTAAATTCAATGGGCGTCTGGT
>CAZCMV010000020.1:0-16276 GCA_964500125.1 uncultured Bdellovibrionales bacterium | reverse complement strand
AAAAATATTGCTAGAACTAGAGTTAACAAGAATCCTAAGATACCACCGACGATAACCTCACTAACACGATGTCCTAAGCGTTCTTTGAAATGAGGAAATTGACTAGCATCAACCGGAAGTTGTCGTATAAGCATATTCAAATATCTTCCTTGGTCGCCCATATACATACGAAGGCGAACCGCATCATCAATCACTATGACTGCCAAAATTACAGCAACTGCAAAAGCGCCTGAGCGTATTCCATCATCATCAAAAAGCCCCACTGAAGTTACTAGTGAAATAATGAAAGCAGTGTGAGCACTGGGCATATGGCCGTGCGTCATGATATATTTGAAATTCCAGCCATGTTTGGCTATGTAAATGGCATATTTGATACCCTGAGTAATAACACCCACAACAACTGGAATTACAAAAACTTTGTATTGTGCAATAAAATTAATCATATGCGTAGTATTAAACAGATTCATTATAACACACACGCAATAATGTAGTAAACTTGCATTACTGATTTATATGATATAATACAATAAATAAGAAAATTAATATCTTGGATTCTTTTCGCCATTTTGGCGATTAGTGGACTGGAAAACTATGGTAGGAATAATTGTTTTGGTATTGATCGCACTGGTGGTCATTTGGGTAATTGCTATTTACAATGGTCTGATTACCCTCAAAAATCGTGTGGATGAGGCTTGGAGTGATATTGATGTTCAGCTCAAACGTCGCTACGACTTGATTCCTAATCTTGTGAACACCGTTAAAGGTTATGCTACGCATGAAAAAGAGCTTTTTGAGAAAGTTACTGAAGCACGCACGGCAGCGATGGGTGCTCAGACTCCGCATGACAAGGAACAAGCTGAGAATATGCTTTCCGGAACATTAAAATCTCTGTTTGCGGTAGCTGAAGCGTATCCTGATTTGAAAGCTAATCAGAACTTTCTTGAGTTGCAACGTGAGTTGACGGATACGGAAGACAAAATTCAGGCATCACGTCGCTTTTACAATGGCAATGTGCGCGATTTCAACACTAAGATTGAAGTTTTCCCGAACAATATCATCGCTGGGATGTTAAAGTTTGTTAAGCGTGAATTCTTCGAAGCAGAAGGAAATGAAAAGCAGCCTGTTAATGTGCAGTTTTAAGGATAACTGGGGCTTTCTGTAACATTCTTTGTTTTGTAATGCAAAATGTAAATCTCAAAATGCAAAATGACAGATAAAAATGTAAAATGTATTTTCTTTTTGCAGTTTTACATTGCCATTTTGATTTTTGCATTTTGATTTTTGATTTGAAAAATATGACTCTTTATACTCAAGCATCCAAAAACACTAAACTAACCTGGCTATATATTACCGGTTTTTTGGTATTTGTGATCGGAGTCGGTTATGTTTTCGCTGGGGCTATGGGCAATAGCGCTATTTTATATGGCGCGGTCATTTTTGCCGTTCTGATGAGTTTCGGATCATATTGGTGGAGTGACAAGATTGTTTTGGCTATGAGTGGGGCTAAATCCGTAACGCATGATAATGGCAGGGAGTTATACCACCTTGTGGAAAACCTGTGCATAACTGCTGGTTTGCCTGTCCCTAAAATATATATCATCGAAGATACTGCCATGAACGCTTTTGCTACTGGACGCGATCCCGAGCATGGTGTAATTTGCCTTACTACAGGCATAATTAATCGCCTAGAGAAAATAGAGCTTGAGGCAGTAATTGCTCATGAATTGTCTCATATTGGCAATAGAGATATTTTGTTATCCACAGTTGTGGTGGTTATGGTTGGTTTTGTCACCCTTCTGGCTGATTGGTTTCGCCACTGGGCATTTTTTGGTGGCAAGAGTGATGATCGTGATCGTGGGCAGTTGGGAGTTATCTTGATGATTGCAGCGATCGTGTTGTCTATTCTGGCCCCGATTGCGGCCATGCTTATGCAATTAGCCATTTCCCGCAAGCGCGAATTCTTAGCTGATGCCGATGGTGCACTGCTCACACGCTACCCTGAAGGTCTCGCTAGGGCTTTGGAGAAGATTTCCAGTGATACGGAGCCTCTTGAAGCTGCAAATCGCGCCACAGCTCATTTATACATTGCAAATCCTTTTAAAGGCAAAAAGATGTCTTCATTATTCATGACTCATCCACCTATTGAAGATAGGATAAAGGCGCTGAGAGGAATGGATATTAAATAGCTGTAAGGCATTAGCTGGTCAGCTATTTAATAATTTTTAAAGCTACCATTTTCATGACTGTTGGCTTTTATTGTTGAATAAATAAAGGTAAAATATGGTTATGCAACGGAAAATACCGAAAAATACCGATAAATATTATTGGACGCAGCATGTGGTGGGGAAAATGAACCATTATGGTCTTTCTGAGCAAAAAGTGTTGGGTGCGATCAGGCGTCCCAAGAGAATTGAAACGGGCATTGCACCGGACACTGTGGCGGTGATGCAACCCGCTGGTACTCTTAAGTATGATAGTGAAAATAAGAAGGAAATATGGAAACAAGAAATTTGGGTTTTATATCAAATCAAAAATCAAAATGCAAAAATCAAAATGACAATTAAAAATGAAAAATTGAAAGAACTGCATGAAAAGATAAATATGCAAACTAAAATTACCATAATTTCCGCTTGGCGATATCCGGGGGTGAGTCCAGAAAAAGATCCGATTCCGGCGGAAATTTGGCGGGAAATTGAAGAATTGCAAATTGTATAAAGAAACATCTTGACACGTTCATAGAATTTTCTATAATGAATTAGCAGTCGATTAGTTCGAGTGCTAATAAGGTGAGTGCTTGATATAGAATAATGTTGAACTGATCTGCGAATTTATTCCGTTAAGTTAAAAAATAGGTGTGGGTTTATTTGGTTTAGGAAATGATAGTTATAGATCGTGGATAATTTTTAAGTAAAAAGGCTTAGTTTAGTTGACTTTAAAAGAAAGCTAAACTAAAGCCCATAAGCTAAATATATGGCGACAAACGTAAAGCCTCTTGGAGAAAATGTTTTAGTTGAACCAGTGAAAACAAAAGAGAAAACAGAACAGGGCATTTATTTGCCGGAGACATCCTCCAAAGAAACGCCTCAAGAAGGAAAAGTGATTGCCGTAGGTGACAATGAAAATATTAAAGTTAAGAAAGGACAAATCATTATCTTTCGTAAATATAGTGGTACGGAAATAAAAACTGGTCAAAAAGAACTTATGATAATTAAGAACGAGGATATTTTGGCTGTTATTGAATAATTTTTTAATTTATTGGTTTGTATGTTTGTTTTTAAATTATAACAGGTTTTTTTGCGCTCTAATTTTAGCTTACCAGTAGGTGCAAATGCCAATTATATTATTCTAAACAAATATATAAATCTGCAATAATTATGGCAAAACAAATTGAATTTTCGACGGATGCTCGCAAAAAAATCAAGACCGGCATCGATAAAGTTGCGGATACAGTCAAAACTACGCTTGGACCGCGTGGACGCAATGTAATTTTAGATAAAGGTTTTGGTAGCCCGACAATTACAAATGATGGAGTTTCAATTGCTAAGGAAATTGAATTGGAAGATAAATTTGAAAATATTGGTGCAGAATTAATTAAAGAAGTTGCGAATAAAACCAATGATGCGGCTGGTGACGGTACGACAACATCTACTGTTATAACTCAGGCCTTGGTGCGTGAGGGCTTGAAATTTGTGGAAACAGGTATCAACCCAATAGGAATTCGCCATGGCCTAGAGGCTGCCAAGCAAAATATCATTGAAATTCTCAAGAAGAATTCCAAAAAAATTACCAGTAAGGAAGAAATTGCTCAGGTAGCGACCATTTCAGCCGAGTCGCGTGAAATGGGAGAGATGATAGCAGATGTAATGGATATTGTTGGTAAAGATGGAGTAATAACAGTAGAAGAATCACAAACTTTTGGACTTTCCAAAGAGGTGGTAGAAGGGATGAACTTTGATAAGGGATATATCTCTCCATATATGATTACGGATGTGCAGTCTCAGACGGCCGAGCTTAAAGATCCTTATATTTTAATTACTGACAAGAAGATTTCTGCTATTGCTGATATTTTGCCTACTTTGGAAAAAGTTGCGCAATTAGGAAAAAAAGAGATGGTTATAATTGCGGAAGATGTTGATGGCGAAGCATTGGCAACATTGGTGGTTAACAAACTAAGGGGCGTTCTCAATGTGTTGGCAATTAAAGCGCCTGAATTTGGAGATAATCGCAAGGCAATGCTCGAGGATATAGCAATTCTTACAGGAGGACAGGTTATATCTGAAGAAAAAGGCATGAAATTGGAAAGTGTAGAATTGTCAATGTTGGGACAGGCACAAAAGATTATTTCTTCTAAAGATGATACTACTATTGTTGATGGAAAAGGAAAAAAGAAAGATATTGATGCGAGAGTTGCGCTGATTAAAACTCAGGCAGCAAATGCTGATAGTAGTTATGAAAAAGAAAAACTCAGCAAGCGTTTGGCAAAACTCTCCGGTGGTGTGGCTGTGATTCGCGTAGGAGCTGCTTCTGAAACCGAGCTCACTTACATGAAACATAAGATGGAAGATGCATTAGCTGCAACAAAAGCAGCAGTAGAAGAGGGAATTGTAGCCGGAGGGGGCGTAGCTTTGGCTCGTGCAGCGCAATTGCTTGGAACAAAAAATGTAGAAGGTAAATCTTTGGAAATTAAGGCTGGATATGAATCTTTAATCAATGCCATGAAAGAACCGTTTCTGCAAATTGTGCGCAATGGAGGACAAAATGATCCAGCAGTTTCATTAAATGAAGTGTTGAAGGAGAAAAATGTGAATTTCGGCTATGATATTAATGAAAACAAGCAGGTTGCAGATATGATAAAAGCTGGAATAATCGATCCTCTTAAAGTAACCCGTACTGCTTTGGAAAATGCAGTTTCAGTTGTGGCGATGATTCTTACTACTGAAGCAGTTGTAACAGATCTTCCCAAAAAAGAGGAAACGATTATGCCTGGAGGGATGCCTGGAATGGGTGGAATGATGTAAAAAAATATTAATATTGTCAGTGGTTTATCAATCTATAATAGAAAATGATAAACATAAAACAGCTTTGCCTAGGCATAGCTGTTTTTTGATAGAAGCCTGTATATATGGTATACTTTTCTTATAGCAACTCGTGATAAATATAAATTTTTTAAAAGCATGGGAAAGCTTTTGCATAAGATTTACGATGGTTTTAATATTAAACGTGAGGCTGAAGATTTGGGAGTCCCGATATGGCAAGCGCCGAGCCTCTTGTTTATTTTTATGGGAATAATCATTGTAGCAGCAATGACGGGTGTGTATTTTGTTTCACGCAATTATGATTATCCTGAAATTATTGTAATCAGTGAATCTTTAGTCGTAATAATTTTATTCGTTATCGGTAATTTTATTATAAAAAGTATTGAAGGAATAGCTATTTCTAACAAAATGAAGACGGAATTTATTTCCATCTCATCTCATCAGTTAAAAACTCCTCTTTCGGAAATAAATTGGGAATTAGAGCTTTTGATGAAGCGTCATCGGGAGGGATTAAATGAAAAACAGACAGAAATCTTGGAAAGTATTGGAAAATCTAACGCCAAAATGACACGCTTAGTTAATGACTTGCTTGATGTTGCTAGAATAGACCAGGGTAAGCTTGCACTGGTTGAGGAGCGGGTAGATATTGTTTCTTTGGTCGAAGAAGTTTTTTCTAATAATCAACTGATCGCACAAGCCGAAAAGATAAACCTTGCCTTGGATATAAAATATTATCCTGCATATATAGTAGCTGATAAACGTCGTTTAATGGTGGTATTGGACAATCTTATGTCAAACGCGATAAAATATACGAAAGAAAAGGGTGAAGTGTGTGTAATCTTGGATCAAAAAGAAAAAGATATAATTATTGAGGTTTCAGATAATGGCATTGGGATACCGCGTTATCAGCAGGATAAGATTTTTCAGAAATTTTTTCGAAGCGACAATGTGGTAAAAAATCAGACGGAGGGTACGGGTTTGGGTTTGTATATAGCTAAAAATATTGTAGAGCAATCCGGCGGTGAATTGTGGTTTAAGTCTAGGGAGGGCAAGGGAACATCGTTTTGGTTCACTTTGCCATGTGGGACATGTAAATAAACAAAATAATTTTTTGAACAACTAAAAAACGTGAAAGATTTAGGTTTTCGCGTACAAATAAAAATATGGGTAAATCAATATTGATTGTCGAAGATGACGCTACTTTGCAACGTACTTTGCAAGAATATCTGCAGACCGAAGGTTTCGATGTTTTTAGTGCTGTTGATGGCGAGGAAGCTTTAGCGACAATTGAAAATTTGAAACCAGACTTAATTTTACTTGATATTATATTGCCTAAAAAAGATGGTTACGAAGTAATCAAAGAAATTCGTGCTCGTGAAGACATGAAAGAGACACCGATTGTTTTATTGACCAATTTGGGAAGCATTAACGATGTTGAAAAAGCTCTCAATTTAGGCGCAACTACATATTTAGTTAAAGCTGATTATACCCTGGAAGAAATTGCGGGCAAAATAAAAAATCTTCTGAAGATGGAGTAATATTTACAAAAAAGAAAACAAAAAATAGGGGATGAAAATCGAAAACAAACAACTCAAAGAATTTTTATTAGACTCTAATCTTTTAGAGGCTGATCATGTTATTGACGCTTTTAATGAAGCGGAAGCCCAGAATAAGCAACTGGGTAGCTTGTTGTTGGAGAAGAAATTGATAAAAGAAATTGAATTACGCAAATTGTACGCATATATATTAGGAATTCCTTTTGTTAATTTGGAAAAAGATATTATAGCGGCGGATATTCTTCAAATAATACCTGAGCCGATAGCAAAGAAATATAATATCATATCTTTCGAAAAAGATGGAAGTAGTTTGAAAGTTGCTATGGTTAATCCGGAAGATTTGCAAACCATAGATTTTATACGCAAAAAAACGGGATTAAAAATAGTTCCTTGTCTTACTTCTGATGAAAGCATAAAGACGGCAATTAAACAATATGAAAAAAGTCTCAAGGCGGAATTTGGTGATATAATCCAAAAGAATTCGGATGAAACAAGCGATGTAGAGGAGGGAGATGATTTGGAAAAGATAGCTCAGGATTTGCCAATAGTCCGTATTGTAGATACTTTGCTAAAACATGCTATTTTGCAATCCGCCAGTGATATTCACATCGAACCAGATGAAAAAGAAGTGAGAGTAAGATATAGAATAGATGGGGTTTTACATGATGCCATGACCCTGCCAAAGCAGATCATGGCCGGTTTAGTAGCGCGTATTAAAGTGCTTTCTAACCTTAAATTGGATGAACATAGGTTGCCGCAGGACGGACGTTTTAAAATAGAAAAAGAGGGTTATAAAATATCTTTTCGTGTAAGTATTTTGCCGGTGTTTGAAGGTGAAAAAATAGTAATGCGTCTTTTGGATGAGAGTTCCAAAGGGCTAACCTTGGAAAAGATGGGCCTAATGGGCGGAGGTTTGGAAACTGTACATCGACAAATAAAGCGTCCGAATGGGATGATTTTGGTTACTGGTCCTACGGGTAGTGGAAAAACAACTACTTTGT
Organism: uncultured Bdellovibrionales bacterium; assembly: GCA_964500125.1. Lineage (GTDB taxonomy): Bacteria > Patescibacteriota > Minisyncoccia > Moranbacterales > GWC2-37-73 > CAZAFB01. Next base: position 8,683 of record CAZCMV010000020.1, on the reverse strand, counting down.
ATACGATTATGGATATTATAAACGTTCCAGAGGTTAATATTAGTACAGTAGAGGATCCGGTTGAATATCGCATGCCACGTGTTAATCAGACGCAGACAAATGCTAAAATAGGCATGACATTTGCAGCTGCGCTAAGATCTTTGCTGCGTCAAGACCCGGATATTATCATGGTTGGTGAAATTCGTGATGGTGAAACGATGCAAATAGCCATTGAAGCTGCAATGACTGGTCACTTAGTACTTTCCACATTGCATACCAATAGTGCTGCCGCAACCTTGCCACGGCTTTTGGATATGGGCGCAGAAGCTTTTTTGGTGGCTTCAACAGTGAATGTTATTATTGCTCAGCGTTTAGTGCGCAAGCTTTGTCCAGAGTGTCGTGTGCAATATAATCTTACTGAACAGGAAATAAAGTCATTGAAAGAAAATTTTGATTTGGATGAAATTTTAAAGGCGGTTGATAAAACTGGCTTGCTAAAAGAAACTGTTAATGCAAAGGCTGACTGGAAAAAGATTCCTTTTTTTAAGGCTAAGGGTTGTGAGCAGTGCAAAAATGAAGGCTATCGTGGTCGTATGGGCATATATGAAGTTTTGGAAATGGATGAAGAATTAAGTAAAATGATTACTTCTGACGCCAGCAGTGATGATATTGAGCGCGCAGCTAAGGAAAAGGGTATGCTCACCATGAGCGAAGATGGTTTCATGAAAGCTATTCAGGGATTCACATCGATTGAAGAAATATTGAGAGTAACAAAAGAATAGTTTATAGTTCTTAGTTGCATTAACTTCTAGTATTTTTCTAAAAGCTAGTGAAGCTAATACCTAAAAGCTAAAAATGCCTAAATATATTTATACAGCTAAAAATTACTCTGGTGAGACTAAGGGTGGTGAAATGATGGCAAAAGATGAAAAAGCGCTGGCTTTGCAACTTCGCAGCGATGATTTTATATTGACCTCAGTAAAACTTATTGAAGAAAAAAATGATAAAATACAGGTGAAATTCCTGGATCGTTTTCAAAGTGTGCCGCTAAAGGAAAAAATGATGTTTGCACGAAATCTAGGCATAATGATAGCTTCAGGTTTGGCTGTGCCGAAAGCGATTAATAATCTTTCAAAACAAACAAAGAATAAGAGATTTCAAAAAATACTCGATGATATTTTTGAAGAAGTTCAGACAGGGAAATCACTTAGCGATGGCTTGGCAAAATACCCTGCTGTTTTTGGTGAGCTTTTTATTAACATGGTAAGAGTTGGTGAAATTGCCGGTAATCTTGAAGAAGTTCTTGATATAGTAGCTACTCAATTGGAAAAGGAGCATGATATAGTGAGCAAGGTAAAGGGTGCAATGACCTATCCTTGCGTCATTTTGGTTGCGATGATTTTAATTGCGATCATAATGCTTACCTATGTACTGCCCAGATTGATGTCCGTATTTAAAGACATGCAAGTGGAATTACCTCCCATGACTAAATTTATTATTGCCGTAAGTGGTTTATTTAGCCAACACAGCATCATTGTATTGATATCATTAGTAATTATTGTAATCATAGGGCGTGTTTTTATGACCACGAATGTTGGAAAAAAGATAATAAGCAAGTTCAATGTTAGTATTCCTATTATTAGCAATATTATTATCAAGATGAATTGCGCTCGCTTCGCGCGCATATATAGCTCTCTTCTTAAAAGTGGCATAAATGCTGTGGACGCTTTAAAGATAATTTCAAATACTCTGACAAACCAATGTTACAAAGACGCTCTTAAAAAAAGTACAGAAGAAATACAAAAGGGAGTGCCTCTTAGCAGTATAATTGCAGAAAATCCCAAAATATTTCCTGTTTTAGTATCACAAATTCTGGAGGTGGGCGAAGAAACAGGAAGGACCGAAATGGTTTTGCTTAAATTAGCGGAATTTTATGAAGATGAAGTTTCAACGATAACAAAGAATATGTCCTCTATTATTGAGCCGATCCTGATGTTGGTTATCGGTGGTGCGGTGGGATTTTTTGCCGTAGCCATGCTTCAGCCGATGTATAGCATGATGGATAATATAAAATAAAATGATTTTCAATTTTCGACGAAATGATAAATGACTAAATTGAAAAATTTAAAAATGAATAAATTTGGGTTTACGATGATCGAGGCGCTTACCGTCTTGTTTATTTTCGCATTAATTACAACCTCTTTTTATTCAATGATTTCGATTGGTTCCCGTCATATTATCAATGCCAAAAATAGATTGGGAGCGCTTGCTTTAGCCAATGAAAAAATGGAGATTGCCAGAAATATCAAATATTATGATTTGGGGACAGATAATGGTGCCATTTCAGGTGTACTTAAGGGTGAAGAGGATATTTATAAAAGTACAAGGCTTTATCACGTGCGTACCCTTGTTGAATATGTGAGGGATCAATTCGATGGCGATTTTCCGGATGATGTAGCCTGGAATGATTACAAAAGAGTTATCATAGAAGTAACATGGAATAATGGCAATGGTGCGACTGACATGGTTAAATTGGTTTCCAGGTTTGTGCCACCAGGTCTGGAAGTTCCAGATCCTAAAGCAGGTATTTTGGTGATAAATGTTTTTAGTAATCAGCCGGGAGGTGTAGGCATACCATATACTAATGTACATGTGGTTAATCCGGACACGGGACTCGACACCACTTTTACTACAGATGATTCAGGAAGTTATGCTCTTATGGGCGATAAGATAACTAATTCCATACAGAAATATCAAATAACAGTTTCAAAAGATGGCTATGAAACAGCGCATACTTATCCACCCTATCCCGATACTGCTTATAATCCAATAGATGTACATGCCTCAGTAGTAGTTGGTTCGATGAATGTTGCTAATATTGTGCAAAATGAATTAGCAGATATGACCGTTGAAACAGTTGACCACCTGGACCAAAAAATTTCTAGCATACAATTCAAAATTATCGGAGGACGCCAATTGGGCACAGATGCTGTTGATTTATCGAAGAAGTATTTCAGTCTTGATTCTACAGAAACAACAAATTCAAGTGGAGAAAAAGAGTTTAATGATATAAGTCCCGGGAAATATACTATCGAGCCGCAGCTTGCAGCTACAAGTTATGAACTCATTGGAATTCAGCCGTTAATTCCTTTGCAGTTACTTTCTGCATCTCCTCAAACTGTAAAAATAAGGCTTGCTGATAAGACAAAAACAGGAATGATTATCAAGACAATTAAGGACGAAACCAACCCGGCAGAACCCTTGGAAAACGCTACAGTAACGATTACTAAAGAATTATTTACAGATAATTTGGTGACTTCAATTGATGGGGCAGTATATTTTCCTAAAGATTCTACGCCATTGGAGGCCGGTACTTATGACGTGCACATCACGGCAAGTGGCTATAATGACAACGATTTTCAAATAACCGTCTCGGACGGTTCTTTAAGTGTGCAAACTGTAAAAATGATATCCTCTTGAGTTATGTTTATTAATTTAAAAAATAGAAAATCGGGCATGACTTTAGTTGAAGCGATGGTAGCCATTGCTATCTTTACTATAGGAATTGAAGGTTTCATGATGCTTTTTATTAAAACCTGGCAGCATAATAAATATACTTTAGAAATGGGGCAATCTTCCATTGCAGTTTCACAGGGAGTTACTAAATTGGCTAATTATTTGCGAGGCGTAAAACAGGGAGACAATGGTGCCTATCCTGTAATTTCAGCAAATGATAATGACTTAGTTGTTTATGGCGATTATGATAAAGATGGAAAAACTGAACGACTTCATTTTTATAAAGACGGAACTAATATGATGATGGGCGTAAGGGAACCTAGTAGTGGATTTCCGGTTACTTATGACTCTGGGGATGGAACAACTCAGATAATTGCCAGTGGCATCATGAATACCGCAGCAGATCCCATTTTCCGATATTACGACCAATCTTATACAGGCAGTGAAAGTTCGCTTTCGACGCCTGCAACAATTGCACAAGTGCGTATGGTCTGTATATTTCTTATGATAAATATAGATCCAAATAATGCGCCTGATAATATACAAACAGAAACTTTTGTAGGACTTCGCAATCTTAATGATTATGATCGTATTGAATAAATATGATATATAAAAAAACAACAAAAAAGCGCGGTTCGGCGCTGGTATATGCTTTAGTTATAACGAGTGCTACCTCGATAATATTACTTTCCTTGATGCAATATATAGTTTCCCAAATAAAATTTGGTTACAACAGAGTTGAAAAAGAGAAAGCGTTGCAGATAGCTGAATCTGGAATATATTATTATCGCTGGTATTTAGCTCATCAAACGGCAGGGAAGACAGCACAGCAGGTTGATAATTTCTGGCAAAATGGCAGTCCTCTCGGAGTTTCTTCCAAATACACCGCTGCATATGAAGGAATCGGAGAATATGAAATAGACGTTATTCCACCAGACGAAGGCTCAACTATCGTGCAAGTTAAATCAGTGGGGTACACGTATAAAGAGCCTAACATGAAAAGAACGGTCAAAGTGAGGTTCCGTAGACCATCTTGGAGTGAATATGCGGTGCTGGCAAATGATTTCATGCGTTTTGGTGAAGGTACTGATATATATGGCAAAGTGCATTCCAACAAAGGAATACGCATGGACGGAACAGCTCGTAACATGGTCACTAGTCTGGTTCCAACTTTCGATGATCCTGATCATGGCAATGCAAATGAATTTGGCGTACACACACATCGTAATGCTCCGCCAGCTTCTGGCGTAAATGATGCTTTTCGTCCTCTTGAAGCCTTGCCAAATGTGGCTCAATCAAGAATGGATGTTTTTGAAGCTGGACGGCAATTCCCAGTTTCTGAAGTAAGTTTCAATGGAGTTTTGACTGATCTAGCGCTGATGAAAGACAAAGCAAGTAATGGTGAAACAATGATTAATGATTGTGACGCAGATGGATGTTATTTCAAGGATCATAATAACTATGGAAGAAGAATAACGTTGAATAGCAATGGGACTATGAGTGTGTGCAGAGTTTCCCAATATGATTCTGGAAGTTTTTTTTCTCCTGCTACTTATAACATAACTAAATATAGACGAAATGATAATTTGGGGAATTGTACAACATGCAGTGGACAATGTGCTCCGACAATATATACTATTCCCGATGACGGTATAATATTTGTAGAAGATAATGTATGGATAGAGGGGACGATAAACGGTAAAAAAATCACCATAGCTTCCGCGGATGTATCAGGAAATCCGGAAACTGATATATATATAGGGTATGGCAACCTTCTTTATACCAATTTTGACGGTAGTGACATAATCGGACTTGTGGCGCAGAGAAATATTACGGCAATCTATGGCAGCCTCGATCATTTGACTATTGACGCTGCTCTTTTGGCACAGTCTGGGCGCGTAGGAATGGATCATTATAATGGTTTGCATAAAAATACTTTAACACTTAATGGTTCAATTGCTAGTTATAATAGATATGGATTCTCTTATACTGATGGAACAGGCTATGATAATCGTATTTTAAACTTTGACAATAATCTTTTGTATTATCCTCCGCCATATTTTCCAACAGGTACGGAATATTCCATAGATCTCTGGGAAGAACTGTAATGTTATGATTTATGAGTTATGAATTATGAAAAAAATGTTGTATTATTAAAAAGTAAGATAAAAATAAAAATATGATAGAGGTAATCATGTGATTTTTTGGTTCATGATTCTTTATTCATAATTCACGAGTACAATGAGTTTTCTGACTAAAAAAATATTTAATTCGTCAGACGATATCTGTGGTTTGGATCTAAGTGATTTGTCCGTTAAGGTTGTGGCGCTTAAAAATAACGGTAAACATACTTTTGTTTCTGGTTTTGGTTTTGCCAATATTCCAAGCGGAAGTATTGTTGATGGGGAAATAATTAAAAAAGATTTGGTAGCTGGCGCTATAGAAAAAGCTTTCGAAATTTCTGGTCCTAGGAAAATAAAAGCAAAAAAAGTTATTTGTTCGCTTCCGGAAACAAAGGCTTTTCTACGCATTATCAATATACCAAACATGGCAGAGGAAGAGATGAGAGAAGCCGTCAAATGGGAAATGGAAGCTAATATTCCTTTGTCTTTTGATCAAGTATATTATGACTGGCAACTTCTTGAAAATAAAAATACGAGCAAAAAAAATGGACAGGATGTTCTTGTTGTTGCTGTTGCAAGAAATGTAGTTGATAGCGTCATAGACGTTATTGAAAGGGTAAAAAAAATTCCTATTGCTTTTGAAATAGAATCAATAGCACAAACAAGAAGCTTAATTGGAAAAGGGTGTGAAGAAAAAAAAGTGCTTATTGCAGATATTGGTGATCGTAGAACTAGTTTTGCTATTATTGACGGAGGAATTCCTTGTTTTACTTCAAGTATTCCTCTTTGCGGACAGTCAATGAGTTATGCTATAGCAAAATCGCTGGGAATTTCTTTTGAAGAAGCTGAAAAAAAGAAATTGCAGTATGAAACAAAAAACAATTTTAAAGAAGATGTTATTTTTCTGTCACTCGAACCGATTTTAGAGAATATTGCATCTGAAATAGAACGTTCCATAGACTTTTATCTCTCGGGTTTACAATATTCATCCCAAATAGATTGTATAATTATTTGTGGTGGTGGTGCTAATATGAAAGGCATTATCCCATTTTTTATTAAAAGATTGCAACAAGAAGTTAAATTAGGAGACCCATGGGTTACTATGGATTTGGGTAAAAATATTCCCATTATAAACAGGGAGAATTCTGTGCAATATTCAACAGCAATAGGATTGGCTTTAAAGGCGAAAGAATATGAAAATTTATCTTAATTTGCTTCCGGAAGATCGGAAAGAGCAAATATATCGTGCAAAAAGATTTAAACTTTTGCTAAAACAGGGTTTACTTTTGCTTATCCCATTGTTCATTTTTTGTGGTATGCTTTTTTTTACATTATATCTTGTGGATATGCAACTAGAAAACACTATTCTTAATAATGCTAAAAATGATAAGCAAAGCGCCTATAGAGAGTTGGATGAATATGAAAAAATAATCAGAGATTTTAATGGTGATGTTCAAAAGATTAAAGGTGTCTCAGACAAACATTTGCAGTGGAGTGAATATTTATCCATTATGGCATCCTTAACTCCCGATGGTGTTTCAATAAACGACATATCGACAAAAGACTACCAGGTTTTTCTAGTGGGGAAAGCAGATAAAAGGGAATCTATGATGAATTTTAAGGAATCTTTGGAAAAGAATGATTGTTTCGAAAGTGTAAATGTTCCTTTATCTAGCTTAGTCTCAAAGGAAAATATAGAATTTCAGATAGACGTTATACTAAAAAGAGAATGTCTTTTGGTTACCCAAAAATAAAATAAAAAATCATGAAATCTTTTTGGCAAAAATATAAAGAAAGTATAGCAATTTTTTTCTATTTATTAATAGTTTCTGCTTTGATATATTTTGGAATATTTTTTGTTATACACAAAATAGATGACAGAAGAAACGAAATAGAAGAAACGATTTTATTGCAAAAAGTTAAAGATGGAAGATTGAAAAGCATTTCACGGTTGAAAGGCCAGATTGAAAAAATGCAATCCGAGCAGGAAAAATTCAGTGTTTTGTTGGATGAAAAAGACGTTATTAATCTTATTGAAACTCTCGAAAGTATTGCGCAGCAGGAAGGCATTAAAATTGATATCTCTGTAAATCAAAATCAAAAATTACAACAACAAAAAGAAAGTAAAAATAGTAAAAATAATACGAATAATTCCAAGAATAACAATACGGAAAAAAAACAAAAAATTTTAACCGACGATTTGTCGCAGGTTGAATATTTGTCGTTAGATATGAATTGTCAGGGTAGGTTTCAAGATATATTTGTCTTCATGAAAAGACTGGAAAATTTGAAATATATTAATGACGTTGTTTCTTTCAAGATGACTAAGGATAAGGAGGGGAAAGATGACGTTACGTCTAATAAAAATTCAGATATTTTCAATGCGGAATCTGGTTTATCCAGGGAACAAGATGATGATGAACAAGAAAAAGAACTGGAAGCCATTCTGACAGCTTTTTTCTATTATAAAAAATAAAATTCTATGAAAATAATTTCTGGAAATTGGAAAAAAATAAATCTTTGTTTATTTAGGAGGAAAATTTTTTTAGTTTGGAATGGCTGGTTTAATATTATTTTTATGGTACTTGTATTTGTCAGTGTAATACTTGCTTTGTATATTTTATATGTAAGTACCTATAAATCCGCGTGGAGTGAAGAACGAAAGCAACAATACTTGAATGAAAATAGCAATGAGGTGTTGCTAAATGTTGAAGAATTTGATTATGTTAAAAAAAAGCTCGAAAGTCGAGCTGTTGTAGAAAAAGAACCAGTTGAAGAAATAAGGGATATTTTTAATTGAAGTCTTCTTGTTGTAATTTTATGTACGCAATCGATAATTCTATGAGAGTAGAGTTATTTTTTTGTTTGATATTTTCTTATTTAGTTCAGTGCAGTTATTTGTGTTTGGAGTCTGAAAAATCCATTTAACGCAAATCAAGTCAGTTATCTTCTGATTTGACCTGTCCGTCCTTGCCTGTGCCCTCGTCAGGACTCGAACCCAAAATTCTTGGTCCGAAGCCAAGCGTGATATCCGTTTCACCACAAGGGCAGAGGTAAAGGCAGGT
>CAZCMV010000019.1:0-19391 GCA_964500125.1 uncultured Bdellovibrionales bacterium | reverse complement strand
CCTTTAATTTTGCTAAATCCAGAGTGTTACCTATGTATCTCATCTTCTTCATAGTATGATGTTGCATTTTGACACATTTTACGATAGACTAAAAAACCAATGTTTTCATAAAACTCAGGCACCAAACTAGTGCCATCACCAAACAAAGGAGGAGAAACCATGTCATCTTATGAAAAAACAGTTGCCAACCTCAAGCGTTTTGGAGAAACAGGCTATCATGGAAGCAAATTAGCTGCTTCAAAAGAAGAGAAGTCAAAGAAAAAGTAAACCACAAACCAAGCCCCTCGGGAATCTTCCCGCAGGGGCTTTAGTATTCAAGCCTGATCATCAATTGCCATTCAGTAATCACTACTTCATTAATCACTCTCCAACCTCCACTTCATTACTTTCGCAGATTTTTTTATATTCCAATGCACTTGAGCGAACCGTCCGCTCTAAAGTTTGATAATCTACTTTTACTAAACCGAAGCGCGGCCAAAAGCCTTTGTCCCATTCAAAGTTATCCAAAAGCGACCAATAAAAATACCCTCTGACATCCGCGCCTTCTTCGATTGATTTGTGAATCCACTTCAAATGATCCTTAATAAACGCCACGCGCTTTGAATCATCCTTGTCAGCCAAACCATTCTCGGTTATATATATCGGCAAATTATATTTCTTTAATCTTTTTATGATATGATAAATCCCTTCCGGAAAAATTTCCCAACCCAAATCCGTTTCTTGCTTGTCATGCAGATGAACTTTTTTGGGAAATTTGAAACGATTGTGAAAATAATATTGCACCGTCAAAAAATCATTCTTACCACGCGTGAGATTAAGTATTCTTTTGTTGATGATATATCTACCAACTTTTACCATCAACCAATCAAGAAGTGATTTTTCACTATAAGCCTCAAAAGAATGAAGGATATTGGCAAATCCCACTTTTGCATCAGGCACAATTTCATGAATGCGATCATAGGCATTTCGATGTGCTTTTGAGAAAACAGAATATAATTTAAATGCGGAAAAATAATTTTTCTTTTGCGGCGGCCAATTACCAGAGACATATCCACTGGCAATTACTGAAGTTGGTTCATTAAGTGTAATCCAATATTTCACCTCGTCCCCAAGCTGACTGACCACATATTCAGCATACTGAACAAAATATTTCGCAAATTCAAAACTTTCACAGCCACCTTTCGCTTCCAGCCAAAGCGGGTTAGTCCAGTGCCAAAGGGTCACAAATGGTTCCATGCCACGCTCTTTGATAGCGCGAATAACCTGGCGATAGTGTTCAATTTCTCGTTCGTCAAATTTACCTTCCTCCGGTTCGATGCGCGACCACTCAATGGAAAAACGATGCGCATTGTGCCCCAAGTTTTTAGCAAGATCAAAATCTTCTCGGAAGCGATTGTAGTGATCACATGCCTTGCTGCTAACATAATTTTCCGATTCGAACATTTCGGGAAATTTTTCTTGTTGCCAAAGATCCCATTTCATTTTCGCTTCTTCAGCAAGTCGGCCGGCACTGGCCTGTTCCCATTCGCTCCAATTATTCATCGTTCCACCTTCAACCTGGTGCGCACTCGTCGCCGCCCCCCACAAAAAACTCTTAGGAAATTGAAGCTTATTTGACATATAAAAATAAAACTAATAATGAGACTAAAAAAACCAAAAATTCCACAACAGCAATAGGATGCCATTCGTAATATATATTGCGCACCCAATTTGCATCACCATGCTCAGCCACGATTGCAGGCAATTTTTTTTCATCAAACACTAAAAATATTTTTCTGAGTCCTTTTTTTATTTTCTTGGAGTATAAATAAAAAAAGGCAATATTTTTGTTGGAAAAAGGATACAGCCACTTTATACCCCAGCCGATACCAATACTATCATGAACAAAATGCAAGGAAGATGCGACAAAAAATACGAATGCCCACATTTTTCCAAAAAGTAAAAAGATGAGTACAGCTCCTATTGGCAGGTATATCAAAGGGTAGTGAATTAAGTCGCGGTGTTTATAATCATATTTTGTATCACCTCTTTTGAAGAAATGAAAAATAAAATCGAAATCAGGTCCCAATGAAAAAATAATTGAGACAACAAGCAAAACAAAGGTTAACTTTGTCTGAAAAACTGCGCTTGCAAGAATCGCAACCAATATTCCTATTCCGATATCCAAAAACATATTTTACATATTTAAATATTTCCCAATTATTTCCACGTGATCAAATGCCAATTCAGGCAATTCATTCAAAGATGCCCACTGAAATTCAGTTGCATCATCGCCAATTTTTACCTCCCCATTAGCCTGTGCGACATATGCAATAGAAACACATTGTTTTGGATGCCTCTCAGGCTTACTGAAAACACCGATTAATTCAAGGCTGATAACCACCAAACCAGTCTCTTCCGCAACTTCCCTTTTGACCGCATCTTCTACAGTTTCATCCCAATCAACATATCCACCAGGCAGCGCCCAAAATCCCTTGAACGGCTCCGCGCCACGCTTAATGAGCAAGAGCTTACCATCTCTTACAATTACAGCATCAATAGTAATCCCTCTGTTCGCATATCGCCCACAACTCGGACACAGCTCATTGTTTTTGAGATTCATGTTGATAAATATATTTATATTAAAAAATTATATTTTAACTATTTTCTTATAATTTTCAATGCCAAATCCGGTCTATCGGTTATTATTGCATTAACCTTATTTTTTATTTTATCCATCTCCTGCCCATCGTTTACAGACCAAACATAAATTTCTTTTTCAAGTAAATTTGGTTTAAAAATATTCCAAATTTTTAATAACTCATAACCAGGAGACACAAAATCAACATTTGTATCCAAAATTCTTTTTCGCGGAAATATTTCCGTTATTCTGGTTGATATAACATTTTTTGGTGACTTTTTTCCCAATAATAATCCTGTCCTTATTTTTGGATCAATTTCCTTTATTTTTTTAACCGTATCATCCAAAAAAGATTTAATTACATATCGATCATAATCCAGATATTTTTTAACTAATTCAACAATTTCTTCCTCATATCCATTCTCCTTAAGCTCAATATCCAAACAAACTTTGTTTCCATATTGCCGAACTATATCTTCAAAAAGCGGTATATTGAATCCGATTTCTTTAGTGACTTCATTGAGTTCACTATAAACATATTCGGAAATTTTATACTTTTGCAATACGCAATCATCGTGATAGATGATCATCTTTCCATCTTTGCTTTTTCTAACATCAAATTCAATCATGTCAACGCCGAGCTTTACCGCATTATCAAAAGCATCGGTAGTATTTTCAAATTTAACCAAAAATGATCCTCCCCTGTGAGCTATCACTAGAGGAATTTTTCCTAACTCTGACACAGAATTACCAGAATTATTTGATTTGTTTTTTGGATTTACTAATCCTTGCATTATGCCTTATACATTATATTCAATATTTTATACTGGAAATTATTTCTTTGGAGAAATAATTTCCATCTCTCCCGGCATATATTTCCTCAAAACCTCGGGAATCAAGACAGAGCCGTCTTCCTGTTGGAAGTTTTCAATAATTGCGATGAATGGGCGAACTGAAGGAAGTACAGTGTTATTTAGCATAAAGACATGTTTTTTGTTTCCTTCCTTGTCCACATATTTCACATTAAGACGGCGCGCTTGCCAGTCAGTAAAGTTGGAAGCTGAAGCAGTCTCTCCCCAACGATCAAGTCCCGGCATCCATGCTTCCACATCAAACATTCGATATTTTCCAAGACCCATATCGCCCGTACAAATTTTCAAAACACGATATGGGATTCCCAGCTCTTCATGAATTTCCTTTGTAATTGAAAGCATATCGTCATGCATCTTGATTGACGCTTCTATATCAGCCGCCATCAGAACCACCTGCTCCACCTTCATAAATTCATGCACACGATAAAATCCCCTGGTATCTTTGCCATAGGTCCCAATTTCACTGCGATAACATTGCGAATACCCCGCAACCTTAATTGGCAATTGTTCTTCTTTTAAAACTTCATTGGCATAATATGCCAGAAGCGAAGGTTCAGCCGTTCCAACTAGAAATTTTTTCTCTTTGCTTGATTTTCCGTCAGCTTCTTCATCACGTGAAGCAATTTGGTAAATATTATCTTCTTTTTCGTCATATTCGGTACCCTTGAAATATCCTGTCCCAAACAATGCAGATCCCTTAATAAGTGTCGGTGGGATCATCGGCGTATATCCTTTTTCAATCATCTTATTGAGAGCATACATCATCAATGCCATCATCAGCGACGCCCCTTCATTTTTCACATAATACCCACGGTAGCCTGCGACTTTAGCGCCTTTTTCCAAATCCAAAATATCCAAATCTTTGCCAAGTTGGATATGATCTTTCGGCTTAAAAGAAAACTGGGGTATCTTGCCTACTTTTTCAACTTCCACATTGTCCTTTTCACTTGCACCAATCGGCGTATCCTCGGAAGTAATGTTTGGAACCTGTGCCATATATGCATCAAACATCTGTTTCACTTCACGATAGCGCGGTTCTTTTTCTTCAAGCTTAGCCTTTATTTCCTTACCTTTTTCAATCACCTCAGCTCGCTCCGCATCATCTTGTGCCTGCTTTATGAGTTCATTGATATCATTTTTGAGCGAATTCAATTCTTCTATTTCTTGCATGAGCTTGATTCTCTGGTCATCAATGCTCAACAATGCTTCAATGTTCAATTTAACATTTTTCCTATTTGCAGCTTCCGCCACTTCTTGCTTATGTTCCCTGATAAATTTAATGTCCAACATTTATCCTGTTAAATAAGATTTGATTTCTAAAAAAGAAACCAGCTTATAAAAATAAATTCTTAAGATATACCTTTTTAAAACGAAATGCCCCATAAATTAAATCTCGATCCATGAATTTCCCCAAAAAATTCATTGAATTATTTAACAGGGCAATTACATCCCCATTCTACGGCAAAAAATAGCCTTGCGCAAGAAAGCTGCCATAAATAAAAACTCGCTCAAAGCGAGTGTTTTTATTTTGTTGGTTCGGCCGGAATCGAACCGGCGACGTAGCTATCCCTCATTGAGAAGTTGTTCGACAATCTGTCAGTAGTCAAATTTGCCCATCAACTTCTCCTCACTTCACCCGGGACAGCCGCTCTGCCACTGAGCTACGAACCTATCATATACTACAATAAATCTATTTTCATATTTCACTATTATTTATATAAATATGCAAACATTTAAACACTTGCATATTGCTTTTGCAGCTTATGAATATATTATATTCAAGTCATTAAAGTGCTTGTTAGCAAATTAGAGTCGCCTCAATAATTTTTTAATTTTGAAGATTTGAATTTTTCCGGATGATATGATTTTAACCTCACAATTTTTGTATTATTCAGGCCAAATTCATTTAATTTTTCTTGCAAATTATCAATGAAAAATTTCTGATCATAACCCAGACAAATTACATCTGGAGAATATTTTTTTACGACTGCATATTTATCATTCAAACTTCCCAACATTGTCTCCTTAACTAAGTCGCTGTTTTTTATATTTGCCAATCTGATTTGTTCATCATTTTGCAATGGAACACCTTTCGCTTCCACCACCGTAGCATCACGCGCTACCACTACGCACAAAAAATCACCATGCTCCCTTGCCTGTTTCAAAAAATTACGATGTCCTTCGTGAAAAATATCAAACGTACCAAAAACCAAAACTTTTTTCATAATATACCTAGGAGCTAAAGGAATTATCTTGAATTAAAAAGTCTTAACTACTTTGATTTTTTCAAACAAAATCTAAATGGATTTTTGCCATCAAAAGTCACGACGGCCAACTCCTTGTTCACATGTTCTGTCGTAACTCCATATTTATTGGAGTACAAAGTATCTACTGCGCAAAACAATGCCTTATTGTAATCAAATCCCAATTTTTCACTGACCCTTTTGACAGCATCTTCATTTTCACCTTCAATCTCAACAAACGGTTCCAAAAATGGCCATTCATCTATACAAATTTCCACTCCATCTAACATCCAAATTTCTCGCATACTTTCTTGGTGCCCATCTCCCTTGGCCACACAACCGATTGATTTCAAAAATAACAACGCATTTTCAAAACTATCAATCTTTAGACATATCTCCTTCTGATTATCGATTCCGCCATTAGTTACCACTTTAAGGCTCATGGTTATTTTATCACCCTCATCGCGCACCCGCAGCCACCCACCTTCAATTTCGTGACCTTTCGGTAAATTGAAAACCACCCGCTTTTGCATAAATTCCAGCTTCACCAACTCTGCTCCGGCATTTTTCAACCGCGCGCGAATTTCATCTTTATCAATATTTGGATATGTCGCCTCGTATTCGATATGCATAAATTATAAGTTTTAGATGTTAGGTTTCAGGTCTTGAATTATTCCCATTTTCTCATTTTATTTTTTTCTTCCTTTTGGCGAAAAGCTTCTTCTAAATCTATATCCAAGTAGTTGCAAATGTCTAGAAGATATATAAAAACATCGGCGGCTTCTTCCGCTAAGTGAAAATTCTCTGAATTTTTGTCCGATTTTATATTTTGTGTCTTACGCGCCGCTTTGGCAAACTCACCACATTCCTCAAGAAATAGCATGAAGAGTTCGGGAACTGTTTCCTTGTCAAACTCACGCTCAACAATCATCTCCGCAACATATTCCTGAAAATCTTTCAACGTGGGCTTATCTTTTAAATAAAGTTTGGAATCCATATATTTTTCTAAAAGCTAATTCCTAAATCCTAAGTCCTAATTCCTAGCATCTAGAACCTATTTCTCATCCTGCCCAATAATTATTGACCCATAAAATAATACCCATCGCAAAAAAGAGAACCGAAATCAGACACCAAGCAAACACGGCGTTTTTGTTTTTAATTTTAGCTAATAAAATAAACAGTGGAAACATCACCAAACTATATCTTCCCACACTCATCAGTGTCCCAGAAGAAAATGCAGCAAAAAGCGTGCAAGACATGAAAATAGCATAGAGCGGCGAAAGTTTTTTCCACACCAACACCGTAGCAGTAATGATGAAAATAGCCAGAATTATATCAATCCACATATTCACAATTGAAGGATTTGAGAAAGTTGAGAAGTGGTCCCAGTTAACAGTAAATGACCTACCCCATGCACCCTGAATTTCAAAAAATAACATTGGGTTTTTGAATTTCCAATAATCATATCCAACAAACAATGCAGTACCAATCGGAGCTGTAATAATCGGCCATGAATTCCAAGAAAATAGCGCCTTCCAATTTTTCCACCCAATCGCACGCCACATTTCCCACAAAACCGGCAATGCCAAAAACATGCCATTACTATGTGTCAGCGCGCCGAGAAAAGCAAATAGTCCAGCCAACTTGAAATCTTTCTTGAAAGTATAGTAGAAAGTTGCGATCGTCAAAAACAAAAAAGTAGATTCCGTATAAATCACATTAAGAAAAAACGCCGTGGGAAAAATCAGCATCAGCAAAACAGGCAATTCTGGATCGACATCCTTGTGAAATTCTTTGATGAATTTATACAAGTACGCGCAAGAGAGAAATAAAAAAATGATACTAATGAGCCATCCAGCCAACGAAAAATTGCCGAAAGTAAAAATCATCATTGTCTTGATCAAAAACGGGTAGAGCGGAAAAAACACCACATTGGCCAATTGCCCGTCGCCGCGTGAATAATAGCCGTTTTGCACAATGTCGTGGTACCAATATGAATCCCAGCGGTTATGCATATCCACGATATCGCTCTCATGAGGCACCGGAAAGCTCCACGGGGTAATCCAGGTGTAAGCCGTGTCGGACTCAAGATTAAAGCGATTAAGCATGGCAAAAGCAAACACATTCACCACAACGAGCCAAATTGCCACTTTTATCAGAAGATTCTTCATTTCATATAAAATTAAAGCGACTCTAATTTGCGAATGAACACTCGAATGACTAGAATATACAAGGCACACATACACTCCAGAAAGACATTTAATGCCCGGATGCATACTTATATTTCAAAGCTTTCTTGTTCAATCTCACCTGTTTTTTTTGATTTTTCATATGCCCTAATAAAGCTTTCAATACTGCGATCGTTCATTGTTTCCATTTCTGCTTCGATTGGAAAAAAGCAAGCGGGAATCCCTCCCTTTTCCCGATGATGAGCGACGCAATCACAGCACTTTCCCTTTCTCGGACAATCCGGATAACTGCACGGACAATTCTCCAGATTTTCTTCTTGTTTACATTGCATAGGTTTAAATTTTTTTAATTTTTTATCTCCTCTGCCTAAAAGCTAACGCAGCTAGCAAAACTAAAAGCTAATTTTCTGATCGCATTGGTGGAAAGATTACTGTTTCGCGAATGGAACGATTCATTAAAAATGAGAAGAAGCGTTCGGAAAAACCAAAGCCAAATGCCGGCGGCATTCCATATTCTAGGGCTTCCACAAAATCTTCATCAATCATTTGCGCTTCGGCATCACCCGCTTCACGTAATTTCATTTGCTGCTCAAAGCGCTCACGCTGATCAATCGGGTCATTAAGCTCAGCAAAAGCATTGCAAAGCTCGGCAGTACCAGCCACCACTTGAAAACGCAAAACTTTTTTCGGATTTGTCGGATCTTTTTTAGCCAGTGGCGAAATTTCCAAAGGATGCCCGACCAAAATGCAAGGTTGAATCATTTTTTGCCGCACTGTTTTTTTGTAGATCGTGTCAATCAATTTGCCTTTGCCAGCTACCGGATCATATTTGATTTTCAATTCATCTGCTTTAGCGCGCAATTGTTCAACTGTAACTTCTTCAGAAAGATTAAAGCCTGTTTCTTTTTGAAAAGCTTCGAAATAGTCCACGCGCGGAAAAGGTTTTGACCAATCAATAGCTTCCTCCTCGTATTGATGATCGTATTTTCCAAGCACAGCCGAGACAATTTCACGAAAAAACTTTTCCGAAAATTCCATACCTTTTTCCAAATCCCAATAGGCAGCATAGAACTCCATATGATCAAATTCCTGCAAATGCTGGCGGTCAATTCCTTCATTACGAAAAACCCTGCCAATTTCAAATACTTTTTCGTATCCGCCCACTAACAATCGCTTAAGTGCAAGCTCAAGTGAAATACGCATGAAAAAGTCCTGATCCAGCGCGTTGTGATGCGTGACAAAAGGCTCAGCGTCAGCCCCGCCAGGAACATGTTCCAAAACCGGAGTTTGTACTTCCAAAAATCCTTCCGCGCCGAGGAGTTTGCGCACCGTTTGCCAAAAAATATTTTTCTTGCGAAACATCTCACGTGTATCAGCGTTTGTCATCAAATCCAAATATCTGCGGCGTAAAAGTTCTTCCTCATCTTTGATGCCAAAATGTTCGGTTGGAATTGGACGGATATTTTTGGAAAGCATCTTCCAATCAGTCACTTTTAAAGATTTTTCCTCACTCTTTGTCAAAAACAGCTCACCTGTGATTTGTACAAAATCACCCAGTTCGACATTTTTCACAAATAATTTATACAAGGATTCATCCATGTTTCCCTTATTGAGAAACGCTTGAATTTTGCCGCTTTCATCTTCGATGTGCGCAAACGCACTTCCTCCCATCGGCCTCATCGAACGCACGCGCCCCACAAGCGTGATGGATTTGCCTTGCAAATCTTCAAACCCTCCAAGAACTTCGGCATTTGTCATATCGCGCATTGTCTTTTCCGGGTACGCATCCACACCAGCCTCGCGGATGTTTTGTAATTTTTCCAGTTTCGTTTGAATAATGTCTTCGCGAATCATATATTAATTTGCAGCTTATAGCTTCATTAGCTTTTAGCCCATTAGGGATTACCGATATTTAAATACTAGCTCTCTTTTGGCTTTTTGACAATGAAAAACAGCAGGTCGCCCCACTGTTTTTGCAATTTCCACAGATTCATCTATCTGTAATATTTCATACAACGAAGCAATCAAATAGCTTCGTACTGTCCAGATTTATTTAATTCCCAAAATCTTGTATTTAATCATTCCTTTAGGCGTTGACACTTCCACCTCATCTCCTTTGACGCATCCCATAAAGGCTTTGCCAAGCGGTGATTCATTGGAGATTTTTCTTTGCGCCGGATCAGCTTCATTGGAACCAACAACCTCAAAATCCATTTCACTACCATTAAATTTAACCGTAACAGTTGAACCGATTTCTACATTGCTTGATTGTTTGCTTTTTTCCACAACCTGTGAATTTTTAATAGCAATCTCAAGCTCGGCAATACGAGTCTCATTCTCATTTTGCTGTGATTTAGCTTCACTATACTCAGCATTTTCACTCAAATCACCTTGTTCTTTAGCTTCCTTGATTGCCTTAGCTATTTTCTGCCTAATTTGAGTTTTTCGATTTTCCAATTCATCTTGAAGTTTTTTTAATCCTTCTTTAGTAATAAGTCTTGCCATATCTAGTAAAATAAATTCCAATAGGTCTTACCTAAAAAAATTTTATTATTTATAATTACCGTCTAAAAAATGCCACCGCCCAAAGACGGTGCATTTAATATTCAATCATATAATACCCAGGATATCAAATTTTTATATTTTGTCAACAAGTAATACTGATACGTACGAAAAATTAGATAAAAAATTTTATTTTAATTTATCAATCATTGATTTCTACACATCTAGATTTTTCACACTCTTGGCATGAGTTTGAATGAAACGACGGCGTGGTTCCACATCATTGCCCATGAGAATATCAAAGATACGATCAGCCTCTTCAGCATCTTCAATTTTTACCTGGTACATCAAGCGGTTTTCAGGATTCATTGTCGTTTCCCAAAGCTGATCCGGATTCATTTCTCCAAGACCTTTATAACGCTGAATAGTCATTCCGGCAATTTTTTCAATCTCTCCGCCAGATTCTTGTAATTCCTCTTGTGAAATTCCTTCCTCTTGTCCCCTGTTTATCACCTCCTGTTCCTTATTTTTTATTCCTTGTTTTTTATCCCTTGCTTCCTCTGCTTTTTTGCGAAACTCAGCAACCACTTCGTCCTTCTGCTCGTCATTATAAACATAACGAATATCTTTACCCTTCTGAACACGATAAAGTGGCGGCTGGGCAATGTATACATGTCCGTCAGAAATAAGTTCTTCGAAATAACGATAAAAGAAAGTCAACAGTAATGTGCGAATGTGTGCACCATCCACATCGGCATCAGCCATAATAATAATCTTGCCATAACGAAGCTTGCTAATATCAAAAGTCTCGCCAATACCCGTACCTAAAGCGATAATAATAGGTTTAAGCGTATCAGATTTTACGACTTTATCCAAGCTTGTTTTTTCTACATTTACCAATTTGCCACGCAACGGTAAAATAGCTTGAAACTGACGATCACGCCCTTGTTTAGCACTACCACCAGCCGAATCTCCCTCCACAATATAGAGTTCCGATGAGTGTGCATCGCGTGAAGAACAATCAGCAAGTTTACCAGGAAGAGTCATGCCATCCAATGCACCCTTGCGCAATACTGCATCCTTAGCTGCTCGCGCAGCAATACGCGCACGTACTGTCAGCAAACACTTATCAATCATACCCTTAGCATCTTGAGGATTTTTTTCCAAATATTCACCCAGTCCTTCCGCAGTCACCGAAGAAACAATACCACGAACTTCCGCATTGCCAAGTTTTGATTTTGTCTGTCCTTCAAATTGAGGATTACGCAACTTTACACTAACCACCGCCGTAAGACCCTCTTTAAGATCATCACTGGTCATTGCGCCCTCTTTCTCCTTGATCAAATTGTTCTTTTTGGCGTAATCATTAAGCGAACGCGTCAGCGACATTTTAAAACCAGTCACATGCATGCCGCCTTCCGGAGTATAGATATTATTAGCAAAAGAAAACAAATGCTCTTTAAATCCATCCGTATATTGCAACGAGAGTTCTACTTGTACATCATCGACAGTTTTTTCAAAATGAAATGGTACGTTGTTTTTTACATTTTTGCCGCGATTGAGAAATTTTACAAACGAAACAATACCACCGTCAAAATAGAAACCGTGACGACGAATTTTGTACGCATCTTTTTCTGTGACAACTTCGCGCTGATCCTCAACAACTATTTTCACACCTTTAGTAAGAAATGCCTGCTGGCGAACATAATCAAGAATTTTAGTCCAGCTATATTTTATTTCAGGAAATATTTCACTGTCTGCCTTAAAAATCACCGTTGTACCCGTATTTTCAGATTTACCAATCGGCTTTACTTGAGCTACCGGTTTACCTCTCTTATATTCTTGCATCCAAATCTTCCCTTCTCGACGCACTTCCACGCGTGTCCATTCGGAAAGCGCATTTACCACCGAAACACCTACGCCATGCAAACCACCGGAAATTTTATAACCATCGCCACCGAATTTTCCTCCGGCATGCAGAACTGTAAGCACGGTTTCCAAAGTTGACTTTTTTGTTTGTGGATGAATTTCTACTGGAATACCACGTCCATTGTCGCGAATGGAAATAATATTGTCCGGCAAAAGTTGAATTAAAATATCCTTACCATAACCAGCCATCGCCTCATCAATACAGTTATTCACAACTTCCCAAATAAGATGATGCAGACCTTCAGTCGATGTACCACCAATATACATTCCTGGTCGCTTGCGTACCGGATCCAATCCTTCCAAAACCTGAATCGATTTCGCACCATATTCACTCTTTTTCTTAGTTTCGTCTTTTGACATAATTTTATTTCCCGCTAATTTACTAATCAAATACTAATATACCAATACTTTTTTCCCAAAGTTTCGATTAGTATATTAGTAGAAGATTCGTATTTTAATTGGAATTAATTTTAATTTAAAACAATAACTTTTTTTATTTACGCGTTAAAAAATATAATTCTATTAAAAGCATTCCAGCCACAACCAAAATTCCATCCCACCAAGTCAATATTCGAAAACTTTGCAGCAACAAAATAATTACTGCCAAGGCAGATAGTAATATTCCTTGACGAAAGCTTGCTCCCAAAATCACCGACATATTATCCAAATCACGATTTAATCTCAGATACAACCAAGTAAGGAATAGAATAAATACACCACTTAATGCAAGTGCTAAACTAAAATAAAAGAGTATTTTCCCTAAAAATCCCCAGGCCTCTGGATCAATAAAAAACAAGACTGCCACAAAAGCTCCTATAGACAAAAATGTCCCCATTCTGATTGCCCACAGATATGATTTAAGAGTCATAATTAATTGTATTATTTGTTTTTTCTATTCACCCTTCTTTATAATCTTAGCTCAATTTATTGCTTTTGGCAAGCAAAAAACAGCGATTTGCCGCCACCTCTTTTTTAATATTTGTCAGCCAGCAAAAAATCCTTAACTCACTTATGCCTATTCGAGTCCCTTTTCTTTTCAGAACATAACTAAAAACATGCCTTATAGCATGCTTTTAGTTTAATGCGGGGCTTACGCAACGACTTCAGAACCATGGATTGGGCAAGTATTGTCTATGATATGAATAATTATTTGGCAACAACGGAAAAATTGCTTGCAATATAATTGGCAAGAAACAGGCATAAATATGGCAGTATAGGGGGGGGTTGCATATACAACTTCTTCAAAATAAAGGTAACTATGCCAAACTAAAAAGAGAACCTTTATGGTTCTCTTTTCAATAATTGCTTTGAAATCTATTTTATACTGAAATAATTGCTTCGATGCTGTTTACTTGTATTGCATGCTACAAACAGTTTTTCTGGCTTTTGTTCAAAGAAATTGAACCTTTCCCCATCCTTTGTAAATTCAGAAAATGGAATTGTCAAAACATCTTTTGCTTTTATCCCTGATGATGTCTTATATTCGTATCCACTGCTAATCACGCCACCGTTTATTTCAAATCGGCAATCCGTCCAATTATAGCCTTCGTTGTTTGTCACTTGGAAAGCTACCATGTTGTAAGCCACACTTGCATCAAGTTCCATCGGCAATTTTTTGTAAATTCCCACACCAAGTATCTCATTTTGATTAGAAACATTTTTTACAAAATCCAAAATGTAAGCATCATTTTTTTCCTGTAAATTACCGAGTGCTAAAAGTTTCGCCTTATCATTGCCATCAATGAAAAAATTGAAAACGACTTTGCTTTTAGGACTATATTCAATAATCAAACTTGTACCATCTTTTGTATACCCCATGTCCCACATATCAAAAGCGGCTAATTGCTGTTTTGTCGGTGGTGTAAAATCCGTAGGGTTTCCCAATGCTACCTTCACATCATCTATGTTTTTGCCAATCAAGGAAGGCACATCAAACATGAATTGAGGGGCTATATCTTGAGGTTCTTGCGGAGCTTCTGTCTGCGACTGCTCTTTTACTTCAGTTACTTGTTCTTTCACTTCTTGCGTTTGTGGCTTATCTTCAGACGTTACCTGTTTTGCAACCTCTTTTTTCTTTCCGTCATCAGAACCAGCACTAGCAATGATAATTATCAAAAAAATTGCAAGACCTGCCCCAACCAATCCCCTTGTTTTTTTGCTCCAATTTTTGCCTTTAGTTGCAAATAACCAAATCAAACCTATTGGAACAACAACCCAAAAAAACGGGAGCAGAATTATTATTCCGATGAGTATAACCCACCACTTTTTGTACCATACTTTTTCCTGGTTGTTTTGTGCCTCACCAGTGGGCATTTCTTGATTGTTCATACGCCTTGGACGGTTAGCTAATTATTATTTTTTGCTAGCAAGAAAGCACAAAGCCCCTCGCTAGCTGGTGGCCTTTCGACCACACGCATCCCTTTCGAGATACGACCGTCCAAGGCTTGCTAAACGAGGGGTTTAGTACCTTGGACGGATTTTTTACCATACCTAACGAAAAATTCGCTAGGGTTAGGCATTCAATTGTAATTTCATTATAGGGCTTTATTGCTCAAATGTAAAACATTGTTAGCAAAAAATGTAAAGCAATGTATAATCAGTTTATGGAAGAACAAATTGAAAATATACGCGAGCTTGTATCAAGACAAGACGCATTATTGAAAAAAACAATCTGGCGAATGCTCCAAGACTTGAGAAATGAAAGCTCCATCAATGCGGGCTATATTGTTATTGATATTGTTGATAACGAGGCAATGCCAAGTACTGAAAATCAAAGACTGTCTGTTCGTTTTTTACAAGAAACAGGTGCTATTAGCATTGCTTCAACACGCCTCAATCCATTCCCAGTATTTGAGATATTTTCAAGGATGAATAATATTTTTAGCAATGACAAAGTTTTACCATCAAAATACATAGTGAAGGTAAATTTTGGAAAGCTAACTAAAACACTTTCCGTTTATAAGGAATTGTTTGGAAATTATACAAAATACATGACCTATTTCGATGCAGGTCAGGGTAGGTTGTTTATTGGCAAGGAAAACATAAAATTCAGAAAAAGTACTAAATCTTACAGACTACTCAAAGCTCTTTTTTGTGATATTGAAGAAAGAAACCATCTAGAAGAAGGGGCTGATATTGAGTTTGTCAAAGACACTTTATCAAATGGTGGGATGGACACTGAATTAGAAAGCAAGGAAATATACCGTGCATGCAAAATTATCAATGACAAACTACGCAAGCAAAAGAACATTGACGGGTTTATTGTAGTTGGGGGAAGTGCTTTGAAAATAAACAAAAAATATCTTTACAATAAACGAGACTTTTAGGAGAATTTTGCGAGACACCATGCAATAGCAACATGAGAAAGTGATGACATAAATAATCATCGCTTTTTTTCATGTCCAAGGAGTTACTAAAACTAGAACAAGAATGCTTTGAGGAATTAGGCATTTCCGAAGAAGACGCTTTTGAAGCAAGGTACAATTTCTTGGGCTTTTTTGAAGCACTCCACAAAATTGACCAACGTATCAAACGAGAGGAAGAAGAAAAACAGAAAGGAGGTGTTGAAAATGATTGATAGTATAGTTTTAGAACTTCGCAAAGGACAATTTGAAATTATAGACAAAACAAAATTCAATGGTAGCACCACACGAAAAATAGCAAATAGATATTCAGTAAGCACACTTTTTCCAATGGTAGCTGATGAATACAGAAAAAAGGGTATCTATTTCCCTCGCATATCCATGCCAAAAAGAGAGGATAGCAAAAAATCAATGGAAACGATTGAAATACAAGTATCATTGCCAAAATTATTATATGGCACAAATCTTTTTGAAGTTGATGAAACCCATTTCGATGAATTATGCAGAAGACTTGCTTTGTGCTTACGAAAGGTTGGGATAAGTGCCTTATCTTACGACATAAAACACGCCATCGTGCGTAGAGTTGATTATTCAAAGTCCATAGTTCTTACTGAATATCATGGAACTGCAAAACAAGTCATAAGGAAACTGCGAGATTTTGACTACAAACGCTCATCTGATTTTCGCTGCCAAGACGATTGCACTAATGCAGACGGTGCAACGCTAAAATTTTGGAATAAAGCACAAGGATACGCCATTTATGATAAAGCTAGTGAAATTGTGGCTAATGGTAAAACAAAGATTGAGAAAGAGCTAGTTGAAATGATTGAGGCCAATAAATTACAAAAAAGAATGGTGAAGTTTGAGCTAGTCCTACAACGGAAGCAAAGCATGGATGCTCTATTGCGGAGATACTTCAAAACCGAGCAAAAAAATGATTTTACTTTCCAGCAAATTATTGAAAGTAAAGAAATTGCAAAACACATTTTATTGAAAACTTTTGACAGCATATTCAGCAATGCAAATATGGCAATACTAACACTTGCCGAAATGAAAGGAAATGCACTTGAACAGTTCCTCTTGCAAAAACAATTGAATATAAATAAACACTCATTGCTACATTATTCCGTAAATATGGCTATCAAAATTGGAATAAATGCTACATGGACAGAATTGAAAGGTCGAATGCCACCCGCTACCTTTAGCAGATACAAAAAAGAACTCTTGGAAATTATAGGCGTACTTGGAGAATTACCAGGAGACATCCCGCCAATAATAAAATTTTTACGTCAAAAGCATGAAGAATTTGAAATTCTCAAAGCAAACCCGCCACCCTATGGCTTGTAAAGCATTGTCAAGTATAATATAATCACAATACTAAACCTATAGTATTACCATAATAAAACTATCACTTATGAAAAATGAAATATCCAAAGAGGATTTTTACCTTGTTGAAGAACTCGCATCAAGTCTGCGGGTTTCCTCAATGACAATCTACCGTTATATCAAAGCCAAGAAATTACTTGCCCATAAGATTGGCAAAGAGTTTCGCATTCCAAAAGAAGAATATAATAAATTCTTGGATAACACTAAGACAAAGTAGTATGAGAAAGGCCGTTGCATACGTTCGCGTTTCGTCTCGTGAACAAAAAATTGAAGGATATTCAATTCCAGCACAAAAAAAGTTTTTGCACGAATATGCACGTGTGCACGGCTTTAGGATTGTTGAGATTTTTGAAGACGACGAAACCGCGAAAAGAGCGGGGCGCACCAACTTTGGCAAAATGTTGGAATATCTACGCAATCATAAAGATGTTGAATATATTCTTGTTGAGAAAACCGATAGACTTTATCGTAACCTCAAGGACTATGTAACCCTTGATGAACTCGATGTAACAACCGTTTTGGCAAAGGAAAACGAAATGATTGGGAAAAATGCGACATCCCATCAAAAACTTATCCATGGCATCAAGGTTCTCATGGCTAAAAATTATAGCGACAATTTGAGTGAGGAAGTTCGCAAAGGGCAAAAAGAAAAAGCAGAAAGTGGAATTTATCCTGGCAGTAATCCACCGCTTGGATACAAGATGGGTGAAATTGATGGAAAGCTATGCCCTGTCGTAGATAACAAGAACAAGGATTTCGCCATAAGGCTTTTTGAGTATTATGCGACAAGCCTTTATTCCATTGAAGCTCTTATTCAGAAAGTGAAGAATGAGGGCCTGTTTATTCCCTCTAATATGCCTAGCTGTTCCCGCATGAAGACACTCACAAAAAGCACCTTGCAAAGAATTTTGCGAAACCCATTTTATTATGGTGATTTCTTGTGGAAAGGCGAGCTTTTACACGGCACACACGAACCGCTAATTAGCAAAGAGCTATGGGACAAGGTACAAGCCATTATGAGCAGATTTGAAAACAAGTCTGCACCAAACAAATACAATGCTTTGCCCTTCACTTTCAAAGGACTTTTCACTTGCGGTAAATGCGGACGTGGAATGACGGCAGAAAGACATATCAAAAAATCAGGATTGGAATTTGTTTATTACAAATGCACAAAATACAAGACACATTGCGAAGAAAAACCTATAAATGAAGTTATTATACATAATGAGATTGCAAAAGGCCTGGTTGGCCTTCAAATGCCCCAAAAGGCCGTTGAATATGTCGCCGAAGGCCTAAAGCAGTCTTTGGAAATAAAACGCAATACGGTGGATAAAACACGCAATGCCCTTGTTGAAGAAAAGATGCGACTTGAGGATAAGCTGGACAAATTATATGAAGACAAAATTGATGGGACTATAACCAAAACTTATTATGAAAAGAAAGCCAAAGAATGGGAAAAGCAACTTGCCGATACTGAAGATAAAATTTCCAAACACACAAAAGCCAACACTAATTACTACAAAATTGGCTCAAGTATTTTAGAACTCGCAAATAACGCTGAAATACTATACGAAAGGGCTACAACCGATGAAAAACAAGAATTGCTTGCTTTTCTACTTTCGAACTCAACCGTGACAGGGAAAAAACCGCTTATACAATACAAAAAACCCTTCGACAGGATTGTCAAAAGGGCTTCTTGTTCCGATTGGCGGGAGCGACGGGACTCGAACCCGCGACCTACTGCGTGACAGGCAGTCGCTCTAACCAGCTGAGCTACGCCCCCTTAAATATGTAGATATATTTTGTGTAAAGTATTATGTATAAAAACACACTGCACTTTTACTTTATACTTGCGACCCCTTTCCTGTTCGAATCTCCAATTTTTGTACCAGGGGAGAGATTCGAACTCTCGACCCCAGGCTTATGAGTCCTGTGCTCTAACCAACTGAGCTACCCTGGCATAATATTATAAAAAATAAAAAACGTAAAGAGAAAAACCAAAGCTGTCACCATTTGCACTTTTCACTTTACGCTTTACGCTTCACTATTCTTGTTGCGGGGGCAGGATTCGAACCTGCGACCTCGTGGTTATGAGCCACGCGAGCTGCCAGACTGCTCCACCCCGCTATGTAAAAATCGCTTTATTTACTGCTCTTGGCAAAACTCATAAAAAATGAGTTCTTTTTCAAGCATTTTTCATTATACATTAATTTATCATGCTGTCAAGTTACGTAGGCTCTATACTAAACAGTGTGGTGGATAACAATAGAAGTGGTAGGATTTAAGCG
>CAZCMV010000018.1:0-19913 GCA_964500125.1 uncultured Bdellovibrionales bacterium | reverse complement strand
ACAATACGATAGTTGCCCATCGCAAGGATGATTTTTCTCGTTTGTGGGAAAGTGGTAATTTGGGCAGAGATATTGGTAATGGTGGAGAATGGGGTTCTGAGAAATTGGATGATGTTTCTGGCTATATATCATACTATGCAAATGAACCCCATATAGGTGTTTCTAAAGACGCAATATATTTGGTAAATAAAAGAAATACGTATTTTAATTCTATTGTTTTACAAAAAAGAAGCAAGAAAAATGGCGCGTTGATTTGGGAGAAAGAGCTTGCGGGTCGTAACATTTTTAACAATAATAAAGATAAAATGTTCTTGCATAATATTTCCGCTACGACAAGAGGATTATATGTATCTTATTACATGGGCGAAGGAAAAGGTTTCACACAGACCGAAAGACATTATACTGTTCCCGTTTATGGTTCTTCAGGTATTTATAAAATAGATATTGAGACTGGAGATAAAATTTGGGAAAATTATGATGATATTGTTAAAAAAAGTGATTATTATAAGGATAATCCTTATGCTGATATGTGTGTTAATTGTATTACTCCAATTATTGTTGCTGCTCATGATGGTAAGGACGATGATTTTGTATATATTTGGGGGTTTAACGAACGCACTAGATATCCTTTCGTGAGGATAAATCAAAAAACCGGGAAAAAAATATGGGAAGCGCCGATATTATTTAATAAAGCAAGGGACATTTACTTATCGGACAGTTACTTTGCGATAGAAGACGCTAGAGATAATATGATTGAATTTGATGAGGAGGGACATGCTTACCTTCTCGGTGCTAGTGTTATTGGGGGAACTGGCGAAACTATTGTAAAAATAAATGCAAAATCTGGTGCTATAGATTCATGGATTGCAGCAGGTGATCCATATTATTCAG
The DNA here is from genome assembly GCA_964500125.1 of uncultured Bdellovibrionales bacterium. GTDB lineage: Bacteria > Patescibacteriota > Minisyncoccia > Moranbacterales > GWC2-37-73 > CAZAFB01. The sequence continues at coordinate 19,022 of CAZCMV010000018.1, read as the reverse complement.
GACAGTTTACTCAGGCAGATTTATTTTATTTTAAGGGAAAGTTATATTTTTTTTATGGACATGTAGGTTTTTCAGCTCTTGCCGTACTCGATGGAAATAATTTAAACTCTTTTAATGAAAGATTCTATGAAGCTCTGACTTATTTTCATCCTAAACATGTTTCAGGTAAATACTTAGATGATTATTATGTTACAGACTATGGGACTAAATGGTATTTCAGTCGTTTTCATGGAGGGATGTATGTTGATGAATCAGGGATATATTCATTGGATCCTCGTCACTTAAAAAAAGAAAATAAATCTTCTTCCCTTTTAACTAACCCTAGAAAAATGTGCATAAGGGAAAGTGATTGTGTGAAAAATGCCCAGTTTATTTCTCGTGCTTATTCCTTGGACAATGGGGCAAATTGGACTTCGGGACTTCCAGCTATTCTTAATCCCGGACAAGAATTTTCCGTTTCCATAGTTATGAAAAACACAGGAAATGTACCATGGTATAAAAGTATTGATACTGCAGGTTTTTGGAATAATATTGAAATAGAGCATAGCGTGGAGCAGCCTTTGGTAGAGGAGTCTATAATGCTGCATTCGAGCGTAGGCTGTTTGGAAAGAGGGAATTATTTGTGTAATTCTGACAGTTTCGAAAATCTTTTTCTTTCCAAATACGAGAGACTTTTTGAAACAAACAATTTGCTATATCGTTCTCTATATAGTTTTCAAAGACATACTGAATATTTTAGGAAGGACACTCAAACAATTCTTCAATCGCAATCGAAATCAATCCTTCCTGTGTTGGGACGTTTTGGCGAGGTCATTGGTGATATTCCTTTTGATAATCCCGTGGTTGATCCCGGCGAAACCGTCACGTTCACTCAAAAATTCGCCGCTCCAAACGAGCCCGGAAGGTATATATTTGGAGCTCGGCAAATGGGTATAGAAAGATTTGATTTTTGGCGTGATATTCGTAATGGTTACGTTGAATTGTTTGGCGACAAAACCCCGAAAGGAACAATCTGTGTTGGTACCACTGAACCACCATGCACCCCTGATTATCATTGCATATCTATACCAACTTCTGAAAAATGTGACAACACAAATTGTGACAAAACCATAACCACCAAAAGATCATTCTGCTATGACAGAGAAAAATGTTCAGGAGGAGACGGAGTAGTTTCAAAAGAAGTTTGCCAAGAAAAAAACATATCTTGCCCAAACGATGTTACAGAAGTATGTTCATGTCCTAAAACCTCCAAAGGAATCTTTCGGGAAGTAGCGCCATAAGATTACATTTTTGGTACTTTATTCAAAGCCAAACTTTGCCTTGAAGTTTGGCTTTGAATTTCTGTGCTTTTTATGATAAAATCAAAATATGAAAAAAATAATATTCTTAATAAATTAAATTTATCTAAAAATTGATGAACATGGAAGAAAAAATAATAAAAATCAGAAACGAAGAAAGAGAAAGGCAAGAAATAATAGGAATGAGAAGAAAAACAAACAGTTCAGTTCCCGGGAACAGGAAAAGGAGAATTTTTTTTGTAATTGTATTTGTCGTATGTATAGTTATTATAATTGCTGGTGCTGTTTTTTTATGGAAAGATAAGGATAAAAAAACAGAAAAACAGGAAAGCTCGAAAGATTTAGTTTCGCAATACAACGATCAACTAGATGAACTTAAGGAGAAAGCGCAAAATGGAAACTCTCAAGATATTCAAAATTATGCCATAGCTCAATATGCTACTGGAGACAATCAAGGAGCTGAACAAACTTATCGCAAACAAATTGAAAAGGGAGGTGACAGTGCATTAGTGAGAAACAATCTGGCAAATGCTCTCAGGGATCAAAAGAAAACTGACGAAGCGATTAATGAATATAAAGAAGCGATAAATAAGGACAAAAATTTAATCAGTGCATATTTGAATGCGGGAAGCGTATATCAATATTCATTGCAAAAACCTGATAGTGCGGTGGAAATTTACAAACAGGGCATTGAAAACAACAGCAATAATATTGATTTGAGGGTTTTTTTGGCGCAGGCATATGAACAAATGAAGGATGTTGAAAATGCGAAAAAAATATATCACGAAATTCTTGAAATGCAAAGCGAAAATGTGGCAGCCAAAACAGCTCTTCAAAGATTAGGCGAATAATGAATTATATATTTATCTATTGTTGCAAATAAAATATGTATCTAAGGAAAGTCGAAATAATAGGTTTCAAATCATTTGCCAACAGAACAGTGTTGGAATTTCTTCCAACAGGTCATTTTCAGGATATCCAAAAAGTTAATCCCGGAATTACGGCTATTGTGGGACCGAACGGCTCTGGCAAATCAAATGTTTCTGATGCGATCAAATGGGCAATGGGCGAACAATCCATGAAGACATTGCGCGGCAAAAAATCGGAAGACGTGATTTTTGTCGGTTCGGGAAGTAAAGCAAGGCTATCAAGCGCGCAAGTGAAATTGTTTTTTGACAATCATGACAAGCGCATTCCTTTGGAATATGAAGAAGTGGTCATTACTCGAAAACTTTTTCGCAGCGGAGAATCGGAATATTTGATCAATGGCAACAAATCAAGACTTTTAGATGTTCAGGATCTTTTAGCTAAGGCTGGCGTGGGCAAAGAAAGTTATTGCGTAATCAATCAGGGCATGTCCGATGCAGTGCTCAATGCCTCTCCAGCGGAGCGTCGCAGTGTGATTGAAGATGCGGCCGGCGTGAAACAATATCAAATCCAAAAAGACAGAGCTTTGCGCAAGCTTGATACAACCATAGACAACATTGAAAAAACGAGCAGCTTGGTACGCGAGATCGAACCACATCTCAAAATGCTCAAACGGCAGGCGGAGAAGGCGCAGCAGGGTAAAGAAGTGGCAAGTAAACTCAAAGAAAAACAATTCTTGTTGTTCAGCTACCTTTGGCATTCATTTCAAGCAGAGCAAGAAAAATTTTCAACTGAAAAAAACCTTTTGGGTGCAGACATGATGAATGCTCAGCGTGAGGTAGATAAGCTTGCAGATGAGCTTAATCGTGAATCGCCCAAGGTAGAAAAAGAAGATGTCAAGGAGGCGTTAGAAAGAAAGAAAACGGAATTAGTGAAAAAGCTCAACGAGATTGAGCGCGAGTTGATCATCACGGAGGGTAGAATGGTTGTTGAAAAAGAAAAATTGGCGCAGCAAAAAGTGGTGGAAATAATTCCCGTGGATTTGCGCTATGTTCAGGACAAATTGGCCAAAATTCGCAGCGATCAGAAAAAACTGATTGAACGTGTGGAAGCGGTGGAGACATTGACTGAGCTTCAGGATATCAAAGAATTTGCCCAGGCAATCCAACAGGAGCTTTTTGATTTGCATGAGCAGGCTGGCAAAGGTGAAGTGGAAGTTAAGCGAGACACATCAAAAGAACAAAAAGAAATTCAAGATCGCATTGATATCTTGGAAGAGAAAAAAAGCCAGTGTAGAGACAGAGAAAAAGGAGTTCGTGTGGAAATTGTCAAAGTGGAAGAAGAAATAGCAGCAGAAGTTGACCGTGCTCGCAAGATGCGTCAGCGATTCTTTGAATTGGAAAGGGAAGTGCGTGCCAAGCAGGAGAATTTGAATAGGATGAAGGATAAGTTTAATGAAGCCAAGATATCTTTGGCACGAATTGAAGTGCGCGAAGAAGATTTGACCAATCAAATTCGCGAGGAACTCAAATGTGAGCCAAAAAACTTGAAATTTGATGGTGGCGTGATTGAGCGTGACAATCTGGAAAGAGAAATTTCCAGACTCAAAGTTCAGATGGAACAGATCGGCGGAATTGATCCGATGATTTTGGAAGAATATCAAGAAACAAATGCGCGCTTCGATTTCCTTGCTAAAGAGTCGGAAGATTTGCAAAAAGCGATCAGTTCGCTTTCGCAGGTGGTACGTGAGATGGAAATTAAAATTGCTAATGAGTTTGAAACAGCATTCGAACAGATCAATAAGGAATTTTCGGAATATTTCAAGATAATTTTCGGGGGAGGAAAGGCCGAGTTAATCAAAATTAAAAATCAAAAATCGAAGATCAAAACGAAGGATGTAGAAAGAGAGGAAGATGTAGATTTGGCAGACACAGAAGGAGGAGATAAAAATGTAAAAGATGAAATTGGAGTGGAGATTTACGCTTGCCCGCCAGGCAAGAAAATTACAAATATGTCCATGCTTTCAGGAGGCGAGCGCTCTTTGACATCACTTGCTCTTTTATTCGCGATAATTTCTCATAATCCGCCACCATTTGCCATTTTGGATGAAGTGGAAGCGGCCCTGGATGAAGCTAATTCCAGACGCTTCAGTAAGATTTTGCAAGAACTTTCTGCGCATACTCAATTTATTGCAATTACGCATAATCGCGAAACCATGCGTCAGGCTGCATTGCTCTATGGTGTAACTATGGGTGAGGATGGTATTTCCAAATTGCTTTCGGTGAAACTTGATCAAATCGGAGCTGGTGGTCAAATCAAAAAATGAAAATTATCCGACATGGATTGTGACAATATATAATGGATTGTGTTATTATTTTAATATAAATAATATTTTTTAAAAAAAATATGAAAAAAATAATTACAGTGAGTATTTTTTTAGGAGCAACGTTTATGTTGTCCGGATGCGGAAAAACTAATCAACCCATAAAAGAAGAAATGCCTTCTACGGCTGTAGATGGTGGGGCGCCTAAAGAAGTGCAAGAAACGGCAGAAAAACAAAGTCTTTTGGAAAAGCTATTAAATAGAGGCGCTGTTAAATGCAATGTTGAACAAGACGGAAATGATATGGTTATTTTGACCAATGGAACGAAGGTGAGGATTGAGGGAATGACAATGCCTGATTCTGAAAATATGAAAGATGAACAGAAAAAAGGATACATGATAAGTGATGGAACATGGGTATATTTTTGGAGCGGAAAAGAAGGAATGAAATTCAATGTAAAAGAAATGGAAAAAAACACAAAAGATCCTTCAGGTGATAATTCCGAGCAGCAGGATTCAGATTTTTCTGACTGGAAAACCATGGTTAAGGATATGGAAGAATCCGGTGCTAAATATGAGTGTTCAGCTGTAACATTGAGTGAAAGCGATTTTACGCCTCCAACAGAAGTTACTTTTCAGGATATGAATGAATTTTTCAAGCAGATGCAAAGTTTCAGCCCTCAAGTTCCCGGAGGAGTAAACGTGCCTATTGCGCCTGTGGCTCAATAATCTTCTGACAATAAGAAAAAATCACAGGGAGGCTTTCGAATTTTCGAAAGCCTCTGAATATAACACGTCCTGAAGATATGAATAGAAAGAGATCAGTTATAATTTTATGCTTCTTTGTAATTATTGTAGGAGTGATATTTTTTGGTGTTTGTAAAAAAAATGAAAATAAAAAAAAATCAGTTAAAATGGAAACTGATTTTAATTTTGAAGAAAAAGAAGTTACTACCAATATTCAAGCAGAACCCGTTGCAATCAATCGGATTGAAAATGATGATATTGCAGAAAAAGAACAGAAAAAGAGAGAAATTGGCCTAGTTCCTTTTCAAGTGCAGGCACCCGGAGGTAAATGGGATGAACCCCTTTTTCAAAACGGCTGCGAGGAAGCCTCTATTATTATGGCGGCTCGTTGGGTTAATGGTTTGGGAGAACTTAATGCTGATGCAATGACCAAGGAAATCAGACGCGTATCAATGGAAGAAAAAAGAATATTCGGCCATTCTATAGATACCTCAATTGAAGATACTCATAAAATACTCAAACAAGTTTTTGAAATTGAGCATGCTAAAGTAATTGAATTACGAAGTATAGATGATTTTTCTAAACAGTTGCTGAATGGAAATTTGATCGTAGTGAATGTTTACGGTCGCGCGCTGAAAAACCCGTATTTTACTTCGCCGGGGCCAATAACGCATATGTTGGTAGTGATCGGCTATGATGCTGAGAAAAAACAAGTCATAACTAATGACCCTGGTACTAAAAATGGCAGGGGATATCGTTATGACAAAGATATTTTTTGGAATGCTCTTTGGAATTATCCTACAGGCGAGGAACATCCTTTGGTGCCAAAAAGCACCGGTGGGCCAGTTCGCGGAATTGCCATAGAGAAATATTAGGTTGTTTTCATGAGTTGTAGTATGTTATCATCATAATTAGGACAGCTAAAAATAATCAATAAATACAAACAATGAAAACAGCTTCATATTTCTTATTATTTTTTGGAATTTTCTTTGTTATCTATCTGGGAATACATTTTGCGACATATGGTTCGATACTGTATTTCTTTGATATTGTAGATCTGCATCACAAGTACTTTTTTGCAGGTTTTTTGGGAATTTTGGGGCTTAGCTTTTTGATTTCTTCTGTTATGGCTCACTGGGGAGATAATAGGATAATGCGTTTATATTATTTGATTTCGGGAATTTGGGTTGGTTTTGTTATAAATCTTTTTGTATTTTTAATATTTGCCTGGGCTGTAGAAATTGCTCTTCTCTTCACAGGAATTTCGGGATATAAGATTTTAATTGGTTCAATCAGTATTGGTGCTGCTTTGGTTTATACAATTTATGGGGTTTGGAATGCGCGCAGTGTGCAGATAAAGGAAATGGAAGTAGCGATTAAAAATTTGCCTGAATCTTGGAGAGGAAAGAAGGTTTTGCATATTGCAGACATTCATTTGGGATATGTTTTTCGTGACATTTTTTTTAAACATATCGTAGAAAAAATAAATGAACTAAAAGCTGACGTAGTTGTTATTACGGGTGATCTTTTTGACGGCACAAACATTGATGTTAATTGGTTTATTGAACCTCTTAATAAAATCAAAGCATCAGAAGCAATTTTATATGTAAGTGGCAATCACGAAACATATCTTGGCATAGATAGTGTTTATGAAATGCTTAATAAGACCAAAGTAAAGGTATTGAAGGACGAAATATACGAATCTCGAGGGCTACAATTTGTCGGTATAGAATATCCTCATCCTGGCCAGAAAAAAGATGTTTCCCTAGTAATGCGGGGCATTGAAGGGTATGATGAAAATGAACCAGGTATTTTGCTTATTCATGAACCTGCACAAATAGAACAGGCAAAAAAAATGGGTATATCATTACAGCTTTCCGGTCATACTCACAAGGGACAAGTTTTTCCGTTTAGCCTGGTTACTAAGATGATCTATAAACGATATCATTACGGGCTCACCCAAGAAGAAAGTTTTACGCTATATACTACCAGTGGGGTGGGTGCGTGGGGACCGCCATTACGCACTGGCTCCAAGCCAGAAATTGCCATCATAACGCTTGTCTAATAATAGTGCCGCGTTTTTTGAAGGAGGGTGTGCTATGAAATACAATGACGGTTTTTGCAATAGTGTCATTGTAATTTTGTACTATAAGCTGAAATATTCATTAATGAGATATGATTATATTTTCAGCTATTTTGCCCCACCCCCCTTTGAGTATTCCTGGCGTTGGAAATGAGAAAAGCCGTGGATGCTTATCTTTAACTTCAGAATCCCTTTTAAAAATTTCTGAGGAGTTTTGGGGTTGTGATCCGGAAACAATTATTATTGTTTCGCCGCATGGCAAAATAGAGCCTTATAATTTTGTAATTAATGAAGCACCTTTCTTAGTCTGTGATTTTTCGAGATATCACTTGCCAAAACAAATCGAATTTTTTAATGACATGGCGATTGTTGAGGATATTAAATATGCCTGTGAGATGAATGAAATTCCGATTCATGGATACCAAGGGAAAATTGATCATGGCACATTCATACCATTATGGCATCTATATAGCAATAGCAAAGCGCACTTTGTTCGTTTGGTTCAAATATCCTTTTCTTTATTGGAAATGGAAAAGCATTTCGAATTTGGAAAAATTTTAGGAAAAATTTTTGATCAATATCATCCTCAAAAGCGTATTGCCGTGATTGCCAGTGCGGATCTTTCGCATAAGCTTACATTTAACGCTCCTGCGGGGTATTCTCCTGAGGCAAAGTATTTTGATCAAAAGATAATAGATGTATTAAAAAAGAGAGATATAAAAAGATTAATTGATTTTAAAAAAAGTGATTCAATAGAAGCTGCAGAATGTGGCTTACGTTCTATTGTGGTAATTTTGGCAATTATAGATTGTTATGATTGGAAGTTCCGATTTTTTAGTTACGAATATCCTTTTGGAGTCGGTCATTTAGTAGCAAGACTTATTTAGCGCAACATAAAAAAGAAAGTTGTTTTTTTCTTGCGGATTATTTGGCTTATATGATTGGAAAATTTCATATCCAGCTTGCTTTTTTGGCTCTATTTTGCTATATTTTAGACGTAACCAGCTTTGAAACAACAGGATGCATAAGAAGAAAATATTTATTGAAATAGAGATTCCAGCGCAGGTAAAGAAAAAATTGGCGCAGAAGATCGAATCTTGGAAAAATTTGCCGGTCAAATGGGTCAGGGAAAAAAACTTGCACATGACAGTAGCTTTCCTGGGTTATGTTGATGAAAGCGTTTTGCCTGGAATTTGTCAAAGTGTCAGTGATGCAGTTGCAGCTATTGATTCATTTGATATTGAATTCGAGCGCATCTCACTAGGGCCAGATGCAAAAGATCCTCAGATGGTTTGGGTATCAGGGAAGGTGAGTGATGAGCTTAAAAATCTTATTGAATCAGTGGAGGATTCTTTGAACATGTCCAGAGGGCAACGAAAAAAATTCATTCCACACATCACTTTGGGACGTGTTCGTGCAGAGAAATGGAAAAATCTGGAAGAGAAACCGGTTATTGATGAGAAGGTGAGTTTAATTGTTCCGGTGGAAACAGTTTTTGTTATAGAAAGCAACCCCGGAGTTATCAAAGGCGGCCCAGAATATACGGCGCTAGAAACATGCCCACTTGCTTAAAAATTCCAAGATACAAGATACAAAAACCAAATAATTTCCAATCATCAAGATTCAATTCTTCAAATTACGAAATAATGTTTTGGTTGTTGTCCGCCGACTGGCGGAATTGAAATTCGAGATTTGTTTGTAACTTGTAACTTATTTTTTGTATCTTTATGTACATACTTGGGATACGAATAGATAATTTGTTCAAAAAAGAGATTCTTACAAAAATAGAATCTTTTTTGGAAGAAAAAAAATTCCATCAAATTTGCACGATTAATGCGGAATTCATTCTGGAAGCGCAAATTGATGCGAGTTTCAAACGAATTTTAGATGAAGCTGATTTGAACGTTGCCGATGCCGTGAGCATCAAGCTTGCTTTTTGGAGATATGGCAAAAATTTGAAAGCAAGAATAGCCGGCGCAGATCTTATGCATGAGATTTTGAAAATGGCCAACAAACGCAAGCTAAGCGTTTTTTTGGCGGCAAGAAAAGACGGGCTCAGCACATGGGAAGAAACTGCCGAGGTACTGCGAAAAATTTATCCTAGCGTAGTATTTTCAGGAGATGATATTGACTCTAATAGCCTTGCATCATACCAAATACTAGATACCAAATACCAGATACTATTCTCCAGTTTTGGTGCTCCACAACAAGAACTCTTTATAAATTCCGTAAAAAATGATACAATACACCTAGCCATGGGAGTCGGTGGCGCTTTTGATTTTGTCACTGAAAAAGTGAAACGTGCACCTAAAATTTGGCGCAAAATAGGTCTGGAATGGCTCTGGCGATTCTTGCAAGAACCACGCTACCGTGCCAAAAGAATTTTCAATGCCGTGATTATTTTTCCGATAAAAGTTTTGCTTAAAAAATAAGACACATAACAGATATGACTGACAATAAAAAAATTCGCGTACGTTTTGCGCCGTCGCCGACAGGATATATGCATGTTGGTAATTTTAGAACTGCCCTATATGGTTATCTCTTTGCCAAAAAAAACAAGGGTGATTTTATTTTGCGCATAGAAGATACCGATCAAAAAAGAGAAGTTTCTGATGCTTTGGAAAAATTGCTAGTCATCATGGATTGGGCGCAATTTGAACGTTCAGAAGGTGTTTATCTCGAGAATGGAAAGATTGTTCAAAAAGGAAAATTCGGACCATATATTCAATCCAAGCGTCTGGATATTTATAAAAAATATGCTGAGGAATTGGTGGAAAAAGGCTTTGCATATTATTGTTTTTGCACACCAGAAAAATTGGAAGAAATGAGACAAACTCAACTAGCCGAAAAAAAAGCGCCGATGTATGACAGAACGTGTTTGAAATTATCTGCCGAAGAAGTGCAAGAAAAAATCACGCGAGGAGAAAAATATGTGATTAGGCAAAAAATAAACACGGAGGGATATACGGAATTTCATGATTTGGTGCGCGGAAAGGTCAGAATTAAGAATGAACTTTTGGATGATCAGATCCTCATGAAATCAGACGGTTATCCTACATATAATTTTGCCAATGTTGTTGACGATCACTTGATGCTAATAACCCATGTAACCAGAGGGGAAGAGTATATATCTAGCACGCCAAAATACATCCAGTTATACAAAAGCTTTGGTTGGAACGCGCCAGAAACAGCTCATTTGCCATTACTTTTGAATCCTGACAAATCAAAGCTTTCCAAGCGACAAGGAGATGTTGCCGTGGAGGATTATATAAAAAAAGGTTATTTGCGCGAAGCCATAATTAATTTTGTGGTACTGCTTGGTTGGAATCCGGGGAAGGGGAGTACACAGGAAATTTTTTCCCTATCGGAATTGGAGAATATTTTTGATTTTTCACATGTTCACAAAGCCGGGGCAGTGTTTGATTTGAAAAAATTGGACTGGCTCAACAATCAATATATTAAGAAATTATCAGTCGATGATTTATATGTCCAAGTATTGCCATTTTTGGAAAAGAAAGAATGGTTCAAATCATATAGCATAAAACATGAATCATGTAGCAAGGAAACACTAGATGTATACCTGAAAAAAGTTCTGACTGTCGAACAGGAACGACTTACTACTTTGGCCGAAGTAGGCGAGAACAGCCAATTCTTTTTTGGTGACATAAGTTATGATGCGGTGATGCTGAAATGGAAAGAAATGAGTAAGGATGATATTAAAAAATCACTGGAGATATCTTCAAATGTATTAAAAGAAATAGACGAAGCTGAATGGGAATTGAAAAAAATAGAAGAGGCGTTGCTCACGATAGCTGAGGAAAATTTTAAGACTGTCGATGGCAAAATTGACCGCGGCGCTTTGCTTTGGCCGCTGCGTGTGGCTCTTACGGGCGCGCAAAAATCACCATCACCATTTGAAGTGGCTTGGGTTTTGAGCAAGAAAGAATCATTGAAACGGATTGATGACGCAATTTCTGTGTTGTAGATCGTGAGTCTGCAAATGTCCGGACAAAGCGATAGACTAACAAATATACAAATAAAATTATTCTTAATGATAGGTAGCTATAAAAAAAATAAAAAAATATTTATTTTGATGACAGCGTGTTTCATTGTCAGTTTTTTTGTCTTTTCATTAAATAATAAAAATAAAATAGTTTTTGCCGATACCGCAACTGATGCGGAAGAAACTCAGGAAAAAATTGAGGAGCTTGAGAAAAAGGCTGAGGTATATCGAAAAATAATCGATGTAAAACAAAAGCAAAAAACAATGCTTAATGATCAGATTCAGAAAATGAATAATGAGATCATGGAATCGGAAAAAAATATAGAAACCAACCGCAAAAAAATCGAGGAGTTGAATGTGAAAATTGCCAAATTGGAGGAAGGTATTCTCGAAAAAGAACGAGTCATAGAATCTCAACAGCAACTACTTTCACAACTTATTGAATCATATTACGAATCAAACCGAGAAGATGTGGTTACAGCATATCTGGCAGACAATAAAATGACTTCCTTTTTGGTCAAAAAGGATCGCTTGGTGCAAACCGGCGATAAAATAAAGGAAATGCTGGATTCGGTAAAATCACTCAAGCAGAAATTGGAGTCAGATCGCAATTCCGTAGTAAAAGACAAGCAAGACATTGTGGGGTTGCATATTGATTTGCAGGAAAAAAATACTGAGTTGGAAAATTCGAAATCAAAAAAACAAACACTGCTTTCCCAAACCAAAGGAGAGGAAGCTCGTTATCAAAAGATGCTTGCTCGCGTAGAATCGCAAAAGTTGGAATTGTTGGATCTTGACCAATTGTATGGTTCTGAAAAATGTTCAATCAAATCTGTCTCAAAATATTCAAATGAGCTTTCTTGGTATTATTCACAAAAAGATCCCAGTTGGGCCAATGCTGATATTGGAAATTCAAATAGTAGCATGAAAAGTTGGGGCTGTGCAGTCACTTCTGTCGCAATGGTTTTTAAGAACCATGGAGCAAATATAACGCCCAAAACACTTGCCAAACAACCTATTTTTTCCTGGGATTTGATTCAATGGCCGAATTCTTGGCCGTCAGCTGATGTCAAACTTGCCAGCAGCACATCGCATGGCAATATTAGCTGGTCAAAAGTTGACAGTGAAATCAAAAAAGGAAATCCAGTAATTGTATATATCAAAAAATCAAAAGGAGGCGGACATTATGTAGTGATCCATCACAAGGATGGGGGAAAATACATAGTGCATGATCCATATTTTGGACCAAATGTATATTTGGATGATTCCCGTGCTTGCGTAGGCGGTGGAGGAGGGACTAGTGTTAATCAAATGATTATTTATAACTAGAGCCCAAATGAATGTTAATTGATCTGCAATGAAAATAAGAACATTAGGTAGAGTCGCTATTTAGCGGCTTTATTTTTTTTCAGTTACCTATTTTTGATACAAAAGGGTTGTGCGACGTTAGAGGTATGGAGCTACTAAGTTCGGGGAGTTGTTATGGGCACACTACTTCTTCTTTTGTTATATTGATGCTTCTTGTTAATTTCTAATAACAAGGGTCTCATCTAATAACAGGGGCCTCATGAAGAATTTTTGAATTATGAATTTTTTTGAAAATATAATTTATAAAAAATTACTTAAGAAAAAAAATTGGGATTCAATATTTTTCTAAAACCATATTTCTGTGACGGTCGTCAGAAGAATGTGGTTAGTAATCTTATTATTTAGCAGAAAATGATAGTTCTGACTGGACACTCAATATCTAAAACGCAAGAATATTGAGTGTCTCCGTTAGGTGTATATTCTTCACATTTTTCTTGTTTTTAGGGCTAAAATAAAGCTAAAACAAGGCTAAAATACCTCTAAAATAATGGCTTATTTAAGCCAAAAAACGAGGCTCAAAATTGAGCTGTGTGGGGTTTTGGCTGCCCAGGTGGTATAGCTGTACCCCTAAATATGGCTTATTTAAAGCTTAAAATAGAGACGGACTATTTTTTGACATACAACTAATCCCAGGCATTGATTTTAGTGCAGCTTAGAAGAAATTCTGAAGTATTTAGAGTGTGTAGGTTAGGATATAATTGCCAAGAGGAATATCATAACAGTTGGGATCTGGAATTTATAGGGAGTATTTGAGATTGTTTGTGAAAATATGGAAATTTTGGAATAAATTCAGGATGACCTTGGGTTTTTTATTATGAATGTCGCAAAAGATATATTGTGCGACGTTAGATATTAACTTAAATTAACTCACAACTAAGCACTCACAAAAAAACTCATCATGGAATACAAAAGAAGGATTTGCATCCTTCTCTGCCCTCCAAATCCTAAACCAAGCTTGAGGTGAAAATATTGATAATATTTTTTTTCTATAATTCTTTTCTGTAAACGCTCGTATCTCGTTTTGCAAATCCCAATGATTCATATAATTTATGCGCCGTAATTCTTTGTGGATTGCTAGTAAGATCAATCGATTTTGCACCTGTGTGCTTAGCATGCTCAATCAGATGCTCGACAATTTTGCATCCAATTCCCTTGCCTCGAAATGTTTCCCCTACAATAATATCTTCTAAGCGGGCTATGAGACCGCGTGTGGGCACGTGATGCAAAATAAGTGCGCCAAACCCCACAACTTTTCCGTCATCTTCAATAACAATACAATAACAATTTTCATCGGCTATCATGGAATCAGCGTCAAAAGAACTCACAGAATCATTAAGCTGTTTGAAAAGCTCCAATACGGTTTGATAATCTTCTTTGGTAAATTTGCGAATGGTTTGCATATTATTTTTTCTTTTTATAATTTTCAATTGCCTTGTGCAAAGCGCTAGCGGCAAGGTTTGAACAATGCATTTTGCTGTTTGGCAGGCCGCCAAGTTCTTCAGCAACTTGCTTGTCGGTCAGCTTCATTGCTTCATCAAGTGTTCTTCCTTTGGCAAGATCAGTAGCCATCGATGATGTGGATATTGCCGCGCCACAACCGAGTGTCTCAAATTTGACATCCTTGATTATTTCGGTGCCTTGTTTGTCCTTGGACACTTTGATATACATCCGCATAACATCGCCACACTTGGGATTACCGACCGTGCCGATTCCGTCGGCATTCTTAATCACGCCTTGATTATGCGGCTTAGTGAAATGATCAATTACTTTTTTGCTGTATCTTGATGTCATGATGTTATAAATTATAAATCTTACCCCTATTAAAATTACTAATCTTTTTCTAATATACTAATAATTCATCGAAAATGGGAATTATTTAAAATCCTCTAATACATTTCCCGATATTTTTCTCAGTCTTATGATGACTTTTTTGAGAACGGTCACAGTACGATCGATTTCTTGTTTGGTTGTGTGTTTGCCAATCGTAAGGCGCAGGCTGCCATGGGCTTGCTCGTGTTTCAATCCTAATGATAAAAGAACATGCGATGGTTCCAACGCTCCGGATGAGCAGGCTGAGCCTGTCGAAGCGCTGATGCCCTCCAAATCTAGCGCCAATACAAGCCCCTCCCCTTCCACATTATCAAAACGAAAATTGGCATTGTTTGGCGAACGTTTGATTGCATCGCCATTTAAATATGATTTTGGAATTTCTTTGAGTACTTTTTTGATTAAATAATCTCTCAATTTCTGAATTTCTTTGTTTCTTGTCTCTTGTTTCTTGTCGCTTATTTTTTCAAGTGCCGCTCCTAAACCGACAATCCCAGGAACGTTGTGCGTACCGGAGCGCAGTTTGTACTCCTGATCGCCACCATCTTGAATACGCTTGAGATAAGTATTCTTTCTCACATATAATAAACCAACTCCCTTGGGACCATATATTTTGTGCGCTGATATGGAAAGCAAATCCGTGCCGAGATTTTCCACATTGCAATCGAAATAATTCACAGCTTGTGTCGCATCCGTGTGGAAAGCAATTGGCCAAAGTCCTTCACTGGTACGTTTGGCATTTTCTTTTTTTAGCAACTTCCCTATTTGAGCAATCGGCTGTACGGTGCCAATTTCATTGTTTACATACATAACCGAAACAAGAATTGTGTTGGGACGAATCGCTTTTTGGATGTCAGTTACTCTCATCAGTCCATCTTTTCTGGGTGAAATATAGGTTACATCAACCAATCCTTCTCTTTCCGAAAATTTGCAGGCATCAAGCACACAATGATGTTCAAAAGCAGCGGTGATGATGTGCGGTTTTTCGCTCTTCTCGCGTTTGATGGAATAGAAAGACCTCAGAGATCCTTTTACTACCAAATTATTGCTTTCGGTTGCGCCGCTAGTGAACACGATTTCCGAAGGCGTGCAATTGAAAAAATCAGCTGCTTGTCTGCGCGCCGTGTCTACGGCCTTGAGCGCTTCTTGTCCGAAAGAATGAATCGACATGACATTGCCGAACTTTTGGGTAAAATATGG
The DNA here is from genome assembly GCA_964500125.1 of uncultured Bdellovibrionales bacterium. Lineage (GTDB taxonomy): Bacteria > Patescibacteriota > Minisyncoccia > Moranbacterales > GWC2-37-73 > CAZAFB01. The sequence continues at coordinate 3,307 of CAZCMV010000018.1, read as the reverse complement.
TCGCATTTTGGCAAAAACCTCTTGATCTAGAGGAGTTGTTGCAGCGTAATCTAAATAAACTTTTTGCTTATTCATATATTTTCCGTAAAGATATGACATCTTAGAAGATACAAATTACAAGAGGTGTCTTTGCTATTTGTTATTTGTTAAATCGCTTAGATTTATATTATAGACAGTTTTTTTAACCTGTTCGCCGATCTCTTCCCACACAATGCTTGAAGGACAAGTTTTGGCACTAGGACATCCTTCACCGGCACATTTCATTGGAGCAATGGGCCCATCAAGAATTTCGATGATCTCTCCCACGGCAATATCCTTGGGCCTGCGAGCCAAAAAATATCCGCCGTCTTTACCCTTCGAACTGTGCACAAGCTTCTCTTTTCTAAGCATGCCCATGAGCCTCTCTAGGTATTTTGATGAAATGCCCTCTTCTAATGCCAACTCACGAACCGCTTTTTGTTGCGGAAAACACTCGGCCAAATTAACCATGGCTTTGAGTCCATATCCCGCCTTGGTTGAAAAACGCATATATTTGTTATGTTATTTTGGATCGTATATGGAATCTAGGCACATTAAGCATTCATTAAAGACTCTAAATAAATACAGGATGACACTAGCTAAAGCCTACCAATTTAGTATGCATTAATATATTACTTCTTTTATGTTTGTGCTGTCAAGCTATTTTTGACAATAGCTACATAAGAATGTTAGATTTCAAATATCACCAAATGAGTTAAAACTAACATAGCAAACAGGAGGTGCTCAATGAAACTTTTTTCCAAACACGTTGATGCTTTGGCAGTAGCTCTTTCAAAAAGAAGTGTCGATTCAGAAGCAGTGCAAATAGGGGTAAAATTTGTCGGAAATATTGTCCGAAATATCGAAAAAAGAGGTATAAGATTCAGTTGTGAGCCGTTTCCTTTGAAAAAAGAAACTGAAGAACTTAAGATCGAAAGCATTGATCCGTATGGATTGAATTATGATATAATCCAGATCAATCTTTCGAAAAATGACATCACTTTTGGTATCATTTTAAATGCCAAAAGTAAGCTCATGGATTTCAAATTAGGGATGCTTTTGAGTCAACATTTTGCAAGTTTTGGTCGCATTGAATATTCGGATTTGCTCTATATTAACCGCAGAGAATTGGCTTATAAAATAGCAAATAAGCTAAAAACTGCACAGATTGATATTTATTAAAAACACGTAAATAAAAACCGCAAAACATCGCGGTTTTCTTCTTGCCCAAAATACGAAGAATGATATAATATCATTGTGGGAAAGAACTTTATGAACGTTACAACTTTACAAACTTTATAAACTTTTATGAGAATTTCATATTCAGCACTCGATTCATATCAAAATTGTTCCCTGAAATATAAGTTTCAGAACGTGGACAAAATCAAAGAGCCCAAATCCAAAGAGGCTGTTTTTGGCACCCTTATTCACGGCGCGCTCAAGTTCTATCACTCACCTTCCCTTTTGCCACCGACACTTGAAGACACGCTCGATTATTTTTCTCGAAATTGGAACAGTGACGTTTTTGCAGATGAAATGGAGGATCGCGCCGCATTTTCGCAGGGTGTGTCCATAATTTCCGATTATTGCAAGAAAAACAATCCTGCCGATTTCAACATTGTTGATCTGGAAAGCCGCTTTGCCATTCCTATTGAAGATTCTTCGCGAGGATCGCAACACGTGATATCCGGTATTGTGGATCGCATCGACAAAACCGAAGACGGCTATGAAATTATCGACTACAAGACGACCAAAAAAATGCCTTCGCAAGAAAAGGTGGATAATGATTTGCAGCTTTCCGTATATCTCAATGCCTTTTTGACACGCTATCCGAAAGAAGCGGCCAACATGGACAAAATCACGGTTAGTCTCTATTACCTCAAACACGGAGTAAAATTATCTTCGACCAGAACACGCGAACAGCTTGAGCAAGCAAATAAGCTATTTTTGGAAGTCATTTCTCACATTGAAGCAGGAGAATTTTCGCCGAACGTAACGCCGCTTTGCGATTGGTGCGGTTATCAAAAGATTTGTCCGATGTGGCGACACAAATTCAAAGAGCAACGAAAAATCGACACGAACGAAATAAATGAAGCGATTGAAAAATATATTGCGCTCAAGGCAGAGCTTACCAGCAAGAAAACAGAGCTGGCTGCAGCGCAGAATTTGATTACGGACTACATGGAGCAAGAAGGCGTGGATCGCGTTTTTGGTGAAGGCGGTGTCATTGCCCAATCGCTGCGCAAGACATATAAATATAACGAAGCCGAGTTGCGCGCGATTTTGGAACCTTTGGACAAATGGGAATCGATTTTGAAAGTGGACGGCATCGCCCTCAAAAACATCATGCCGCTCCTATCTCCTGCTGCGCGCAAAGATGTGGAAAATGCAAAAGTCTTAGACAAAGAATCCAAAAGCTTGACAGTTAAGAAAAAATGAGTTTGAATGATATCACATGTTGTTTCAAAAAATAATAAGGAGGAAAACTGCTAATGATAGAAAATCCCAGGGAAAACCTATCTGAAGTTAAAAGGAGGAAAAAGATGAAAATAGACAAAGGTTGCTTACGTTCTTTATGTTTTATGTTAATTCTCTTTCTTTATATGATAATGGAGTTTATAATAATATGCTCCCCGTATGTAGATCGCTTGTTTGCTTTTGTCGCTTCAATCTCCATAACTATGCTGTTATGTTTATACCAGTTGCATTATGTTAACGCTGAATGGCGTGAGTCTAATGAAAAATACCGCTACAGTACAGAACTTGCAACAAGTGAGGACATCAACAGAGATGTTGACAAGATATTAGACTTGTAAAATTTTGTTAAAAAAACAAGGGCCCGGTGGCATATTTGCACTCCGGGCTTTTTTATTTTCTTCATTCTCCATTCTCCGATGTCCATGCTCATTTAATAAAGCGCAATATTTCTTTTTCTAACACTTCTCGCTTGCGTTTTATCTGGATAAAGGTCAAATTGACGGGATAGACTTTGCATTCTATAAATTTGCTTTTGATTTTCCCGTGCTCAATCCAGGTCGCTTTCCAGAAGTTACCCGCAATGTGCCTATAGACAGCTGCAACTCCATTGACGATTACCATAACTCACCCCCTTTCTTTGTTGGAGAAAATGAAGAACTGTCCAACCTGCAAAAATTTTGAGCCACGTGCCATGGCGTCAAAAAAAGTTTGTAAGCTTATTATAACATAAAATAAATCTTCTTTAAAATGTTTCAGCATGAAGAAGATGAGATACATAGGTAACACTCTGGATTTAGCAAAATTAAAGGAA
>CAZCMV010000017.1:0-25135 GCA_964500125.1 uncultured Bdellovibrionales bacterium | reverse complement strand
TACCAGACGCCCATTGAATTTAGTAAAGTGTTACCTATGTACTCATCTTGTACAAATACTAGACAAATATTAAATATGTGCTATATTTATTTTCTAGTTCTTACCAAATCAAATAATCAAGGAGGGGGTTGCAAATGGACAATAAAAAAGTCTTGCATTTAGTAAAAGCAAATCAAAAATCCCTCAGTTATGAGGAATTATTGGAGCTGTTAGCTAAAAAGGAAATGTTGCTTGCAGAGAAAAAAGCGCGCATAACAGAACTTGAGAAAGAATTGGAAATCGCAAAAAAAACATCGCAAAATGCCAACACTGAAATGTACAATAACCATTGCTATTTCTTAGAGCAAGCGGAAATAATGGCAAATCATTCTCTGCGTAATGGAAATTCAATGATAATCGCTATTGCAGACATTGATAACCTCAAGGGAATAAATGATTCCCTGGGTCATCTGATTGGTGATAAAATACTTCAAAATGTTTCCATTTCCATAAAATCTACCCTTAGGCGATACGACCTTCCTTTTAACTGTGGTGGGGATGAATTTCAAATTTTGGTCACCTACGAAAGCGACGGAAAAAATAATGCGGAAGAATTTGCCGCCATATTATCAGAAAGGATTCAAGTGGGGGTTTCCGAAAATCCCCTAATTTTAAGCGGTATAAAAATCCCCATTTCCATAAGTATCGGTGCGATTGTTGTAGATTTCACCAAAACAATCACTGAAGAAATCAACCGTGCCGATAGAAAAATGTATCGTCAAAAACAATTAAAAAAAGCCGGTAGAATATAACATTCTCCGGCTTTTCTAATTTCCCAATAACAGACTTTCGTTTACTATGAACAATCAGTAATAAGTAATTTACAGCAGCCCCAATCTCTTTTTCGCTTCAAATACCTGATGCTTGTTCATTTGCCCCGTTTTTTCCATTTGTTCAAACATTTCCAAAATCTGTTTTTTATTCTTCTGAATATTTTTAGGATCCAAAACTTTTTTCATTACCGCTTCCTTTTCCTGCTGGTTCATTTTCATGAATTTCTTCATTGCCATCTTCTGCAGCATCCCCATATTTTCAGTATCATAAGGATCGGTTGGAATTTTCTTCTTTTCCTTTTCTTTATCGTCCTTTTTTTTCTTCAAAAAATTCAACATAAAATTAGAAAATCAAAATTCAAAGTGCAAAAATCAAAATGTCAATGCAAAATTAAAAAATAACCATCCTTTTTGCATTTCAATCTATCATTTTGCATTTTGATATTTGCATTTTGCATTATCAAAAACAAAATTAACAATTTTTATCTATGCTTCCTTTGCATTTCATAACTCGTAACCAATAGAGACGAGGCAATGAAAATTGATGAATATGTTCCAAAGGCAATTCCCACAAGTAACGCCAAAGAAAAATATTTAATCGATTCCCCACCGAAAAGATAAATGGCCAGCAAAGTAATAATCACTGTCAAAGAAGTGTTAAAAGAACGAACCAGGGTTTCATTAAGCGAACGATTCACGACTTCGGGAAATTTTTCCTTACCACCCCCGCGAAGCAGATTTTCGCGCGTACGATCAAACACCACTATTGTATCGTGAACCGAAAATCCCAAGATAGTAAGCAAGGCTGCAATGAATGATACGCCCACTTCAACATTCCAAAAGTGACCAAGCACAGAAAAAACGCCAACTGTAATCAGCACATCATGCATAAGAGCAATTATTGCGCCAGCGCCATATTTCCAAGATGGCACCGGCCGAGAAACTTTTCGAAAAGCATAGGCAATAAAAGCCATAATGCCAGCCATTGCCCAAAAAATAGCACCTAAGGATTTGGTACGCAGCTCTTTGGAAACTGAAGAATTTATATAATCCACCCGTGATTGCGTTGACCCCTCATATGTTTCGCTAATCTTTTTCCAGACGGCATCATTAACGCCATCTTCTTCACTGGCATAGCGAATTAAAACAGAATTATTACTCGAAACTTGAACAGTCAAACTTTTAAGATCAAAGTCCTTAAGTGTTTCTTCCAGTTGCTTATTTTCCGGAACTTGCTCGGCAAACTTTATTTCCATCATCGTTCCTCCTTCGAAATCGATACCGTATTTAAGCCCCCACACAAAAAGACTCGCCAAACTCAACACCGAAAGCACGATGGAAAAAATATAAGAGTATTTTCTTTTGGGTATTATTTGGATCATAATTATAAATTCAAAATGCAAAGTGCAAAAATCAAAATGTCAATGCAAAATGAAAAAATAATAATTCTTTTTGCATTTTAATTTGTCATTTTGCATTTTGATCTTTGATTTTTGATTTTTCTCTCTTCACTCCGATCACCCATAAATGTTTTTCCGCCCATTCCCTGATGATAAAATTAAGCATAGTACGGGAAATCGTCACGGCCGTAAACATCGAAACCAGCACTCCAAGAATCAAAATTATGGCAAAGCCTTTCACAAATCCCGTACCGAATAAAATAAGAATGAGCGAGGTGATCATCGTGGAAAGATTACCATCTCGAATTGAAGTCCAAGCGCGACGAAAACCTTCATGAAGCGCACTACTAATCGCCCTGCCTTTTCTTATTTCCTCTTTTGTACGCTCAAAAATCAAGATATTTGCGTCCACTGCCATACCGATAGACAAGACAAAACCGGCAATTCCGGACAGAGTAAGTGTTATCGAAAATGGAGTAAACGCAGATAGTTTGAAAAGGGCAACCATGATTCCGGTATAAATAAGCAAAGCGACCGAAGCAATTACGCCCAACAAGCGATAATAGACAATCATGAAAATAACAACCGCAATTAAGCCAATCATACCAGCAAATAAACTTTGTCTCAAAGAATCCGCGCCCAAAGAAGCTTCAATGCTTTGTTGGGAAACCAATGTCAGCGGCACGGGCAAAGCTCCCTGATTTAGTCTTTGTGCCAAATCTTTTGCTTGTTGCAAGGTGAAATTACCCGTAATCACAGCTTCACCATTAGTGATTTCAGACTGCACAGTCGGAGAACTTATCACTGAACCATCAAGATATATAGCAACAGGCTTTTGCAAATTGCGCTTAGTAATATCGGCAAACAATTTCATTCCTTCATCGTCAAAACGAAGTGAAACTTGAGGATTACCCAGACCTTGGCTTTCAAAAACAACTGAGGCACTCTTTAGATTACGACCCGTAAGTCCCGTTTGTTTGTAGCGAAGCTCAGGGTATTGATCTGCTGATTGTTTGGCAAAAAGAATATGCGCAGCATGAACTTCAAGATTATCTCCTTCACCCCTGGATTCAATAAATTTAATAACATGCCAACCAAATTGCGTTTCTACCAGTTCGGGATATACTTCTCCCGGTTTCATATTCCCTTCAAACAGTACTTTGTCAAATTCAGGCACGAAAGTACCTTTTTTCACAAAATCAAGATCACCACCTTTTTCCTTGGAACCAGTGTCTTGACTGTTTTCTTTAGCCAATTCTTCAAAATTAACACCTCCATCGGCTGGCACACTTGCCTTATCTAAAATTTCCTGCGCTTTCTTCTTGGCTTGTTCATTCATCTGATCAAACATCTTCACCATTTCCGGATCCACTTCACCTTCTTCTTTGAATTCCAAAAGAGGCGCTTCTTTGATTTTTTTCTTCGCTTCTTCAATATCCTTTACTCCCGGAAGTTCAACAATTATACGATATTCGTCACCGCTCTTAGCTGACTGAACCAACGGCTCGCCCACGCCAAAAGCATTGATGCGCCTTTCAATCACGTCTTGCGCACCAGAAAGCGCGTCAGCAATCTTGCTACTTTCCACACCAGAAACATCAGCCTTATATTCTAGGTGAATTCCGCCTTGTAAATCCAAACCTAAATTTATTTTCATTTTGTCGAGCGCACCATAAACAGGAGGCATAAATGAGACAGCTTTTGGATATGCCAAAATACCAGCAACCAAGCCCAGCAACAATATCGAAGCAAATTGTATTCTTTTATTTACTCTTTTACCCATGTAACCCAGTATAACCCAAAAAACTGATTCTTGGCAATATTTGAACAAAAAAAGTCCACAACCGTTCGATCATGGACTTGATTATTCACATGGAAAGAAGTTTCACTTGTCTTTCCAAGATTAGCCTTAGTTCTTTGGCCTTATTTAACACTCCAAGAGAAGAGCTATGCGGAATATCTTCAAAAAAGTTCTTATTATATTCCACTTTTTCAATAAGAATCTGCAGCAACATTGAAATCGCTTCCAGATGCAAGGGGTTTTCAGTGCATATGCCATTGAAAATTATCCCATGCGCCCTAATTACGCGTTCAATAAACTGCACTCTTTCTACCGCCAGGACAAGCTCTTTGCGAAACTTTTCATAGAAGAAAAATCTACGAATCGACCCCTTGAGTCCTTTTTGCGCCACAAGTTCATCAAATTGAGCTTGTTTTTGCCTTTTAAACGCGTCAGCCAGAGGTTTTTGGATTTCCAAATCTTCCAAGCTTTCAAGAAAACGCTTAGCTTCCTTGCTCCCAAGCAGCCTTCTTACCTCATCTTCTTCCGTCATGATATCCACCTCCTTTTAGGCCTTTATTTTTACTTAAAAAAAACTAGAAAACGCGACTTTTTCCATATATAGCCTATACCTTCTTATATTTTTTTGCAACATTGAAAAAATATTTCATAACTATGCTATCCTTGGCCAAAATGACTCCAAATTATGTTTTAATTGTTCCAAATCTTCACTTTCCACAAAAAAACCAAACGATTTCTTCTCTTCGATTAAGCTATCTACCAAATCCTTATATGCTTCAAAAGTAGTAACATTCTCCTTTTGGACCTGCTGCGTCAGCTCCTTCAATAAAGATTCTGTTGAATATTCTCCACCCATATATGTCATATGATTTCGTCTCTTAATTTATCATTTCCCTTCTTCGATATAGTACACACAAAGTTATCTTTTCATACAATGCAGCCCGCTGTGAAAAATAAAAAAGAGACCGACAGTTTGCCGATCTCTTATTTTCGCCCGCTATTTTTCAGCAAGCAATTCCCTTTCGGGAAAAAAGATGCACTACTTTGGAAGAATTGGGCTTCATTTTTAGCTCCTTCATTGCATTGGTTATACACTCGACCTCAAGATCCCCTCTTTTGAGATCATATTTGAGACGGTCCAAATCCTCACCATAGATAGCAAGTTTCTCAATAAATTTCACCCTGTCCTCAGCCAAAGAAAAAAACTCGTTGGTCCTTTCTATACAGGAAGGACACATTGGCGAAACGAGCAAGACACATCTCGCATACTCTAAAATAACGCGAGAATGCTCTAGTTTTCCTCGGAAATTTTCTACAATGGTGCCATCTATTATTTCCACGAAATTTTCCACCTGCTCTCTTCTGTGCCGCCCTTCAGCCAAAGCTTCTTGGGCCAACAACAGAATTCTCTCCAGCTCCGCAGCTTCACAGCCGCAGAGAAGTGCTTCATCAAGACTTATGACATAGCACTTGATATCATTCTCTTGCTTCAAGGCGGAGGCTTCCCGCATATCCAACTCTTCGTGAAAGCATGGCAGGATTGCTTCTCGTATCTTGTACACCAAGGAGACATGCTCATGTGAAGACTCGAGAAACTTGCGAGATTCAGCGAGGCATTCTTTCACCTTGCGTTTAACCCCCCTCTTGCACCAGAAAATATTCCAGCGTTTTCTCATTTTGGGATAAAACAAGAGAAAGGTTACAATGATTCCACAAAAAATAAGCTGTTTCATGATGTCCTCCTTTTTTGATTTTCGGCTTCAAACAAGCCTTCTAGGATAAAAACAACTCTTTTTTCGGCAACTTCAACGAAGCCACACGATTGTCCATTGTACCATAAAATAAGTTTTATGTCAAATGTCTTCCGCGATGCGTGGTGCAAGCTTTCGATAGGAAAAAATGCTGAAAATAAAAGTTCCAAACACGATAGCAATAAAAACTGCATATTGCATCGGCTCGGCAAAGTGATTGTTTACCAAAGATTCCTTATTGAAATGAATGATAAATGCTAAAGGATTAAGCAAAATGAATGTGTGATATTTCGCAGGAAGTGTTGCCAGCGGATAAATTATCGGTGAAGCATAAAGAATAATCATCAAAAACACTTCCCAAATCATAGAAAGATCCCGAAACTTCACATAGAGCGGCGCCGTGATCAAAGAAAACGACAAGACGATTACATAGATAAAAATCGAAAACAGCAAAAACATGCCGACAGCAGCAAGACTAGGCATAAATCCTTTGAACGCAAAAAATACGGCAATAACAATAAGATTCATTAAAAATATCAATGTCGCATTAATCGTTGATGCCAAAATAATCGTCCAACGCGGCACATATATTTTGGTAACCAACTGCGATTTATTCAGCAGTGAACCCATACCAGCACTAGTTCCTTCGGAAAAAAAATAGAACATCATGAGCGACACAAGCAATTGCAACGAATAAGTATCCATACCCGTTGATCGAGGATTAAACACGGAAGAAAACACGAAATTCAAAATAGCAAAAGTTAAAAGCGGCTTGAGCAGCGCCCACAAATATCCCAAAACACTGCCGTGATAGCGGAGCTTGAAATCAGTCTTGGCAAGCATCCAGACTAATTCGCGATAATTTTCATGATGACGCATATATTTTTTAATTTCGAATTTCGAATTTTGAATTTCGAACCAAATATTAAATCTTAATTTTTTAATTTTGAAATAATCTTACCAAAAATAAATACCAGCGTTAAACTTTTTTGTTTTAATTTTCAATCATTAAATTTTCAAAATTGATTTAAAATTCAAAATTAAAAATTGGAAATTATTATCTGTTACATGTTTCATGCTTCATGTTACATGATAGTATTCTTTATACCATCTCACAAAGTTAGCGATTCCCTCTTCAATCCTCGTCGTCGGCTGCCAGCCCATTCTGCGAAGCTTGTCGATATCCGCAACAGTGGAAGGAACGTCTCCGGGTTGCATCGGCATCATTTTTTTCTCTGCCACTTTGCCGATATTTTTTTCAATTACCTCAATGAAGCGCAAAAGTTTTTCTTCTTTGTCACCACCGATGTTCATGACCGCATATGGCAAATCAGCATCAAGCACTGCAATCGTACCGGAAACAATGTCATCAACATAAGTGAAGTTACGAGTCATGTTTCCATGATTATATACTTCGATCATTCTGCCCTCAACAATTGCCGAGGTAAACAGAAACAAAGCCATATCTGGCCTGCCCCATGGACCATAGACCGTGAAAAAACGAAGACCTGTTGTCGGTAAATGATAAATATGCGAATAGACATGCGCCATCAACTCGCAGGCTTTTTTGGAAGCAGCATATGGTGAGATTGGCGTGTCCACACTGTCCGTTTCAGAAAACGGTAATTTAGAATTATTACCATAAACCGATGATGACGAGGCATACACAAAATTTCTGATGCGATATTTCACCGCCAGATTGAGCAAAATCATCGTACCGCGCACATTAACTTCTTCATAGAGTAACGGGTCTTTGAGTGAATTGCGCACTCCGGCCATTGCCGCCAAATGAACCACTTTGTCAATTTCTTCTTTTTGAAATATCTCTTCCATCAACTCTTGGTCGCGAATATCACCACGATACAATTTAAAATCAAGCCCGCCGAGCACATTCTTAATACGGTCTTCTTTAAGCTCGGGACTGTAATAATCATTGAAATTATCAACAATTACCACACTATCACCTCTTTCAATTAATGCTTTCGATAGGTGTGAGCCGATAAATCCAGCCCCACCAGTAACTAATATTTTCATTATAATTTTGAATTTTGAATTTCCAATTTTGAATAAATTTCGAATGATATAATGTTTTAAAAATTAAAACATTAAGATTTGATTCGAAATTCAAAATTAAAAATTCGAAATTTACAAACAATCAATTATTGATTTTTGACTTTAAATATTCATAATATTCTCTATTGTCCGCATTCATCGTCATATAACGCTTCAATGCTTTTTCTCTCGCTTTCTCACCCATTCTCTTTCTCAACTCCCTATCGTTTATCAGCAGATCCAATTTACCAACCCATTCCTCGGTTCCGTTGGCCACGAAACCATCCACACCATCCTCGATTGCTTTTTTATATGGATCGGTTGCCGCACACACCGAAGGTACTGAGACAATGCCCGCCTCAAAAAATTTCAATTCTGACTTTGATTCGCAAAATGGATTGCCGATTTCCAGCGGCGCAATGTTGATGTCAACCGAAGCGACATTTTCAAAATGCTTTTCACGTGGAACATAGGTAAATTGTTTGATTCTGCTGATAAATTTGTTTAATTTACTATCCGTATCCAACGGCCCAACCAAAAACAATTCCACGTTTTTGTGCTTTTCCAAAATTTGCACCAGCACATCCGTAATCGTCCCAAAATCCTTGTTGTGACTCAAAGTTCCACTGAAATAACCAATCTTAATGATTTGAAATTTGGGATTTGAGATTTGAGATTTATTGGTATCTTGTATCTTGTTTCTTGTTTCTTGTTTTACGTCTCCCTCTTTTTGTTTCATGTTGCATGTTTCATGCTTTATGATAGCATCTGCCACTTCTACATCCCTCTTGCAAAGCTTGTTCGGCACGATAAACACATTCTTTCCTTGCTCGCGTAATTTGTTTGCTAAAAAATCAGTGGTCGTCGTGCAGACTTTCACGTAGGGATCATTCAAAATTTCGCCACCCACACCGTTTTCATATAGCTTGCGTTCAAACACATTCATGTTTTTGAAAGAATCCATCAAAACCACAAATTTCGGATCATAAACCAAGTCATCTGTTTCAAAAATAATTTCCTTGTTTTGTTTTTTGATATTTTCAATCAGCTTTCGCACACTTGGCGTAAAAAGAACACGATGGAAAATAAATATCTTGAACTTGTCTGCATATTTGAAAAGCATTGGATTATCCTGCACCGTAATTGAACATTTTAAGCCATTGAGTTGCAATTCCTCTACTACATGATGTGCACGATATCGCGCGCTGTCACCCACGCCACCAGTAATGAACAAAACATCTCCCTTGCCTACAAAGCGAAACAACGCAAAAAACGCGGCAAGAACGCGTTTGCCGCCATGTAAAATACCATCTCTTTGCAATGTTTTCCAGGCCTTACCAGTCTTGATCATCAATAATTTCATATTATTATCATACCCCAACGAAACCTTTTGTTCAAGCAAAAAGGGTCCGAAGTTTGTGCTCGAACCCTTAACAAAAACTCAATTCATGACTTTGTGGAAATATGAAACGGGTACGTTTCAGCTTCTCTTGTTAAGAAACTGGCATCACCACCCTGGTACATATGTGCCGCTCCGCTTAACACAGAAACGATTTCATTGCATAAAAATCCTTTCCTGTATTGAAAAGAAAGCAACTGTTCTTCCTTAACATATGGCAAAAACTTTTCTGGCAGCAAAAATTCTACCCCATTTCCTTTGCAATCCTTGATTTGAATAAAATACTGAATAGTTTTTATAGGAATTATCACAAGCTGGTTAGATCCTTCTGTACCAATATCAATTCCTTCTTCTGCAATACTGGTAACCACTCCTTTTCCATATGAAACATCCAGTTTCACAAGAACGTAGTAGACCACCACCATACACGAGAAGATGCCCAGAACCAATAAGCTACCGAAATCCATACTATACATGCGATACTCCTTTCCGGCCTGTTAGGCCTAAATAGTATTCACCTGTTAAGCAGCTATTTCTATTATAAACATTATTTCTGAAACTCCAACTTTGTATCATTAGACATCACAAATTCTTGATTATGTTCCTTGCCATCTTTAGTCTTGACATGGATCTTCACGGGAATTTCATCCACCCCTGATTGCTTTTGAATCAACAAACGATAATCATCCCTCGGAAAATCTGCTGGCAGTTCATATTTTATGCGCGCGTTTGTCTCTCTGCCAATAAGTACATGACAAAGAAATCCAAAATAGGTTTTACCAAAATCCTCACCGACATTGGGATAGCTCACCATCTCACGCTCCAAAAGATTAGCTCCTTTGGGAACATATAAGCGCACATAGGTGTGATAATCGCTCGTGCGCCAATCTCCATAAGGGGCAGTGTTTTTGTAAAGTATATTCAAATTAACAACAGGTTTTTCTTGCGTCAAATCTATATCATAGGACATCTCCCGCTTCATGTAATAATCTGTTTTTAGCGCACCCAAATTGGCATCCACTGCCATCAAATAATCTCCTGTCCAATCTTTAGCCACAGCGCCGTCCCAATGGACACTTTCCACTTGTGCTTGCAAAGAAGGATCTGTGAAATTAAGCATAATATTTTTCTTCTGCATTTCCTGATGCACAAAGTCAGAAAGCTTGGAAATGTTGCCCAGGGTGAAAAGTTTTTCCACAATAATCGGCGCCATTGTCTTCATAATTGCCTTACGATTTTGCGTATTGAGATTTTCATTCATGAGATATGGTTTTTCCACCAATTCTTCCAATTTGAGAGCTCCGTCGTCACCTGTAAATGTGGTCGAATATCCCGGCACAGTGATAGGTCCGGTTAATTTCAAAACATCATTGAAAACATCTGTATTCACCGCAATCACTCCGTCAAACGCACTGGAGCGACCACTAAGGCGATAGAAATATTTCGCCTTTTCAACATTAGTTGGGAAATCCGGCGAGAAATTGGAGTCACGAAACTTCCATTTTTTGGTGCCCATCATTTTTTGAAAAGGATAGGGCGCAGCAACTTTTGCCGTAATACGCTGATCCAAAATATTTGCATCTTCTACAAAAGTTGAAACAACTTCCCCATTTTTCACCTTTACAATAGCATATTGTCCCAAAAAGCCTCCTCCGGGTCGAAGTTCCATATCATTTTGCAACATCACCAAATAAGCACGTTCCTTATTATCATTTTGGGTTATATTACCCACCAAAGAATTAACGACTTCCAATTCCTTCTTGGTGTCCTGTTGAATCGGCAAAAATTTAGCCACCTTCTCAATAACAGAAAGAGATTTGACAGCAAAAGTTTTTTTATCACCTTTTGCCAAATAAAAAATACCCCCTGCTACCAAAACAATTAACAATACTACAACCATTAGCACAATCTTTGATCTTCGCGACATGAATTTTTTTGCTACTTTTTAATAATTTTATTTATACCAACGAATCACAAATCCTGTACCAATATACGAATAAACAGCCACTGAAAATCAAATTTGTATATTCGTAAGAGATTCGTATTTCGTTGGTTAATTTCTTTGGAAAAATCAGCAAATCAATATAACGTTTGGATTAGCTTAGCACTCTTATCCCAGCTGAAATCAACTGCACGTTTTCTTGCTTCCAATCCGCTCTTTTCCCTTAATTCCTTTTTATTAGCCGCAAGCAAAATAGCATCCGCAAGTGCTTGAGCACCTATTTCCTGTGCATATATGCCAGCATCTCCTAAATATTCTCTATTATTGGACCGATCAAAACAAATTATTGATAATCCTGCACCCATATATTGCAAAATCTTGCCACTCGCTTGTTTGGTCGAAGAATCTTTTGGGTCCACACCAATATCACTAGCCATCAGAATTTTAGGGAGTTCAAAATAATTCAAAGGACTGACCACACGCACTATTTTTTGCAAACCATATTTAACCACAAAATTTTCTACATGCTCGGATGGAAAACCAGCAAGCACAAAAAATATATCTTCTCTATTTTTACCAATAATATCGATGGCTTTCAAGAGATAGTTAATCCCCTTGTTTGGCATCATTGCTCCAGTATAGGAAACGATCGTCTTTTTTTCCGGAAGTTCAAATTCTCTGCGCAGTTCTGCTTTGGAAAATTTCGCACCATCATAATAAGCCATATTAACTCCATCCAACGCCGTAAGTACCTCTCCTTTCTTGCTGCGCATTGCCGCAACTTCTTCCGTATTTTCCCTGCTACTGGTAACTGCCGCATCGCCCATGTTGTCTATCATTTTCTCAATAGCGACAAAAATTTTCTTTAGCAGCCCGGCGCCCAAATAGCCATGCGAAACCATTTCTTTAGTAAGGCTACCGTGAAAATCAGCTATTAACCTTATACGTCGCCAAAACAATAATTTTTGCACCAACCATCCAATCATTACTCCTTCATGCAAATGAGCATGGATAACCTCCGGTTTTTGTGTCCGCGCTAAATTAAAAACTTTGCGAAGCAACATCAGATCAAGCAAAATTTTCTGCCAATCCGGACCAGCTTCCAATTTCTTGTACCAAAAAAGCAGCCGGCGAATGCGTCGGATAGCTATTTTCGTGTCCACTTCAGCATAGATATCTCTGCCAATATGATATGTTGCGATCGTCACCTCGCTGCCAAGCTTTTCCAAAGCAAGCGCTTCTTCCAAAATGCGGATATGCGTCCCGCGGTCAGCAAAAAACGGTGTCGGCGCCACCACTAATATTTTCATATTTTTATCATAACATATTGGCGATAAATTATGAAGTACGAATTATGAAGCATGAATTGTGCTTATATGCTTGCATGTTTGGATGCTCATGTGCCCCATGTCCCGTGTCTCATGTTTGAATGTTTATATGTTTCATGTTTCATGAAGATTATGCTACAATTAAATCATGAATAAGAAAATCTTCATCATTATCCCCGCATATAATGAAGCTTCCGTGATTCGGGAGGTTGTTGCTGAAATTAAATGCGCCGGCTATGAAAATATCATAATTGTGGATGATGGAAGCAAGGACAACACCTATAATTTGGCAAAATCAATCCCGGGAGTCGTTGCGCTCAAGCACTTCATTAATCGTGGCAAGGGCGCGGCCGTCAAAACCGGTATGGAAGCAGCCAAACTTTTGAACGCCGATATTGTGGTCACTATGGATGGCGATGGACAACATAGCCCGACAGATATAACCAAAATGCTGAAAGAAATTTCCACAGGCAAAGATGTCGTTTTGGGTTCGCGACTCAAAGACCCCAAAGGCATGCCTTTCTACAAAATTATGCATAACCATATCGGCAATTTGATCGTTTGGGCGATATATGGACTTTGGGTAACCGACAGTCAGTCCGGTTTTCGCGCCTATTCTCGCAAAGCTCTAGATCTTATTGACACCAGAACGGACCGCTATGAATATGACAGCGAAATAATCCGTGAAATCCACCGCCACCAATTGCCTTTTGTTGAAGTGCCAATCATGGTTCGCTACACCGAATATTCCATGAGCAAGACGCAGAAAATGAATCTCAAAAACGGCGCCAAAACCTGCATCAAAATGATGCTCCACGACTAACCCAACACGCTATAAACGTTAAGAACTTTATGAACGTTATGAACCACTCCTTGACCTTTCCCCAAATATTGATTTCCCTCATTGCCGTTTATTTTCTCTACAATGGCATCCACAGGTTTTTTCGTCGCGAGCGCAGTCAAACGTTTTTCAAACTTTTGATGACCCTGGTAATTTGGCTGGCCATTTTGCTTTTTGCTTTGTTTCCAAAATTGTCGCACCTCGTTACCAAGGAACTTGGATTCGGAGACAATCTAAACACGCTGATTTTCATCGGTTTCATCATGCTCTTTATCATCGTGACCAAATTGTTGACCATTGTTGAACGAATTGAAAGAAATGTTTCAGAAATCGTAAGAAAAGAAGCATTAAGCAAACTGGAAAAAGAATAATGACACCAAACCACACTTTTGCCATAGTTGCATACAAGGAATCGGCGCATTTGCAAGAATGCATCGATTCTTTGTTAAATCAGACAATCAAAAGCGATGTCATCATTTGCACTTCGACACCGAGTGCTTTTCTTGATGAAATCGCGACAAGAAATAATTTGCAGCTTTTAGTGAATCCAAATCGAATCGATGTGGTTGAAGATTGGAATTTCGCGCTGCAAAGTGTGAATGGCGAACTGATCACTTTGGCGCATCAAGATGATATCTATCACAAGACATATGCCCAGGAAATTATTTCCGAGGCGCAAGCAAATGATGACGCACTGATTATTTTTTCAGACTATGATGAAATTGTGCATGGCAAAAACGAAATTTATACACGCAAAAATTCCTTGAATTTTTTCATCAAGCGCTCAATGCTGCGATTTTATTTTTGCTGCAAGAAGAAAATAACCAAAAACAAAGAAAGACTACTGTCCTTTGGCAACCCGATAAGTTGCCCCACTGTGACATTTAATAAGAAAAATATCGACGATTTCAGATTCGGCAACGAATTTAGTGTTAATATGGATTGGAAAGGTTGGCTGGACCTTTCTCAAAAAAATGGCAGCTTCGTCTGGCTCAGGAAAATCCTGGTGTCTCACCGCGTTCACGAGGCGAGCGAAACAACCAATGGTCTTGCTGAAAATCGCAGACAACAAGAGGACGGGAAAATATTTCAGCAACTCTGGCCCAAACCCCTCGCCTCATTGCTGAGCAAACTCTACAGCATTAGCTACAAGAATAATAACTAACTATAATTTGCGTATTGTACTTCATTCGAGTCATTCGAGTGCCATTCGTAAATCAGAGTCGCCCCATGCTTTCCGTAATCATCTACACAATCCTATTTTCCATTGCTACTGTCATATCCATATTGCTTACGGGCTCACGCGCATTCATTACAGGAGATGCCCTAACTCCCCTGAAAATTTTCAGAATGCTCATCGATTGGCATTTTATCCTAGGAGCAGGTTTTGCCTTTATAGCAAGATTGCTTTTCATCATGATAAACAATTCCCTGCTAAAAATTCCTCACCTCGCCGGAAGTTCCACAACTATAACCATGTTCATCACTTCCGCCTCAATGATTTTTGTCATCTTGGCAAACTATTTCTTTCTTGGTGAAAGAATAAACCTAATGCAAGGCGTCGGCGCTTTCGTCATTATCATGGGGATCTTTATGATAACCCGTTAATCTTTTTTGCCAGCATAAATCTTAAGCAAAACTTTTGCAGCACCAAAGCGATAAAAAAGCATAAAAAAATATACCGCAACCTTGTTGCGAAGCGTCTCACCCTTTGGTCGAAAAAGACTTATATTTTCGTTTTTAGCAAAAGTAGGGTAGTTATTTTTTAGCCAAGTGAAAGCTGTTTCGAATTCCGCAAGCAACTCACCATAACTCGATTGTCTTCCAGCAAAAAGCAGATACCAAATGGCATATCGGACGAAATAAAATTCGTTTAATTTCTTATTCTCTGCCCCAATCTCACGCAACCTTGCATGACATCCTTCGAGTACTTTCATTACATTTAGCTTATTTGAAATCTTTTTTTGCTTGGCGTTGGATACAGATTCAGTATTATAAAACCAGTTATAGCCGCAATAATCGATTATTAATATCTTATTTGTCAGATTAACCGCAGCCAAATTAAAATACACATCTTCGCCAATGTTATTATCAAGAAATTCCAATTTGTTTTGCAACAAAAAATCACGCCGATATATTTTCGCCCATGGCGCCATAATCATATATTTTGACCATTCCGTGTTCTGCAATTTCATTTCAAAAAGGGTCTTTTCCTCCGTTGTCCTGCGATAGCCACCAATCACCATGTCACAATCATACTTTTCTATTTCTTCCACAAATTTAGCCAAATGGTCTTCATCAACGTAATCATCGTTGTCAATAAAAGCGACATATTCTCCTTGGGCATATCCGATGCCACGATTGCGCGCAATTGCCACTCCGCTGTTCTCTTGCGTAAATATTCTGATCTTTTCAGAATATTTTTCCGCGTATTCTTGCATAATATGCCAAGAATTGTCTTTTGATCCGTCATCAATCAAGACAAGCTCCCAATCTTTAAAAGAATTTCGTAAAACACTATCGACACACTTGCCAATTGTATTTTCCGCATTGTAAACAGGAATAATTATAGAAACCTTTTTTAACATACCTTAATTAAAAATGATTACTAGTTAATATTATCCATATTCCTCTTAGTAATAAAAATGCCATTGCTGCAAAAATCACCATATTATATATATTGCGATTAAAAATATTTTTTATCTTCCTACTACCAAAAACGCAAAGCAAAGGAAAAATCAGTGGCAACAAATAGCGAGGTTGCACACCCTGAATATTCCAAGCCGCCACCGCATTAAAAGATACATATAGCGCCGTAACTATAAGCATTACCGTTGCCAAAAAAATGCCAAGAACAGTCACGCGTATCTTCCATGTTGATGTTTGAGAATTAAATTCATTTTTATCCGTAAGCATGACAATAATTAAGAGAACTAAAGCAAAAAAGAAACCGGGGATTTCATTGAGATAAGCAAAAGAAACAATAAAGCCAGCTGAATTTAAAGGGTTAATGTAGCTCTTAACAAAGTTAATGGCCACTTTCACATATTCAAAAGGATGTGACAAAATAAATTTCACCTGCTCTGTCGAATTTACAGCGTCTCCGCCCCTAACATCACCACCTCCCGGCCCCTTAATTAAAAAGGGTAATATAAAACTTCCTAAAACAATCAGAATAGCAAGGGCATTAAATAAAATAAACCTACAATATTGCTTATCAGTTGCAAATTTCGTTTTAGGAAGAAGAAAGAATAAAAACATTAACAAAAAATAAATCGCTTTTGGGGCCAATCCAACAATAAATGCACCGACCATAATGACCATGTCTTTGACTTTTATTTTCTTTTCAGGTTGCTGAAATTCGCTAAAAAAATAAGCTAGACCCAACATAGTAAAAGCTGTCACCCAAGGATCATAACTATAGTTAGCTGCTAAAAACAACGCTGTCGGCAAAAGCGCAATCACCGCCATTAATATTTTGCCAGTTTTTAATTTACGAATCGCAAAAAATACAATCAAGCAATAGGCCAGCAAATTCATCAAACGGCCGAAGACAAAAATAAGATGCGCCGGCACATTAAAAAGTCTCCCCCAAAATAGCACACTGGCCGATGGTAAATAAGCGATTCTGTTGTAAGTTTCAACCAAAGAAAACTCACTCTTTTTTTTCTTTGATTTTTTTTCAGCTTTTATTTTGCTATCAAAATATTGATCTATAGCCTTCTGTTCTTTTGCTGAATATGAAGCCGGGACGGAATTCGTACTTGCATAAATATCGTCTACATCTTTTTTAACAATGTTTTTCAGCGCTACTTTGTCAGCATTTTTATAGTGAATGAATTCATCCCAGGAAACATATGACCTCGGCTCAGAAACGGATAAAGTAAATCCGCAAATTAGCGCAACCAACAAGAAAGCAACTTCCGGCATTGCACCGAATCTCTTTCTGAAGACCACAAAAAACAAGACAAGCAAACCACTATTAAAAATAAACAAAAAACGATAGGTATTAAAATAACTGTTATTGTCTATTTTAATTTCTTCAATAGCAATGTTTTGATCTTGAGCTTGAATAACTATTTTTTCAGGAGAACTATCTAGATGAAAAACCAAAAAATTCATGAATGATAACTCACTTTTAATTAAATTTTTTGGCAATTTTTTCTTTAATATAATTTCTCGACCATCTTTTGGATCAATATATTTAACATCCACAAAAATATTTTTTGTCTCGGCAAAATATATTTCCAAATTATTGACATATTTTCCACCATTATCGATTTCCAATGTCGCTCCCGCAACTCGTGAAACCATGTTGCCATTTTCGTCTCTAAAAAAATCATTTATTAAAACAGTACTATTTGGGATAATGGTTATGCCCTCTTTTCTTTGTTTTGGCAAAACAAAGCTATCATTAAAAACAAAAATTTCAAGTACTATTGCTAATATCAAAACGATTCCAATAAGACCCGCTATCCTGTAGATTTTTTTTCTACTCTTTTTTATTTTTTCCAAAAATTTCCTAAAATTAACCATGGGTTTTCATCAACAAAAACTTATCTCACAACTAAGTTCTGACACATGGAAGGTTTTTAATAAACAACATCTCCTTGCGAAACACCCCAAGCACGAAAAAAATGCGCGCCTTCATCGGGCACGCCCTCAAACGGCGGATTGAAAAAAGTCATCCCTAGACCAAAAAGCAAAGCGATGACCAAATAAAGATTTTCCTTTTTTGCAAAAAACTTTTTTAATTTATTTTTCATATCTTTTTTATTTCAGTAATCATAATTTATCTTTTCACTCTATCAGCATCTACCAAAATTATTCATCTAAAAAGTACCGGTTTACAAACTTGCGCCTATTGATTTCAAGGATCAATTTTTCCTTTTTACAACCAACGCACGCAGAGTTTTAAAACAAATAATCACATCTAACATTAAGGACCAGTTTTCAATATAGTATACATCCAGCTTGTATTCATCATCAAAAGATAAGTCGCTGCGTCCGGAAACCTGTGCCATACCGGAAATCCCAGGTCTTATCGTAAGCAGGCGACGATGATATTCATTATATTTATCAACCTCTCTTTGCTGATGTGGTCGCGGACCAATCATGCTCATTTCGCCCTTAAAAACGTTTAATAGCTGTGGCAGTTCATCAATGGAAAAGCGTTCAATAAACTTACCAACTCTGGTCTTACGCGGATCATTTTTTATTTTATACAAAGGACCTTGTTTTATGCTATTTTTGGCAATAAGTTTTTTTTCATATTCCAATGCTTTCCGCCCTTCCTTTGTGTGCGGATCAGTGCAAAAATTCCATTTCATATAACGGAACTTATAGACATTGAACATTTTTCCATCCGCTCCAACACGTTCGTTTTTGTATATAATTGGACCCCCTGGTTTTTCTTCAAAAAAAGATTCTAATTTCACCAAAATAGCAGTCGCAAGCATCAAAGGCGACAAAATCACAATCAAGGCAACCGAACAAAAGATATCGAAAATGCGTTTTAGAATTTTACCCCAGCCATCCAATGGTGTATGTTTGATTTCAATGATAGGTTCACCGCCAAAAATACCTCCTTCAAAACGCACTGTCTGGAATGTCGTTGGAATGAACTTATAAGCAATGTTATTTATTGCCGCATAGTCTATTATTTTTTCCTGTTCGGAATCAGTTAGTGTCGAATCACAAACAATTATCTCATCGATACCGAAAAGCTTTTTAAATTCCTTAATTGCATGAACACTTCCTGTTTCTAGATGTCCTACAACCTTATAACCCATAGTCGGTACAGCCTTAATCATCTTGCATATTCTATCAAGTTTTCCATTGCTGCCAATAAGCAGCACCCGATGCACACCCATGCCTTTTTTAACCAATAGTATCTTTTGAATTTTTTGAAGAATCCAGCGTCCAATTGTTACATAGACCATCGCAAAAATCCAGCCTGATAAAATAACAAAACGCGAAGAAAACCATTCGCGCTTCAGAAATATGGTCACAATAATAACAAACAAGGCAATTGAAGTCGCAGAAAAAATCTTTAGTGCCTCTTGATAAAAACGTCTGGTCACTTTTATATTATAAAGCCCTTCGATAGCATAGATAGCTATAAAAAGAGGTACAACGGCTGCAACTATTTTAAGATAACTTTCCAAGGGAAATATATAAAGCTTCGGACGTAACGCTATAACCTCAGGGATATTACGAACAGCAAAAGCAGAGAGCGCCGCAAGCACAATCATAGCCGCATCAATTGGCACTTGAATCGCACTAAAAAGAAGTTCTGAACGTTTCTTCATAATTCCTACAAAATACAAATCTCCTACAAAATATGCAAATATTGTTTTAGCTATTTAAGAGTAGTTTTTGTTTTTTGTTGTAAATAGTCAGCAATAAATTCTTTAAACCCACGAAGCATTAAAGTATTCGATAAGCCGGATTCTGTCTAGGGCAATAATTTATCTGGGCCCGATGTTACCATCAAGCTCTAGCGGTTCTTCGCCAACGCATAGCATTGGAAAATCCTAAATCCGAAACGTTTTAGCCATTTGGATTTTAGCTATCTGTTCGCCAGCTGGCGAATTGTTTAGAAATTAGGAATTAGAAATTCCCAGCGCTACGCGCTGACAACACGACCTTGCACTCTGGTAAGGATTTAGCCGTTTCATTTCCGATGTTACCATCGGAACTTATCCTCAAAAAGGATAGCTTGATTATCGCTAATCAAACCGTCTCTGCTCGCACCTCTAAGATCACTCTCGACGGGCGTTACCCGCTACCATTGCCGCTGCACAGCAGCGGCTAAGTGTCCGGACTTTCCTCCCTTAAACCCCATAGGATGTAAAGGTAATTGCCTAAATACTTTAATGCTCCATAAATTCAAAGAACAACCTTGTGTTGATTATAACACAACCCATTGAATATATGCCAAAAGAGATCTTTTGTCAACAGCATTTATGAAATAAAATGCCTTAAATAAAGCAAAATTGCCAATTATTTACCCCTTACAACTAACCATGGTAAGCCCGGCTCGCTCTAGAACCTAACACTCAGAACCTGTTTTTTATTTCCTGTCACCAAAATACCATTTATAGACATCTTTAGTTACAGGCACGGCACTAGAGTGACCTTCCCCACCACCCTCTACAAGTACAACTAAAGCGATCTGTGGATCGTTATATGGAGCATACGAAACAAACCATGCATGAGTTTTATCTTCATTGCCAAACTGAGCAGTTCCTGTCTTACCAGCAACCTCCAACGGCAAATCTTTTAGTGTCTGTGCAGTTCCATCTGTAATAGTTTTACGCATTCCCTCCTGAACCACCTTCAGTATGGAAGGTGAGACAAAATCCTGTCTGATTATTTGCGGATTTATTTGTCTAACATTGCCAGAATTATCCTTGATTTTCTCAACCAAATGTGGCACATAAAGCGTGCCCCCATTTGCTATAGCTGCAACATAATTTGCAATCTGCAAAGGAGTTGCAGTAACGTAGCCTTGTCCAATTGATGCATGATAGCTATTACCAATATACCATTTTTCTCCCAATTTATTCATTTTCCATTGCTCATCAGGAATAAACCCATCAGCCTCACCACCAATATCAATGCCGGTTAACGAACCAAAACCAAACAAATTATAATACTTTTTCATCCTTGACATACCTAATCCTTCAACAGGACCATACCCACCACCTATCGTATAGAAAAAAATATCATTACTTTCAGCTATTGCCGTACGCACATCACTCGGACCATGAGCCTTCCAGTCACCAAAACTGAAACTTCCCACCCTCAATGTTCCACCTAGTCCATCTATAATAGTCGACTGAGTTATCGTGCCCTCGGAAAGAGCAGCTGTAGCAATTGCTGGTTTTATTGTTGAACCAGGAGCATATTCTCCGGCAACAGCTCGATTAAAAAGCGGCTTATCCGGATCATTGATCATTTCGGAATATTGCGAAGAAGATATATTATTTGCAAATAAATTATTATCATAGCTCGGTAAGTTAACCAAAGCCAAGATTCCTCCATTTTTCGGATTTATTGCAACAGCTGAAGCGGTACGCGTATCCGTATCTTTCAAAATATTTTCCAAATTTACATATAATGTTCTCTGCAAATCTCCATCGATAGACAAAAACAAATCATTTCCTGGAACCGGATTAATGATTCCGACCCGCCTCATGGACTCTCCTTTGGAATTTACTTCTATTTGCAAAGCACCATGAGCTCCACGCAATTCTTTTTCATATGACTTTTCTATACCCTGCTTACCTATGTAATCAGTCAATAAATAATCAGGATTCTCTTCAATTTCCTTTTTTTCTATTTTTCCTTCATACCCCACTATATGAGAAAAAATCTTACTATCAACATAATCGCGAATAGCCGTACGATTCAAAACTATTCCGGGAAAATCACTGCTAAGCTCGCTAAGAGTAAGATATTCTTCTTGAGAAATATTTTCCTTAATCAATAATGGGGTAACTGATTTCGGCTCTTCACTCTCTATTTTTGCAACAACATCTTCTTCATTCAAAGAAAGTGCCTTTGCAAGACTTTGAGTCAGCCTGTTTTTAAGCGCTGAATCAACAGGAAGATCCGCTGGAACAATTGCTGCATCCACACTGGGAACATTGTTAACAAGAGATTTTTCATATTTATCCAAAATTCTGCCACGTGGCGCACTGATGACAACTGAACGAACACTATTGCCACGAGCTATCTCCCGATAATAACTTCCATGCAAAATGGAAAGAAAAAAAATTCTCCCCCCGAGAACCAAAACCACACATATAATCATCCACCAAAGAATTGTGAACCATCGTCTCTCAAGAGGCTTTTCCATACGAGCAGCCTCTTTTTCGGTAGCGGTCAGTACGTAATCCTCAATCTCCATACCGTAATTTTTTGATTTTATTCTGCTAAATTTAAATCTCTTCATATTTTCACATCAGTTATTTTGCCGGAAGTAAATCAATCGTTAGGCGTTCAATAAATGATGTTTATTTATCCATTTTATTAATCCGTACCACAGAAAAAACATTACCAAATTAGCAAGACATGAGACAAAAAAAACTTTTTCGTTAAAATATTTAAACAACTTATTAATATGATTTATCTCAACTCCATAACCAACGCCAACAAGCAAAAAAATAATTAGGGTCGACATGCATACAAGAAAAATAACCCAGATAATACCTACTCCACGCATATGAACCAAAAATCTCCCAGAAAGAAAACTTGCAAAATAAGCTATTGAAACAAAGGTTACAATATGCATTCCAACAGCAAATCCAGCAGAAAAATCCGCCAAAACACCGAGAACAATAATCCAAACAAGTGATTTTTCAAAACCATCAATAAAAACCCATGCTAAAACAAGCATAGCAGAAGTAGAAAAACCGGGATGAGCTGAAAAAAACACAGGAAAAAAAGAACTTCCCAGAAGAAGCGACAATATCATAAATATGGAATAAATCAAACTTTTTTTTGTCATTTTTTATTCCCCTTAATAATAAAAACTGCTGAAAGTTTATCGGATTGCACAGCGGGAGTAATAATCGCCTGTTGAAAAAGATGATCTTCCGAATTTTGAATCTGCCTTATTTTTCCGACATACAAACCTCTTGGTATATCGCCTCCGATTCCGGATGTTATAATATCGTCCCCAATAGACATCCTATCATTTTGCATAACCATATCCAAAATAATACCCAGTCCATATTCACCCCTTATAACACCTTTCGCATCGCTTGATGAAACTAAGCCATTTATAACACATTTTGGATTAGAGAGAAGCATAACTTTAGCGGAATTAACATAAACTTCATAAATTTTTCCCACCAAAACACCATCTGAAATTATTACGGGCATATTCTTTGCCAGACCATGATTTAAACCTTTATCTATCTCTATCCAATTACCCAATCCTCCCTGATCATAATTTATCACTGAAGCACCGGTTAAATCATATTGCCCCCTGGGCACAAGTTCCAGTTGTGAGCGCAAGAACTCATTCTCTTTCTGTTGATCTTCTATTTGAGCAATCTTAGTGGAAAGTTCCATATTTTTCAAAAGCAACATTTCATTTTCTTTTTTAATTTTGCCTATGGAAGATATTGATTCACCAAAAGAATTCATCTTTAAAGATAAGACGTATAATCCTTTTTCAAAGGGATTCAACAAAAAATTAAAAGCCTTGGAAAAAGGCGAAAACAAACCGCCAGGATTCCAAAAAATCAAAATAAAGCAAGCAAAAACAACTAACAAAAAACGAAATAATTTTGTTGAAGTAAATTTCTTCATCTACAAATTTTTTCCAACGAAATAAGAATTTTACCTGTCGACTTTGTTAGGCAAAGCATTGCAGGCGAGCTAATGTACTAATACGCGATATACGGATTATTATTTACTCGCATATTTGTATTTGATTCGTATTTCGTTGGTTTATTTATATGCCTTTTCCCTTTCATCTTCCAATAGGACTTCCTTAAGCAAGTCAATATCCTCCAAAACAATTCCCGCACCACGCACAACCGCCGTAAGTGGATCTTCCATCATACGCACCGGCATTTCTGTTTGATTAGCAATAAGCTTATCCAAACCACGAATAAGTCCTCCTCCTCCTGCAAGAATTATTCCGCGTTGCATGATATCAGCTATAAGCTCAGGAGGGGTTTCTTCAATTACCGTTTTCACGTTATTCACAATTATCCTGATTGAACGTGAAATAGCATCACGTATTTGCTCATCGTTGGCAATAACCTCCTTTGGAAGACCGCTTACCAAATCTCTGCCACGAATAGGCATGGTTAGTCCCTCCTTTAGAGGATAAGCACTACCGATTGCAATTTTAATATCCTCAGCAGTTTTTTCGCCTATTAGCAAATTAAATTCGTCACGACAATATCTGACAATATCTTCATTCATTTCGTCACCAGCAACTCTAAGAGACCTGGCAATAACAATTCCTCCCAATGATATAACTGCTATTTCAGAAGTACCACCGCCAATATCAACCACCATATTGCCATGCGCATCCGTAACCGGAAGACGAGCTCCTATGGCTGCTGCCATGGGCTCTTCAATGAGATATGCATCCCTTGCGCCAGCATTAGTAGCTGCATCAATCACAGCCTTTTTTTCAACCTCCGTAATTCCCGAAGGAATGCCTATTAACACGCGTGGACGTGGCATAAAAGAAAATGAGTTTTGATGCACTCTATCTATAAAATATTTAAGCATCTGCTGTGTAATTTCAAAATTACTTATAACTCCATCAACTAAAGGACGAGTTGCTACAATATGTCCTGGCGTCTTGCCAACCATTCTCTTGGCTTCTTTGCCGATAGCTAAAACCTGACCAGTCCGCTTATTAATCGCCACCACTGATGGCTCATTCATCATGATTCCTTTTCCTTTTACATATACAAGCGTGTTAGCCGTGCCTAAATCAATGCCAATATCCTTGGACCAATTGCCAAATATATTTCCCGTAATTTTACGGTACCAATTTCTTACGGTCTCCATCATATATTTATCCCTCAAAGCTTCAAGATACAAGCCTACAAATGCAAAGTCTGTCGGAAACACATTTGAAGATTTGTAGTAAATTTGTAGATTTGCAGGAAAACTAACAAAAAATAAAGGTCGTCATTACGCCCTCAGAAGCAAATTAAAACACTAAACTATATAAACATCATAAGACAATAAACAATCTGTGTCAAAATAAAAAGGCTCTATACTAAACAGTGTGGTGGATAACAATAGAAGTGGTAGGATTTAAGCG
>CAZCMV010000016.1:0-27572 GCA_964500125.1 uncultured Bdellovibrionales bacterium | reverse complement strand
GAATAGTCAGCTTGATGAATTAGAAGCCTTGCAGAAACAGCAATAGGGTTGAAAGCAGGAAGAATGGGGAGTTGACAATAATGGCATTATTGTATAAAATACTCATATACTGGAAAAAAGGCTAGAAATCCAAGAAAATGGGTGTTTGGCATACCCCAGTCCTTAATTTATAAAAAAGTTGTTATATTATGTTGACTATCAGATTTGCACGCGCAGGACGCAGAAACAGAGCTCAATTCCGTATTGTGCTTCAAGAAAAGACCGCAGCTCCGACAGGTCGTCATGTGGAGGTATTGGGAGGTTATGATCCGCATTCCAAAAAGGCTGTTCTCAAGGCCAATAAAATAAAGGACTGGATCAGCAAGGGAGCTCAGGTTTCAGATTCGGTGTATAATCTTTTTGTAAAAGAAGGTGTTATTGAAGGAAAAAAGCGTGCTGTGAAGATGGAACGTCCGAAACCGGCTGAAAAACAAGCTGAAGAAACTGCAACCACTGAAGAGGTTAAAGAAGAGGCAAAAGAAGAAACAAAGGCTGAATAAAATAATTGGACAATAGAATATATTCCGCAGACAGTGGGCATGTAGTTGTAAGTCCCACCGAGGATTTACAGGAGAATTATGTAATTAATTACGTAATTAATTACGTAACAAGTTACGTAACTCTTGTGATGCTAAAGGTCGATCTGCGGAAAGGGTCGATTTTTTTAATAACCGATTTGAAATAGAGATTTGAATCTGAATCTACCAATAATGTGTATTTGGTTTATGTTTTATTTGTAGATTTGAATAGATATTCGAATTGTTCGGATCGGACAAATATATGTTAACGAAATCTCAGAAAAAAGAATTAGTGAAGTCCCTGGAGGAGAAAATAAAACAGGCGAAATCCGTTGTTTTGGTTGACTATAAGGGACTGAAGGTGAAGGATACGATGGAACTCAAGCGTGAATTGCGCAAGGCCGGTGTGGAATATTTGGTTACTCGCAAGACGCTTTTGGAAATCGCTCTCAAAAATGCAGGCATTGAAATGGATATTTGCGGCATGGAAGGCCAGATCGCAGTTTCCTTTTCTAAAGAGGATGAAGTTGCGGGTGCTAAAATTATCGATAAGTTTGCCAAGACCAACGAGAATATGAAAATGTTGGGCGGAACACTTGGTGTTCAGATAATGGGGGAGAAGGAAGTGAAGGCATTGGCTAAAATTCCTTCCAAAGAAGAATTGCTGGCAAAACTTGTCGGTACCCTCAATGCTCCTGTCAGTGGATTCGTCAATGTGCTTGCTGGAAATATGAGAGGATTAGTGCAAGTTTTAAATGCTATTAAAGAGCAGAAAGCCTAATAGCTTATAGCTTTTAGGAAAATGTAAGTAAATTATTTAATTGAATTTTTAGTTTTTATCTTTGCTAGGCGCTAGTGAAGCTAAAAGCTGAAAGCTAATATCATGACTGAAGAAAAGAAGGACGTTGTTGTTCCTGAAAAGTTTGAAAAGCTCGTTGCTGAAATCGAAAAGATGAGCGTGCTTGATCTTTCCGAACTGGTTAAAGTTTTGGAAGAAAAATTCGGAGTAAGTGCAGCTGCTCCTATGATGATGGGCGCTATGCCTGCTGCAGGCTCGGCCGCTGAAGCTGCTGAAGAAAAGACTGAGTTCGATGTTGAACTTACCAGCGCTGGAGCACAGAAGATCAACGTGATCAAAGCTGTTCGCGAAATCACCGGTTTGGGACTTAAGGAAGCCAAGGACCTCGTAGATGCTGCTCCTAAGGTAATTAAGGAAAAGATTGCCAAGGCTCAAGCTGAGGAAGTGAAGAAGAAACTTGAAGAAGCTGGTGCAACTGTAGAGCTTAAATAGTTTTAGATTTTTTGGGTATTTAAAAGAGAGGCGCTTGTCGCCTCTCTTTTGTTTTTGCAAGTTGATGAAGATAATTGCTATTTATTATCTGCGATGTATCAGGATGCGCATTTTGATATTTCACATCTAGACTTCCAAAAGAAAAAACCAACAATTACAAAAGTCACTAATGGTGAAAGCCAATTTGGAATATGCGCTCCGAAACTGTCTGCGATCATTATGGATCCAAGAACAAGAATTGAATACATGGCACCGTTTTTCAGATAAGCATACTTTTTAATTCGATCAATGTTACTGACTGTGAACTGGCGTAAAACAAAAGCACCTATGCCGTTCCCTATGATAATGAGCGGAACCGAGAGTGTGAAAGCGAACGCTCCAAGTACTCCGTCAATTGAAAATGTCATATCAATAACTTCCAAGTAGAGAATTTTGCTGATATCGGAAAGTCCGCGTTTTTTTTCTAGCAATTGTTTTTCTCCCTGTTCGGCATTTTGTTTGAATCCATGGGTAATGAAAAAGGCTGTGGATCCTATTACGATGGTGAATGCCATGAAAGGATTCACCTTGAGCGCCATCCAAACAAAACAGGCTAAGAGAATTGATACTACCGCATAAAACCATATACCTTGTTTGTAGAAAAATTTTTCCCCCCTGAGGCCGTAATTTTTCGGTTCAAGAAAAAGCCAATGGAAAAAAAGAAAAATCAAAAAAGTTCCTCCACCGGCGAGCAAGAGTGGCGCTGATTTTTCTATGGCTTCTGCGGCATTCAAATCATTGCTGAATGTTGCTGTAAACGATCCTATGAATCCAAGCGATGGATTGACAGCCCACACGATCAACCATGGAAGCAGACCCCGCACAACAAATACTGCAAAAATTAGTCCCCAAAAAAGGAACCATTTTCTTGCTTTCTTGCTCATTCCTGAGAGAACCTCCGCATTAATAATTGCATTGTCTATGGAGCTGATAATTTCAAATAAACATAATCCGGCAATTGTGAGCATGGCTGAAAAAAGCATAATTTTATTGATAATTATTATTGTTTTTAGTATAGCAAAAAAAGGCTATTAAGAAAAATAATCCAAAACATTCTTCTCTTATTTTTGAGTGCAATGATCGTATTCCTATGATATAATTAATGACATAAAAGTATCAATAATTTCAAAAAATATGCGAATAGTATTGACGGGAGGGGGAACTGGCGGACACCTGTTTCCATTGATTGCTGTTACTAAAAAAATCAAAGAAAAACTTGGGCCGGAAGCGCAATTTCTATATATTGGCAGTGGGGCGCCTATGGAACGCCAGGTGATGCAGGCGGAAGGAATTCCTGCAAAATTTGTATTTAGCGGAAAGATGCGACGTTATTTTTCCTTTCAAAATTTCATTGATATATTCAAAGTTCCTATCGGTTTTTTGCAATCACTTTGGATTTTGCTTTGGTACATGCCTGAAGTTATTTTTTCTAAAGGTGGCTATGTTGCCGTGCCGGTGGTTTTGGCAGCTCGAATTTATCGAATTCCGGTGATGATTCACGAATCGGATTCTATTCCGGGAACAGCTAATAAATTTTTGGCAAAATATGCAACAAGAATTGCAGTTGCTTATCCGGAAGCGCAGGCATATTTTCCGTCAGAGAAAACAGCACTTTTGGGCAATCCGGTACGCGAAGGCGCACTGGGCGGGAATCCCCTGATGTTTATCAAACAGCTTGGTTTCACTGAGTCAAAAAAGACATTATTGGTAATAGGTGGTAGTCAAGGTTCGGAAATAATCAATAAGGCTGTTGTTGCGATTTTGCCACAATTGCTAAAGGACGTGCAAGTGATTCATCAAACTGGAGATCGTAATTATGAGACAGTAATTGATTTGGCTGGAGAGCAGGGAATCAAAGCGGGAAGAGAAGGATATGCGCCTGCAAGGTTTTTCAATGATAAACAGTTGCGCGATTCCTTGGAACTTTGTGATTTGGTAATCAGCAGAGCAGGCGCTAATTCAATTGCGGAAATAGCTGCGCATACCAAACCGGCGATTTTGGTTCCACTTGGTAATTCCGCCAATGATCACCAAAGAATGAATGCCTATTCTTTGGCAAAAGTGGGCGGGGCGTTGGTTTTGGAGGAATCGAATCTGGGAAGCAACATGCTTTTAGAAAAAATTCATCAAATATTGTTTTCAGAAGGTGTTGCACAGTCAATGTCTGAAAAAATAAATACATTCTATCATCCACATGCAGCGGAAGTTATTGCAAACGGAGTTATAGAATTGGGAGCACTCTGACAAAAGCGACCCTAATATTCGAATATGTCAACCTAATGACTCTAATATTCGGGTCATTCGAGTGTCCGCCTCCGCCAGTTGGCGGATGGCAGATGGCGGAATTCGTAAATTAGAGTCGTATATATATCAAATTTATGAATAAGGAAGGAAAAGTTTACATTGTGGGAATTGAAGGAGCGGGAACATCAGCCTTGGCGCATATTTATCATGCTCTGGGATATGAAGTTTCCGGATCTGATAATGGCGATCATTTTTTTGGTGCATTGCTTAAAAAACTAGGTATCAAGGTGTATGGCGATTTTAATGCTGCAAATATTCCGAAGAATATAGATTTTGCGGTTAATTCTACCGCATTTAAAGATGACAATCCGGAGATTGCGGAAATAAAAAGACGTGGTATCAGATTGTATTCTTATGCTGAAGCATTGGGAAATATTTTTAATGAAAAAATAGGTATTGCGATTTGTGGTACGCATGGCAAAACCACTACGACGGCATTGGCTGCATCTGTTTTTGAAGCGGTTGAAAAAGACCCGAGCGTTGTGGTGGGAAGCGCGCTTAAACAGTGGGAGGGAAATGCGCGCGCTGGCAAGGGAGAATATTTTATTTTGGAAGCGGATGAATATCAAAATAAATTGCAGTTCTACAAACCTTGGGCAACGATTCTTACTAGCGCGGACTATGATCATCCTGATTTTTTTCCGGATTTTGAATCATATAAAAACGCATTCAAAGATTTTGTTGCCAAAATACCAAAAACGGGAGCATTGGTGGTTTGGGGTGATAGTAGCGATACTTTGGATATTGCCAAAGCGGCAAAGTGCAATGTGCTGACGTACGGGCAAGGCAATGAAAATACTTACAAAATCTCAAATCTCAAATCTCAAATCTCAAATGAAGGACCGATGCAGACCTTTGAAGTACTTTCGGGTGAAGATAGCCTAGGTATCTTCGAAGTACAAATGGTGGGGAGGCATAATGCGTTTAATGCGGCAGCGGTTATTGCTTTGGCGCATTTTGCCGGTCTGGATATGGAAAAAGTGCGTGAGGGCCTTAAGAATTTTCAAGGAATCAAAAGGCGGTTTGAATATATTGGTACATATAATTATGATACTATTTTGATTGATGATTATGCGCATCATCCAGAGGAAGTTAGAGCAACACTTGCAGGAGCAAGCTCGGTTTATTCTGACAAAAACATCACCGTGATTTTTCACCCACATTCCTTCACGCGCACCAAAGCACTACTTTCAGAATTTGCGCAGAGCTTTGATGACGCGGATAAAGTTATTGTGCTTGATATCTATGGTAGCGCGCGGGAAGATTCGGGAGATGTTTCGTCGGAAGATTTGGTGAAGCTGATGAATAAATATCAATATGGCAAGGCGGAATATATTCCCACGATTGAAGAGGTGGAGGAATATATAAAAAACGGAGAATATGGCAAAAGCGACGTCATTATCACCATGGGTGCCGGCGACGTCTGGCGTGTTGGCGAGGACTTAAAAGACAGATTCTAGATTCTAAAAATCCTAGACATTGAATGTATGGGATTGAAAATTATGAAAAAAATATTAGTGAAAATTGAAAAATATGGAATATGGTTGGTTTTGGGAGTGGCGGCGGTTATTCGTTTTACAGGACTTACCGAACGGGATTTTTGGTATGACGAGGCGTTTACGGGAATTGCAGTCAAGGAAACTTGGCGGGGAATGTTTACGATGATTACCAATGATGTACATCCGCCGTTCTATTATGGCTCGCTGAAAATATTTGCTTCGTTTTTTGACTACAGCGTGGTTGGTATTCGTGTATATTCGGCAATTTTCGGTGTGCTGGCGATTTGGGCGCTCTATCTTTTTACAAAAGAATTATTCAACAAAAAAGCAGCTTTGTTTGCGGCAATATTAGCAACAATTTCACCCTTTTTAATCCAATATTCGCAGGAAGGGCGCATGTATTCGATGTTTTCATTCTTTGTGATTTTGGCGGCATATTGGTTTTTGCTCGCACTAAAGACTGGCAAAATAAAATTCTATATTTTCTGGGGCGTGGCTGTGGGCGTGGCGGCGCTTACGCATTATATGGGTGTGATTTTTTTGCCACTCTACTACGCAGCTTATTTTCTTTGGAAGGGTTGGGACAGCGAATTACTTTTGAGCAAGGCATCCAAAAAAGCGTTGATTAAATTTATTAAACTGATTTTACCACGCAAGGATATTATCTTAGGCTATATTACAGCTTTGTTAATATTTGCTCCTTGGCTACCTTATTTTTTCCGCCATCTTACCTCTCGTACGAGTAATCTGTCATGGATTAAGCCGGTAGGACTGGGAGATATAGTCATAAATATCCAGATGTTTATCTTCGGCACACCGCTAGGGGAAATGTCTGCTGGCATGCCGCAGCCGAATGAGTTTATTGGAGTTGAGCATATCACGACGCGAGTAGTGCTGACAATTGCACTTACGCTTATCACTTTATATTTATATAAAAAAACCAAGCGCAGGGAATTGTCCATTGCCTATCTTTTCTCTTTCGGATTTTTGCTTTTGATTTATATCTTGTCGCTCTTGGGTAAGCAATATTTTGTGGCGCGTTATTTGCTGACGGGTGCCTATTTTATCTTTGCCATCATCGGTCTTTGGCTTTCCATGCTAAATTGGAAATATGTCATCACTTCTTTTGCTCTCTATGCGATATTATTGTTTTCAATTGTGCCGGTGGGATATTCGCGCGGCTACAACGAGATGATCAAGCACTTGGATAAATATCAAGGCAAGCATTTCTATATTCTCAATTCTTTTGATTATGTGATTTCCAAATATTATTTGGGAGCAGAAAGTCTTACGCTGTATAATTATGATTGGCCCGAGTATAATCCGGATTATTGGGCGGCGATCGGCAAAAGTCTTAAGCGCACGGAAAGCTATGATGTTTTGCGCAATGATCCCGAAGCACTGATTATTTCCAATCAACAACTGACGCGCGACAATCAATATTTTTCAACGCAAGGTTTGGTGTTGGTTGACCAATATGAAAATATTTTGATTTACAAATTTAATAAATGATCTTGTTAGAATCATTAGAGTGCATATTCTTATATTAGAGTTGCTTCAACTAAGTTTTGGCGACTCGAATGACCCGAATATATCATGGAAATAAACACAAAAAATATTCACACCCTTTCTGCTGAAGAAGTTTTGAAAATTTTGGAAACATCAAAAGATGGACTATCAGAAGAGGAGGCGGTGAAAAGAAGAAAACAATTCGGCAAAAATGCAGTCAAACATAAAGTTAATCTGAGCTGGTTGGTTATTTTGTGGCATCAATTCA
The DNA here is from genome assembly GCA_964500125.1 of uncultured Bdellovibrionales bacterium. Lineage (GTDB taxonomy): Bacteria > Patescibacteriota > Minisyncoccia > Moranbacterales > GWC2-37-73 > CAZAFB01. The sequence continues at coordinate 20,105 of CAZCMV010000016.1, read as the reverse complement.
ATAATGCCTTGGTCTGGATATTATTAGTGGCGGGCATGTTATCTTTGATTTTCGGGGAGTTGCGTGACACTGTGATAATCCTGATTATTGTAGGAATAAATTCGACAATTGGATTTTTTCAGGAATACAAGGCGGAAAGAACGCTGGACCATATTCGCTCTTTAGCATCAGACCGGTGCATGGTTGTTCGAGATGGAAAAAGAGTTGAAATTGATGCGCAAGAACTTACATTGGGAGATGTGATATATGTTGATGCGGGCGCTCGTATTGGTGCTGACGCCTATCTTTTAGAGGCGTTTGATTTGTATGCAAACGAATTTATTTTTACGGGCGAGTCTAAACCGGGCAAGAAAAGACTTGGGGCAATTGAGGAAGAAAATATAGGGCTGGTTGATAAGGATAATATGATTTTTGGCGGCACTTCAGTGACGCGCGGAGAGGGTTTGGCAGTAGTTACATCGATTGGCATGGATAGTGAACTTGGCAAAATTGCCAATTTAGTGACGGAAGTGAAAGACGATGAGACGCCACTGCAAAAACAGATTCGTGTTTTGGGAAAAGATGTGACCATATTGGCTTTGTTTATTGGTGTGCTTGTACTTATTGCGGGCACATATTATCAACTTTCTTGGCATGATCGATTTTTGTTTGCCTTGGCGCTTTCTGTTTCTGTGGTGCCGGAAGGGCTTCCAGCCGCCATATCTGTAGCACTTTCCTTGGGTATGAAAAAATTACTCAAAGATAATGTATTGGCCAAAAAACTCAATTCAGTGGAAACGCTGGCTTCCGTATCGGTCATTTGCACGGACAAAACAGGAACGATAACTAAGAATGAATTGATGGTGACCAAGATGGTCATTGATCAGCAGACATATGATATTTCCGGAGATGGCTACAAGCCGGAAGGAAATTTTTCTGTTTTTGGACGGGATATACAAACCAAGGATATTATTAATGGTGAAATGATTTTTCGTATCGCGGCACTTTGCAACGGGGCGCAACTGACAGAAAAAAATGGAGTTTGGAGCGTGGTGGGTGATCCGACGGAAGGAGCACTTTTGGTCGCGGCGCAAAAATTTTCCTACTCTTTAGAGGATTATGCAAAAGGTTTTGCTGAACTTGGAGAGAATCCTTTTTCTTCCGAGCGTATGTGCATGAGTGTTTTCTATAGGGATGAAAAGGAAAATAAAACATATTCTTTTGTGAAAGGTTCACCTGATGTATTGCTTAGTGGGTGCAAACAAATATTGCGCGAAGGGAAAGTTGTGGCGATGAATGAAGAAGATAAAACGGCAGTGCGCAATATGTATAATGATATGTCGAACAAGGCGCTGCGAGTTCTGGCTTTTGCTTATTGCAATTTGGATGGAATGGAAAAGGAAGCATATGAAAAAGAAGGAGAGCATGATTTGATATGGGTAGGAATGATGGCAATGATTGATCCGCCACGAAAAGATGTGGCTGAGGCTGTGCGTCAATGCCATGAATCAGGCATTAAAGTATTGATGATCACGGGCGATTATGAAATTACAGCGCGGGCAATTGCCAGGCAGGCAGGAATATTGAAAAGCGGCGATGGCAGATTGATTAGTGGTAGGGAATTAGAAACGCTTTCCGATGAACAACTTATCAAAGCAATCAAAGGAGAAGAAGTGATTTTTGCGCGAATTACTCCAGCACAAAAGCTGCGTATTGCTACAGTGCTTAAAGAAAATGATTTGGTGATTGCGATGACGGGAGATGGTGTTAATGATGCGCCGGCACTTAAAAAAGCGGACATCGGTGTGGCAATGGGAGTGATCGGAACCGATGTTTCCAAAGAAGCATCGGACATGATTTTGCTTGATGATAATTTTGCTTCGATTGTTAAAGTTATCAGAGAAGGGAGAACGGTATATCAAAATCTCAAAAAATTTGTTTATTATGTCTTTACTTCCAATGTCAGTGAATTTTTTACGGTGATTATCGGACTTTTGTTGCAAATTCCAGCACCAGTGAGTGCGGTGCAAATTTTAGCAATTGATTTGGGTACGGATGTTTTCCCCTCTTTTTCTCTCAGTATGGAGCCTTCGGAGCCGGGAGTGATGAAAAGAAAGCCATTCAGCAATCACGAAAGAGTGATGAATGCCAAAAGTGCTTGGCGTTTGATTAGAGTGGGATTAATTATGGCAGCAGGGGCAGTGATTACGTTTATTATCTCTATGAAAAGGGGTGGTTGGGATTTTGGAGACAAAATTGATCCAAACAGTTTGTTATATATCCGTTCTACCTCAGCTGCCTATGCGGTTTTAGCAATGACTCAAATGGCTAATCTGATGCAAGCACGCAGTGAGACACTTTCTATTTTCGCTTTGGGTTTTTTCAAAAATCTATATGCTATCGGCGCGATATTTATTTCCATAGGCGTACTCCTTGCATTTATGTATATTCCTCTGATACAAAAATATTTGCACATGGCTCCTATTTTATGGCAAGATTGGTTGGCGGTTGCCATTTGTGCCTTGTTGGTTTTTGTTTATGAAGAAGGACGAAAATCTGGAGATGGTAATTGATCTTCGAATTTCAGTGTAGAAATGAAAAATAAAATACAAGAAAGTATGAAATTGAAATTAAGAAATGAGAATATTTTTAAAAAAATATTGGGTATTATTCTTGTTATCTTTGGATTGCTTGCTTTAATAACGCCACTTACACCAGGATCATGGTTGGCTATAATAGGACTAGAATTGTTGGGAGTGAAGGTTTTATTTATTAGAGAAATAAAAAAATTTTTGCGATATGATTCTACTAACAAATGAATTCGAACATATTTTTGACTTTTTTCTTTTCTGGGCTTAGAATAGGCTTATTGATAACAAATATCTTTATGTTAAAAGAAAAAATTTCGAAAATAAGGGAGGAAGCAGAAGCTGCGATAGCTGAAGCGCAAGATTTGGGAAAGCTCAATGATTTGAGAATAAAATATCTTGGGCGCAAGAGCGAGTTCAATGCGATTCTTAAAGGGCTCAAAGATTTAAGTGTGGAGGAGAAAAAAGAAATCGGTCCGTTGGCAAATATTGTTAAAAAAGAATTGGAAGCCGCCTTTGAAGCTGCTGAAAAAAGAATCAAGGCTGGAAACAAGACTGATGCGATCGATGTGACGATTCCGGCGAAAAAGCATAAGCGTGGTCACATGCACATTCTTTCGCAAGTGCAATATGAAATCGAGGATATTTTCACTTCGATGGGATTTGAAATTGCAGATGGTCCTGAGGTGGAAACAGAATTCTATAATTTCGATGCTCTCAATATACCTAAATTCCATCCTGCAAGGGATATGCAAGATACGTTCTGGTTAAAAAGTAGCAAGTTAAAAGTGAAAAGTGAAAAAGATACTATTGAAAAGGTGGCTTTGAGGACACAGACTTCTTCGGTGCAGGCAAGATATATGGAAAAGCATAAACCGCCGTTTCGCATTATTGCGCCTGGCCGGGTTTTTCGCAATGAGGCTATAGATACCACGCATGAGCATACTTTCTATCAATTCGAAGCGTTGGTTGTTGGAGATGATATCAATGTGGGCAATATGAAATATGTCGCTCAGGAATTTTTTTCACGCTTCTTTAAAAAAGACGTGAAAGTACGCTTGCGACCAAGTTATTTTCCATTCGTGGAGCCGGGATTCGAGTTTGACATCACTTGCACAGTGTGCGGTGGCTCAGGTTGCAGTGCGTGTCGCGGGGGCGGCTGGTTGGAACTTGGCGGAGCGGGCATGGTAAATCAGAACGTGTTTGTGGCTGCGGGATATCCTCGCAATAAATATCAAGGATTTGCCTGGGGCTTCGGTTTGGAGCGTTTGGCGATGATGAAATACAAGATTGATGATGTCAGGCTGTTTCACAGTGGAGATTTGAGGTTTATAAATCAGTTTTGAGAAAATCCTAATATAAGAAATTCTAAATTCTAAACAATATCAAAATTAGAAATAAGAATTTTTCAAACATTTTGATTTTGAAATTTGAGAATTTGTGTTTGTTTAGTATTTAGAAATTAGAAATTAGAATTTATGAAGTATTCCTATAACTGGCTCAAAGAGCTTTCAGGATCAAAAAGAACGGCGCAGCAGATTGCGGATGATATCACCATGCGTGCTTTTGAAGTGGAGAGTGTGGAGAAGGCGGGGCGTGATTTTGCTGGTGTGGTGGTGGGAAAGATTTTGGAAATCAAAAAGCATCCGAATGCGGACAAATTGCAGTTGGTAAAAGTCGATGTTGGTGAGAAAATTTTGGATATTGTATGTGGAGCGCACAACATCAGTGTTGGAGATCATGTGCCTGTTGCGACGGTTGGAACCGATTTAGGCGGTGGTTTTGTGATTAAAGAAGCGGAGATTCGCGGTGAAAAATCTTTCGGCATGCTTTGCGCGTTGGATGAGTTGGGACTCGGAGAGGATCACAGCGGTATCTTGCTTTTGGATAAAAAAACAAAAATCGGCATGCCGTTTGCTGATACGCTTGCGAATACCGATCAAGTTTTGGAAATTAAAGTATTGCCTGATCGCAGTCATGACGCTCTTTCACATGTGGGCATGGCGCGGGAAATCACTGCTTTGGAAGGAAAGAAGTTGGAATATGATTATGAGGGTTTGAAGTTGCCGAATAAAAAGACGAAAAATCTTTCAGTTAAGATTGAAGATGTCAAACTCTGTCCGCGCTATATTGGCGCCATCATGAATAGTGTTGTTGTGAAAGAATCTCCCGAGTGGCTCAAAAGTCGTTTGGAAACTTGCGGGATTCGTCCGATAAATAATGTTGTTGATGCCACAAATTATGTGATGTTGGAATTGGGGCAACCGCTGCACGCCTTTGATCTTGATAAGATCTCAAGCGTAAATCCGAAATCCGAAGCACTAAATCCAAAAAAAAATCAAAATTTAAATGGCAAAGATTTAAAAGCAAATATTATAATTAGAAAGGCGAAGAAGGGGGAGAAGATTACGCTTTTAGATGGAAATGTAAAAGAACTTTTGGATAATGATATTGTGATTGCTAATGAAAAACAAGCGCTGGCCTTGGCTGGAGTAATGGGTGGCGAAAATAGTGGTATAAGCGATAAAGCTACAAGAATTGTTTTGGAAGCAGCCAATTTTGATGCTGTTTCAATTCGTAAAACGAGAACCAGATTGAATATTCTGACAGATGCGGCATATAGATTTGAAAAATCAATCGATCCGAATTTGGCCGAGAAAGCGATGGTACGCGTCGTTGAAATTTTGCAGCACATTGCGGAAGGAAAATTGGAAGGTATTAATGACGAATATCCTAAAAAAATAAAATCATGGAATGTTAAATTGGATTTGGAATATATGGATCGTCTTTTGGGCACAACAGTTCCTCATGATAGGGCAAAAAAAATACTAGAATCTTTGGGTATGCGCGTAAAGAAATCCGGCAAAAATATATTAAACGTGGAAACCCCTACCTTTCGTGTGGATGTTTTAACTCAAGAAGATCTTATTGATGATATCGGGCGAATCTATGGCTATGACAAGGTTCCGGTAATAGCCCCTTTGGTTTCGGTTCAGGCTGCCCGCAGTAATGATAACAGGATATTTGAACGAGAAGTGAAAAAAATATTGGTTGGACGCGAATTTTCCGAAATATACAATTATTCCTTTTATAGCATTGAAGACGCTCGGCGCGCCAGGCTGCTAAAAAAGACACATCGAGAATTGGAAAATCCCATGAATCCTCAGCAGGCACTCATGCGGGTGAGTCTTATTCCGGGTATTTTGAAAAACATTTACGAAAATCTAAAATATCAAAAAGACCTGCATATTTTTGAAATAGGTCGCATTTATCCCGACAAGGGCGCAACTCTTCCTGATGAGAAGACGATGCTTGTCGGTGCGATTGTGCCGATCAAAAAGACCGCCAAAGAGCTCAAGCAGGATAAGCGCCATGCGTCAGTTTTCTATGATGCCAAAGGATACGCGCAAAATCTGCTGGAAAGGTTGGGTATTGATGATTTCTATTTTGATACTTTTGATGCCAAGGCGCTTGATTTGACCGATAGTCTTTGGCATGGTGGTCGGACGGCGGAAATAAAAATCGAAGGAAATGGTCAAACAATCGGTTTTGTGGGTGAGGTTGAAGGTGCGGTTCTGACAGATTTTGGTATTGAAGAGAAAGTGGGGATTTTTGAATTTGATATGGCAGTTTTGGAAAAAGTTGCTGAGCAGGAAAGGGAATATCAACCAATAAGAAAGTATCCGCTTGTTATCCGTGATATATCTTTGATTTCCGCGGAGCAAACACGCGTGGATGATATTTTGGTTACGATTCAAAAGGCCGGAGGCAATTTGGTTTTGGATGTTGATTTGTTTGATATTTTTGATTTTGTTGATGGTAGCACGAGTTATGCTTTTCACATCATGATTGGAGCGGATGATCATACGCTGACAAGTCAAGAAATAGACAATGTAATGGAAAATATCATTCGGAAATTAAGGGAAGATCTGGGAATAGAAATCAGAAAATAAAAAAAAGATCATAACATATAAAAGTCGAAGGTTTTAGAAGATAGACCTTCGATTTTTGCTGATGAAATAAAATCAATTAAAAAAAGTAATTTAGAGTAGTTGATATTGACAAAAATTTGATATGTGTTAATATAATTTGAACGCGTAAATCGACGATAAATTAAGATATATTTATGAGAAAAAATGAAAAAAATGTTTTAAAAGAGGGTGAAAATCAGGATTTTTCTTTTTTGGCGGAAGCTAATTTGTTAATGGATGAGCTTTCAGATCGTTCCAAAAATATAATGCGAGGAAGATATGGTATGTTGGGAAGCGGATCAAGAACTCTGGAGGAGATTGGTCTGGCTAATAATATTACCAGAGAAAGGGTAAGACAGATTACACGTGAAGTTCAAAAAAAAATAAGTCACAAGATTGAAAATAGCGATAACACCCGGGCTGTAAAAGAAATAATGCTTGCTATTGAAAAGACAAGTGGTATAATTAGGAAAGAACGTCTGATCCAAATTCTAGGTAAAGGGCGGACTAAAGAAGAAGGCGCTGTTCTTTTTTTTCTTGATTGCATGAAGGCAGTGGAACTTTTGGAGATCAAAGGTGAGATTTCAGAAAGTTATTGTTCCAGTGATTTTGACTTGGAAAATTGGAAAATGATTAAAGAAGAAGCAATTGCTTTCTTGAAAGAGAAAAAAGTTTCCCTTGACGATGATTTTTTCTATGATGAAATAAGCAAGAAGACAGAAAACAAGAATATCAGCAAAAAATCTTTCTTTGATTATTTGGATGTTTCGGTTGAGATTAAAAAAAGTAGTTTTGGCAAATGGGGTTTAGCTGAGTGGAAGGAGATATCTCCAAAGGGAACCAGGGAAAAGGCTTATCTTATTCTTAAGGAATATGGCAAGCCGATGCATTTTAGGGATATAGCTAAAAGCATGGATAAACATGGTTTAACTAGAAAAAAAGCTCATCCTCAAACGGTTCATAATGAATTAATTAAAGGCGGCAAATTTGTTTTGGTGGGTCGTGGAATATATGCGCTTTGTGAATGGGGCTACAACAAGGGAACAGTAAAGGAGGTTTTGGAAAGAATTTTATCTGAAAAAAAGCGCGCAATGAGCAAAGAAGAATTGATTAAAGAAGTATTGAAGGTGCGTCAGGTTAAGATTTCTACGATAACAATAAATTTAAACAATTTTTTTAGAAAAACAGATACTGGTATATATGAGATAACCAGCAAGAAATAGGAATGTAATAACTTAATATGTCTTTCCTTTTTGAATTTGCAGGTTATTGAAAAGTGTTTTAAGACTGAAATATAAAATTTGCGGAATTTGTAAAAATAAAAAAAGTGATGAATATAATAGCACAATCATTTCGCGATTTGGGACCTGCCGCAGTTGATATGTGGCGGGTTTTTTCGTCTTCTTGGTATATAGTTTTACCGGTGCCTTTATATATAACCATGAAGTTTTTTTGGTTAGATCATATTAATGATAAATATATTGGTGCTTTGGATTGGATGCTTTTGGAAATAATTCCGCCACGTGATATTGAAAAAAGTCCTAAGCCAATGGAATCCATATTTTTTGGCATGGCGGGTGTTTCCAAGTCGATCAATCCATTGGAAGAATTTGTGCAAGGAATGGTGCCGGACAATTTCAGTTTGGAACTTGTGGGCGATGAAGGTATGGTGCATTTCTATATTCGTACACAAAGAAAATATAGAAATTTGGTAGAGGCAAATTTCTACGCACAATATCCGGATATTCAGATTGTGGAAGTTCCTGATTATGTCGATGATGTGCCGAAAATTTTACCCAATGCTCAATGGGATATTTGGGGCGTAGACTTTGTAAACACTGCACCTGATGCTTATCCAATAAGGACATATAAGAAGTTTGAAGAAGATATTACCGGCAAAATGATCGATCCTTTGGCGAACATGGTGGAGGTAATGGGTAAGCTTGGCCCGGGACAGAAAATATGGCTGCAATATATTATTACGCCGGTCAGTGAAAAGTGGCACTTAGAAGGACGAGCAGTTGTTGATAAGATTAAAGGAAAAGAAGTAAAAAAAGAAAATATTCTGGAATCGGTGTTTGGTGATTTGAAAGATGTTTGTGCAAATATTTTTTCCGCATTATACAAAGAGGTTGAATTTCCCAAGGCTGAAAAAAAAGAGGAGCAACCGCTGGAATTTCGTTTGACCCCAGGAGAAAGAGAAGTGCTCAAAGCAGTGGAAGACAATTTGGGCAAGAATATGTTTAAAACAAAAATGCGTATGATATATGTGGGACGTCGTGAGGGTTACGATAAGTCATTGGGAGTATCTGCATTTATTGGAAGCATCAAACAATTTGCTGATCACAATCTCAATGGATTTAAGCCTGATGATATAACAAAAACAGTCGGTTTGTATGTGTTTACTAAATCTCGTTTACGCTATCGCCAACGTCGAATTCTCAAAAAATATCGCAGCAGGCATAGTGGTGATGGGCCACGTTTTCATTTGAGTACGGAAGAATTGGCAACGCTTTATCACATTCCAGATATGCAAGTGGTGGCTCCCTCAGTAGTGAGAGTGGATGCCAAGCGTGGTGGCGCACCGGCTAATTTACCGGTGGAATAAGCGACTCTAATTTGCGAATTCCGCCATCCGCCATCCGCCAACTGGCGGAGGCGGAGGCGGACACTCTAATGACTCGAATGATACTGATTAGAGTTATTAGGGTGACAAATTAGAGTATTAGTGTCGCATAATATAATTTAACTACAACGCTAGTTATTATGAATGGAGAAATTACATTTTTTGCGAAGACCAATTTCCGTAATCAGGAAAGGGTTTTTGGTATCAAGACTGATGATCGCAGGAGGCACATGTATGTGATCGGAAAGACCGGTATGGGCAAGACTAATCTTTTGGAAAATCTTGCCGTACAGGACATTCGCAATGGTCATGGTGTTTGTTTTATTGATCCTCATGGTGATACGGCTGAAAAACTTATTAAAGCGATCCCAGCGGAGCGTATCAATGATGTTATTTATCTTAATCCGGCTGATCAGGACTTTCCGCTTGCATTTAATGTGATGGAAAAAGTTGATCCTGAATATCGCCATCTGGTGGCGTCCGGTTTGGTTGGTGTGTTCAAAAAAATCTGGGCGGATTCTTGGGGGCCTCGTTTGGAATATATTTTACGCAACGCTATCTTGGCACTTTTGGAATATCCAGGCAGCACCTTGCTTGGTGTGACTCGTATTTTAGTTGATAAAAAATATCGTGACCGAGTTGTGGAGAGAGTCACTGATCCAGTAGTGAAGCAATTTTGGGTGGATGAATTTTCCAAATGGAACGATCGTGTGTTGCAAGAAGTGATCTCGCCTATTCAAAACAAGGTTGGACAGTTTCTTTCTAGCTCGCTGATTAGAAACATTGTCGGTCAAACAACATCTTCTTTCGATGTGCGCAAGGCAATGGATGAAAGGAAGATTTTAATTTTGAATCTTTCTAAGGGGCGTATTGGTGAAGACAATAGTGCATTGCTTGGTGCGATGATGATTACCAAAATTCAGCTTGCGGCAATGGGTCGCGTGGATATTGCCGAGGAAACTCGCAAGGATTTTTATTTATTTGTAGATGAATTCCAAAATTTTGCGACGGAATCTTTTGCTAATATTCTTTCTGAGGCTCGTAAATATCGTTTGAATTTGGTTTTAGCAAATCAATATATCATGCAGATTGATGAAAAAGTGCGTGATGCTATTTTTGGCAATGCCGGCACAATCATTTCTTTTCGCGTGGGTGCAACTGATGCGGAATATCTGGAAAAAGAATTTGCGCCCGTATTCACACAAAATGATATTGTAAATTTGCCGAAATATAATGTCTATTTGAAACTGATGATTGATGGCATTGCCGGCGATGCTTTTTCGGCTACCGTTCTACCACCTGTTTCTCTGGAGGAAACCAAAGGAAACGAAGAAAAAGTCATAAGAATTTCCCGGGAAAGATATTCCACAAGTCGTGCGGAGGTGGAAGAAAAAATTGCACGCTGGAGCGGTATGCTTCCAGGAGATATGCTTCTTTCCTCTCAGCCGAAAGTGAGTGATTCGGGCAAAGTCGTTAGCAATAATAATGTTGTGAATGATATACTTGCTGATTCTTCGACGATTGCAAGCAATATTCAAGCCCCAGCTCCTGCTACTCCTCCTCCTGTTTCCGCAGAAGAACTCAAAGAAGAAAATCCTGAAGACTACGCTTCTGTGCAAGATGTGGAGTCAAAACCGGACAGATTGATGTTTTCTGCCGAATGTGATACTTGCGGAATGGAAATCCAGGTTCCTTTCAAACCGGATGGTAAACGGCCCACTTTCTGCAAGGATTGCCTAAAGGATTATCAGAGGGCGGTGGCAAAAGCTAAGCTAAGAGACGAAAGAATTGCCCAGAGGCGTGAACAAGTTAGCACCACTGTTTCTAATGTTCCACAAACAATAAAGCCGAAACCCAAACCTCAAGTGGAAAAAAGAGTGGAGCGAAAAGTATTTACATCACAAGAAAAACCGTTGACGCTTTCACAGCTTTCCAATGTTGCGCCAAAAAAATTTGAAAATAGCAAGAAAAAAGCGCAAATAAATTTGAATGAGGTGAGAAATATGATCAATAATGTGAGAAATGGGGGTGGGGAATAGGTAACTCTGATGACTCTAATACAAATAGAATGAAGATGGAATTTAAGAAATGATCGGATGATAGAAAAAAAGCATAAAAAAAAGAGAGTTGTTGTGGGCATGTCGGCGGGGATTGATTCTTCGGCGGCTGCTTTTTTGCTGCAAAAACAAGGCTATGAGGTGATTGGCGTGTTTTTGCATTTTTGGAAAGAACCCGGTCAAGAAAACGGACGTGAAAATAAATGCTGTTCGTTGGAATCGCAAGAGGAAGCTAGAAAAATAGCTCAGTTATTAGGGATTCAATTTTATACTGTAAATGTCGCGCGTGATTTCAAACGCGATGTAGTTGACTATTTTTTGGATGAATTGAAAGGCGGAAGAACGCCTAATCCATGCGTGGTTTGCAATCGGCGAATAAAGTTTGAATTTTTGTTTCGCAAAATGCTGGAAATGAATGCTGATTTTGTGGCAACAGGCCATTATGCAAAAATCAAGAAAATAGGTGATAAATATCATCTATATACTTCTTGTGATGAAAACAAAGATCAGACATATTTTTTATATAATCTTTCTCAAAAGCAACTTGGCAGAATTTTATTTCCAGTTGGAGAATATAAAAAACCAGAAATTCGCAAAATAGTTAAAAAAAATAGCCTGCCTGTATTTAATAAAAAAGAATCTCAAGGGCTTTGTTTTACGTCGGAGAAAACTCCTGTTGGTTTTATTAAACGCAATATCATGATTAAGCGTGGTAAAATAGTTGATAGAAAAAGTAAGATCTTGGGTGAACACCAAGGTTTGGAACTATACACGATTGGTCAGCGCAAAGGAATCAATATTGGTGGCACGGGGCCATATTTTGTGGTTGATCGGGATTTTAAGCATAATAAGCTTGTAGTAACTAACGATGAAAATGCGCCGGAATTGAATCGTAAAACAATGTTGGTGAAAATAAGCAATTGGATTGCTGGTGAGCCTAGTTTGCCCTTGAAGGCGAATGTAAAAATTCGTTATCGTCAAACAGCAGTTTGTGGCATAATAAAGCTACATAAAGGCTTCATGTATCCGGAAAACGCTAAAATATTTGAAATTAAGTTTGAGGAGCCGCAAAGGGCGGTTACTTCTGGCCAGTCGGCTGTATTTTATGCCGATAATGGAGAGGTTATTGGAGGAGGAACGATAATATAGTAACTAGGTTCTGGGTGTCAGGTTTTAGGACTAGAATTCCTAGAACCTAGGACCTAAAACCTAAAACCTTGATTATGAATACAAAAGATCCACAAAAAGAAGCCAGGAAACGCAGATTGCAGATGGAAATTATCATAAAAGATGGTGAATGTAAGAAGATGGAACGTAAAAATATGGATTTAGAAATAGAAATGCGTCAAATGAAAAAAAAGCTTCAGCAGTTTAATATGGAAATTGCTGCTAAAGAGCGTGAAGCGAAAAAATTGCATGATAATCATTTAATCATGCTTACAGAGCTGCGTAAGCTAAAAAACCAGCTCAACACTCTATAAAAGGAGGTCAAGTTATGGCTAGAGTTCTCTGGATTAGATATTTTTATCCGATCAAATGTGAGTGTCGCAAAGAGCCTTGTATGTGCGGGGCAAAACCAGGCAGAATGAGGCTGCTGCTCAGAAAATTTAGAGATATGCTTAGCTTGGCATAATTTTTCCTCAAGGGGCGCAATGCACAGCATTGCGCCCAATTTCTTTACGGAAAGCGATTTTTTATATATCATAAACTAAGAAACGTGAAACGTAGAACATAAAACGTGTAACGTGAAGCCTAGAATCTGATAACACCTAAAACCTAGAACCTAAACCAATGACTGCCCAAGAATTACGCCAAAAATATCTAGAATTCTTTAAATCCAAAGGTCACGCTATCATCCCTTCGGCGTCTTTGCTGCCGGAAAACGACTCCACGACGCTATTTACCGGTTCGGGGATGCAACCCATGGTCCCTTATCTTCTTGGGGAAAAACACCCCCAAGGTTTGAGATTGGCTGATTCACAAAAATGTTTTCGTGCTCAGGATATCGAAGATGTCGGTGATAACAGGCATACCACTATGTTCGAAATGCTTGGCAATTGGTCTCTGGGTGATTATTTTAAAAAGGAACAAATAGCTTGGATGTTTGAGTTTTTAATAAAAGAGGTCGGATTGGACCCTCAAAAGTTGTATGTTTCCGTTTTTCGTGGTGATGAAAAACTTGGTATTCCTCGCGACAATGAGGCGGTAGATTTTTGGAAAGAAGAATTTTCAAAAGTTGGAATTGAGGCCGTGGATATCAACTTTTCGGAGCGAGACGGAATGCAAAATGGAAGAATTTTCTATTACAATGAAAAAAATTGGTGGTCTCGCGCGGGTTTGCCGGAAAATATGCCTATTGGAGAACCTGGTGGACCTGACAGTGAGATGTTTTGGGATTTTGGTGCTGATTTAAAAATTCATGAAAATTCTGAATTTAAGGATCAGCCTTGTCATGTTAACTGTGATTGTGGGCGTTTTTTGGAAATAGGTAATAATGTTTTCATGCAATACATAAAAACAGAAAAAGGTTTCGAGCTTCTTCCCAAGGGCAATATTGATTTTGGGGGAGGATTGGAACGGATTATTGCGGCAAAAGAAAATACGCCAGATATTTTTTTGACAGATTTATTTGTTCAAATCATCAAGAAAATCGAGGAAGTTTCAGGAAAAAAATATGATGAAAATGATGAAACGAAGAGATCTTTTAGGGTGATTTCCGACCATCTTAAAGCTGCTACTTTTTTGATTGCTGATGGTGTAATTCCTTCAAACATCGGTTCTGGATACGTGCTTCGAAGATTGATTCGCCGCGCGGTGCGCTATGGAAAAACAATCGGCATAGAAAAGGAGTTTGCGGTTAATATTGCCGAAATAGTCATCCAGATATACGAGGATTTTTATCCGGAATTGGAAAAAAACAAAGGAAAGATTTTTGACGAATTGAAAAAAGAAGAGCAGAAATTCATGAGAACACTGGAAAAGGGCACTAAGGAATTTGAAAAAAAGATAATTGGCAAACAAGTTTTGGATGCCGTTGAATCTTTTGATCTCTATCAATCATATGGGTTTCCCTTGGAATTAATTGTAGAGATGGTCGAAGAAAAAGGCATTAAAGTTGATGTTGCAGGTTTTGAGAAAGAACTGAAGAAACACCAAGAAAAATCTCGCACGGCTTCTGCGGGCATGTTTAAGGGAGGACTTCAAGATAGTGGGGAAGATACGGCAAAGTTGCACACGGCAACGCATTTGCTTTTGGCAGCATTGCGCATCGTGCTTGGAAATCATGTTTTTCAAAAAGGTTCAAATATAACAGCCGAAAGATTGCGTTTTGATTTTTCCCATCCGGAAAAAATGACTCCCGAACAAATTGAGGTTGTTGAAAAATTGGTAAATGAAGCCATTGAAGCTAATTTAGCGGTCTGTAGAGAAGAGATGAAGCTTGAAGAAGCCCGCAAGCGAGGAATTATGGGTGTATTTGAAGATAAATATCTGGAAGATGTGATCGTATATTCGATAGTCGATCCGAAAGCAAGAATTGTTAGTCATGAAATGTGTGGTGGTCCGCATGCCAAAAATACCGGCGAATTGGGCAAATTTAAGATAGTTAAGGAGGAAGCATCATCGGCGGGGGTACGCCGAATTAAGGCAATACTTGAATAAGGAAAGAATTGTTCAATATGAAAAAAGTGCGAATAGTTAATATCTATCGTTGAAATAAATTATTTTTGGCATAAAAAAGCGGGGGCGACTTTTTAGTCTGCCCCCTTTTATGTGCTTTCTATTGTTTTTTTGGTATCAAACACAATAGACTTAAGTTCGTATATGTATTTGACCCAGCTTTGATTGAGCCGATACCAATTCCCGGGCTGATGCTGCCTGCCACGGCTCCCGGAGTTGTCTTTTCAGCAATGGAGATTGAACCTCCAAAGCCAATATTCCATCCCGAGACTTGGCTTCCCATTTTTGCCCCGTAAGCGACCATTAGCATATGGGTCGCTCCGATTTCTTCTATATTAGCTTCAAGAGCTTTGTAGAAGAGATGGCTGAATGAGATATCTTTTTCGTTGTCTACATACACATCAATAGTGGCTACTATGTCGAAACTTTTTTTTATTTCCTCCAGTTCCATTTTTTTTGCTATAACTTCAATAGAAGCTCCTCTTGCAAGCTTTTTTGGCGCATCTGTTAAGAGATTAAGTTCAATCTCTCCTTTAGGTCCGCCGTTTTTGTCGGTAAACCTGTTCAGATCGGCTATTGAAAAACTGCTTTTCAATAGCCAAGGTTTAGTGATGGTATTCCAGCCCTCTTTATAGGGGCCGTTGAAAATCCCAAACCCCATATTTACAGAAGGAACTTGCACGGTATTTGGGAAATCCCGCGGTATCTTTGTTCCTTCTGAGTTGAGGGTCACATTTGCCTCAACGTCACCAATTCCTGCTGTGACGTTGCCTACCTCAGCGGTTGTCCCGTTTACTGTGGCCGATGGATTTATGCCGCTAACCACTGACACTGATCCTGACGTGGCCGTGGGATTTATACCGCTAACCACTGACTGAGCTCCGGCTGTTGTTGAATTGATCGAAGTTGCCGATGAATCGGCAAATACCGGCGTTGCCATCAAAAGTGAGAAAATAAAACAAAAAATCTTCTTCATGATCACTCCTCCTTTTGCTTGTTTAGAGAAAAATGGAGGAGGGAACTTGCGCTCCCTCCTGACTTTTTGTTTACTTTACCTCATTCTCAAAGGTGAACCATTTAGGAAAGATTCAGAATCGGCGTATCCAAAGTTACTTACTGCTGCTCCGGAGAAGCCATTACCTGCAGAAAAGGAAGTAACAGAAGTGTCTGAATTAACGTATGCAGATGAAAAACCATTACCCTGAGACGCATAGACATCTCCGTAGCTGGAAATGCTTGATGCGGCTATGCCACTTACAACTGGCACGCCTCCAGTAATCGTTTCGCCAGCATAAACATCACTTTGGAATGTTGATCCCATGCCTACCCAAGTGTTGCCGTTGATGCTTGACGAAGTTCCTTCCACGAGGCTTTCTCCGAAGATGTTAGCATAACCTCCAGATACTCTTAGGTCAGCATAATTCTCCTGACCCATGGAGATGAGTGAGTTGGAGAACGCTGGCATTGCTACCAGCGCGAATGCTGCTACCGTTAACAATATTACAAGCTTTTTCATTTTTTGAACCTCCATTGCTAGAATAGGCCCCAAGGCCGTTGTTTCCTTTCCCGGTTGGCTATTTAACGAATTATCACCTCCTTTGTTATGGATTTGGGATCGGAAATCATCAATTTTAAAAAAACTTATTTTTTTCAAGCAAATAAAACTCAAATACCTAATTGTAGGCAATATTTTACTTGATATTCAGTTGTATGACATAATAAAAGTCTTGTTAAGAGAGGGCTCTCTGAATTAAGGAAATAATTGTGCTGGTTTTTGTTTATTCCGAGTGGGGTCTAGAAATATTTTTATTTGCTAATGCGTTGTCATTTTGTCCGGAATGATAGGAGAATTGGGTATTGTATTCACATGTTGATTTGGACATACTTTCCGCATGTTGACAAAAAGCATATTCCGGCATATAATGACACGGTAATCAAAAATCCTTAATCTTAAGCATAAAATCATGTTGGCAGTAATTAAAACGGGAGGAAAACAATATCAAGTCCAAGAAGGCGACAAAATTAAGGTTGAGAAGCTGGAAGGGGAAGCTGGCGGAAAGATTGTCTTCGAAGAAGTACTTTTTATCGGTGATGAGAAGACTGCCAAGGTTGGTACGCCTCTTATTGCGGGCTCTAAGATCGAAGCGACTATTGTGAGCCAAGGACGCCACAAGAAGGTCTGGGGCATGAAATACAAAGCAAAGAAACGCTATCGTGTGAAATTTGGTCACAAGCAGCTTTTTACTGAAGTGCAGATTGGAAAGATAGCGTAAGGATAGAATTTAGTATTCAGTATCTAGTATTTAGTATTTGAATATTGAAAAACCCCGCGTCGGAACTTTGTCCGAGCGGGGTTTTTGTTTGATTGCTAAGCTGCTTCGATTTCAGCGGGCAATATTTTTTCTTTGTCCACGGCAGCGCCAATAATGCCCATGGTTAGCACTATGGGGCCACCCTCCTTGTGAACCATGCCTTCAAAGAAGAACATCTCCTTGCGTCTCTTGGTTAGTCTCACTTTGGCAACGAGTGTTTCGCCGGCAATTGCGGGTTCTTTGCCGAATTTGGGAGGTTCGTCCTGTAGTCGCAAAACTACAGGTAGTTTTCCGTCGAGGTTATTCCAAGAGATTGCAGTGAGTGCTGCGGTTTGATTGAGAAATTCGATGAACAGGATGCCGGGAGCGATGCCGAAGTGATGTTTGAGCCATTCGCTTTCTTCTGATAAATTCATTATGCCTACCCCGATAATTTCATCATTATGAGAACATTTATCGAAGTAAGTTGAAAATTCTTCTGGCAAAAGCATAAACCCTGTTTGTGGTAAAATTGTCGCAATTTCTTTTCTTGTCAGTTTTTTCATGACCCCCCTCCTTTCGATATTTGCTGCTGATTTTTAAACAACTTCAATAGGCTATTTAACCAAGTTCTTTGCGGTTTGTCAATGCCTCCGAAAGAGTTATTTCGTCGGCATATTCCAAATCGGCACCAGTGGAAAGACCTCTGCCAAGCCTTGTCACTTTAATATGTAAGGGTTGAAGTTTGCGTTTTAGATAGAAAGCAGTCGCGTCTCCTTCGGTAGTGGGATTGGTGGCAAGAATTACTTCGATTGTTTTTTCATCTTCAATGCGGCTAGCAAGTTCGTTTATTTTCAGATCTTGGTTTTTGTCGCTTGTGTGCAATACGCCGCCAAGCACGTGGTAGACACCGCGATAGGTATTAGTGCGTTCAATTGAAATCACGTCCAATGGTTCTTCCACGACGCAAATTGTTTTTTGATCACGTTTTTGATCTTTGCAAATCGAGCATTGTGTGTCTTCGGCGATGTTGAAGCAGCGTTTGCAGGTGCTCATTTTCTTGAGCTCCAAAATGTTTTCAGCAAAAGTTTGCAGCATTTCATGATCCTGTTTAAATAAATATAAAACCAATCTTTCTGCCATTTTCGGCCCGACGGAAGGTAGGGAAGAAAAATTCTTTATTAGTTTTTGGAAAATTTTGGGATACATTATAAAAAATCAAAGTGTAAAAATCAAAATTAAGGAGTCGCTTTGCGACACAATTTATAATTTTATATTTTGAGATTTGCATTTTGCATTATTGAATGTTGGTGTGGATTTTTTCGAGTGAACGGAAACTTGCGGAAGCTTCTTCAAAGAAGCAGCTGATTTCACCAACCGGACCATTACGATGCTTGGCGATGATTACTTTAACAATGCCTTTGTTTGGGGTGTCAGGTTTTTCGCGATCTTCACGATAGAGGAAAAGCACCACGTCGGCGTCCTGTTCGATTGAACCTGATTCGCGAAGGTCGGATAGTTTCGGAATTTGTGGCGAGCGGGCTTCTACGGCGCGGGATAGCTGTGAAAGGGCAATAATTGGGATATTGAGTTCGCGTGCCAGATTTTTGAGGCCACGGGATATTTCGGAAATTTCCTGCACACGGTTGTCGCCGCTGCGGCCGCGACCTTCCATCAACTGCAAGTAGTCGATGATGATTAGTCCCAACTTGTGCTCGGCTTGCAAGCGGCGCGCCATGGTGCGCATTTCCATGATGTTGGCGGAAGCAGTATCGTCGATGAACACGGGAGCTTCAGAAAGTACACCCATTGCTTCGCCAATGCGTTGGAAATCGTTGTTTTCGCCTTCACTACGAAGTCTTCCAGTGCGAAGGCGCCATAAGTCAACACGTGCTTCAGCGGCAAGCATACGATCGACAAGCTGGTCTGAGGACATTTCCAAAGAGAACATGCCCACGGGAACTTTTTCTCGCACTGCAGCGTGACGAGCAAGGTCAAGAGCAAAAGATGTTTTTCCCACGGAAGGACGAGCGGCTAAAATGACCAGGTCTGACTTTTGCAGACCGGCCAAGATATTGTCCAAATCAACAAAACCTGTCGGAATGCCGCGGAATTTGTCACCTTCGCGGTGCAACTCATCAATGCGATTAAAAGCGGATTCCAAAATGGATCGAATGGGTACAAAATCCTGCTTGATATATTTTTGCGATACGGCAAAAAGTTTCTGCTCGGCTTCATCCAAAATCTTTTCAATATCTTCACCTTCCTGATAGCCAACTTCTACGATTTCTGTAGCAGCAGTGATGAGACGCCTTAATAAAGCTTTTTTTTGAACTACTTTTGCATAGTGTGTTACATGCGAAGCGCTGGGTACGACGCTTACAAGTGAAGCTACATAACTCGAACCCCCGACTTCTTCCAGTCTTTTGTTTTCATCGAGTTTGTTGGCAATACTGAGTACGTCAATCGGCTCGCGTCTTTCATATAGATCCAAAATCACTTCGTAGATGGTGTTGTGTGCGTCTTTATAGAAATCTCCCGGTTTGAGCAGATCAGCGATTTTAATGATCGCGTCTTTGTCCAACATCAAAGAACCTAAAACAGACATTTCCGCTTCAAGGTTGTGTGGGGGAATACGCATGCCGTCCGTTTGTTTGTGTGCAGCATTTTTTGGTTTGAATTGTTGTGTTTCTCGTGCCACTTTGAGGATGAATTATGATTTATGAAGTATGAATTATGGAGTATGAGATTCTTGATTCATATTTCATGCTTCAGGGTTACTGCATTATACCAGTCGCAGCATGATAAATCAATCTAAAATTACAAACAATTTATACCCACTATTATCCACCGAGAGATAATGAAGAAGATGAGATACATAGGTAACACTCTGGATTTAGCAAAATTAAAGGAAT
>CAZCMV010000015.1:0-28362 GCA_964500125.1 uncultured Bdellovibrionales bacterium | reverse complement strand
TCATGATTATGAGAGAATATACCAAAACGGAAGCTTTTTTGGTTTGAGACATATGGGATTTATTTTAGATTGGAAATTTTAAAAACAAGTCTATGAATGTTTTAATTATATCATAAAAAAACTATCTTTTCAAAACTGCCAAAAACGCTTCGGATGGGATATTTACCTTGCCAACACTTTTCATTTTTTTCTTGCCTTTTTTCTGCTTATCCAAAAGTTTGTTTTTGCGTGTCACATCACCACCATATAGTTTAGCAATCACGTCTTTGCGATATGGCTTCACTGTTTCGCGAGCGATAACTTTTCCACCCAGTGCTGCCTGGATCGGAATAGCGAAGTTTTGACGAGGAATCGCGCCAGCGAGTTTTTCCACCACCTTCTTTCCCTCCGAATGAGCCCACTGGCGCGGCACGATGCGCGACAGCGCTTCCACGGGTTCACCACCAACCAAAATATCCATCTTCACTAAATCGGAAACGTTATATTCCGAAAATTCATAATTCATTGAAGCATAGCCGGAAGAAACGCTTTTCAAATCATCGTGGAAGTTCACAATAATGTCAGTCAAAGGCACTTCGAATGAAAGAAGGATGCGTTCTTCATCGATATATTCAGTGTTTTTATATTCCCCACGCAAGTTGCCCATCAGCGCCATGATGTTGCCAAGATAAGTCGCCGGCGAAATGATGTCCAGCTTCACGAAAGGTTCGGCGATTGATTCAACGGAAGATGGGTCAGGCATATCTATTGCGGAATAAATCCGACGCACTTCTTCGGAGTCTTTTAACTTAACTTCGAAAACAACGCTGGGAGTAGTGATGGTCGGAGAAAAATTAAATTCCCTTTCTAGACGTTCTTTGATAATTTCCAAATGAAGCAGTCCCAAAAAGCCACAACGAAAACCTTTGCCAAGCGCCGGATTGCTTTCCGGTTCAAAAGTGAAAGATGCGTCGTTGAGTTTGAGCTTTTCCAACGAATCGCGCATGATGTTATATTCATCGCCTTCAATCGGATATAGACTGGCATAAACCGCTGGCCGCACATCCTTGTACCCGGGAAGTCTTTTTACCTTTATCTTTTCATTTGCAACACTTATCGTATCACCCACGCGACAGTGTTCCACACTTTTAAGTCCCGTAGCAATATAACCGATATCACCCGCTACCAATTCTCCAGTTATCAAAAGATCGGGCTTAAAGTAGCCCACTTCCACTACAGAGCTTTCTTTGCCAGTCGCCATCATTTCAATTTCATCATCACGCTTGATCGAACCGTCTACAATACGCACATATGCCAAAACGCCTTTGTATGTATCATATTTGGAATCAAAAATCAAGGCGCGCAAAGGCTTAGCAAGATTTCCCTTTGGCGCAGGAACCTTTTCTACAATCGTTCTTAGAATTTCCGGAACGCCCATTCCAGTCTTACCTGAAGCTTCCAAAATTTCTTCGTGTTTGCAGCCAAGCACATGGATAATTTCCTGTTTGGTTTTTTCCACATTCGCATTTGGCAAATCTACCTTATTTACTACCGGTATTATCTCAAGTCCTTGCTCTATTGCTTGGTACAAATTGGAAAGTGTCTGCGCCTGCACACCTTTGGTTGCGTCAACCAAAAGCACCGCACCTTCCACAGCGGCAAGCGAGCGTGACACCTCATAACCAAAATCGACATGCCCTGGAGTATCAATCAAATTCAGTGTGTACTCAGTATTTTCGATTTGCGATTGTTGATTTACTATTGTTTGTTTTTTGGATATTGTATCTTGATTATTTTTTGTATCTTGTATCTTGTATCTTGTATCTTGATAATTGTAGTTCATTCTTGCCGGCTGCAGTTTGATCGTAATTCCCCTTTCTCTTTCCAAATCCATCGAATCAAGTAATTGTTCCTTCATTTTGCGCTTTTCCACAGTACTAGTCACTTCTAAAAGACGATCCGCGAGAGTTGACTTTCCGTGATCTATGTGGGCTATTATGCAAAAATTTCTAACAAACTTCTGGTTATCCATTTTTTTATTTAAATTCATAACTTTCATAGCCCAGTGTACAGGCAAAAAAGATTTTGGGCAAGAAAAAACGCCCACTTGGTAGAATCTGCCAAGGGGCGCATAAGCATTAATCACTAATACTCTTACTTTCATTCCAAAAGAGAGAATCTTGGGCTATTTGCAGAAAAAGCTTTCTCTTCGCAGCCCACGTAGGTCGAAGGCATAAGTACAAACGTCATGCTGCGACCCTCTCTTGAAATTTTCAGAACTTGATAAGAAACAGGCATGAGATCGAGAATAGGCGATCCCGAGGCAAGTTCCACGCTTGCAACGCCACCGCTCACCTCAGCAACCATCTGCGAAAAAGCCTCAAACCATTCTTCACTTAGCTTTCCATCTTTGAAAGCCAGCTCGAATGCCTCTCGCACAATTTCAGAATCCTGCCGATATACTGGGCAGCGGAAGTTTGAAAAATCTTCCGCCGTCTGAGCAATAACGCCCACAACAGAATTTTCCCATTTTTCTTCCGTGGCATGATTTGCCTCATGCAACGCTTTGGTGCTGAGCGACAGAACCAGCCGATCCAAATTGGTTTCTTCCTCTTCGGTTGCGGCAAACACTGGAATACAAAAAACTACGGAAAACAGAACCATAAAAACCATTTTTAACATAAAGCCCTCCCTTTATGCTTTGATAGCGCCTAGGCGCGGTTTTTGATACTGATTTTTAATTATAGCACTCTCAAAGCCTTTTGTCAAGAGATACCCGAAACTTCGTGAGTGTCCTCCGTGATAACCTTTTTGGCTTTGAAAACTTTTCGCGTGATGGATTCCGTAAATTGAAAAAATTCTCTTGACTTCAGATAATAACTTGCCAAAGCAAACACGGCAACAAAAACACCTCCGGCTATAATTAGCTGTACAAAAATTTCCGCAAAAGTGTCCAGTTCGCCTCTTGAACCGATAAGATATTTGGAAATTTGAGCAAATATTCCTCCCATAAGAGTTGCCAGCAAAATTTTACTTACACTAGAAGCGATTATTCCCCCATCAAGCCTGCCTATTTCCTTGCGCAAAAAGACAGCAAGCAAAATCATGTTGACAAAGCTGGAGAGCGAAAAAGCTATCGCAAGACCAAAGACCTCTAGTTTTCCAATAAGCATAATTACCGTTAAGATGTTCACCGCCTCACTTACCAGTGCTATATAAAAAGGTTTTCTAGTATTTTGAATCGAATAAAAAGCTCTTGTCAGCAAAGGTATCAGGGATTGGGCGAAAAGACTGAGTACCAAAAATCCCAACGTCTGAAAAGTATAAATAGTATCTTCCCAATCAAATTTTCCACTACCTAAAACCACACGCACTATCTGGGCACGCAAAACAAAAATCAAACCACTCAAAGGAATCACAAAAAATAAAATTTGTCTTGCTGTTTTGGAAAATATGCTAACAAAACCATCCATGTCATCTTTTGCAGCAAACATGCCCAATGTCGGAAAAACCGCTATGGCAAATGATACGCCAAAAAGCCCAAGAGGAGCGCTTTGAATATTATTGGCAAAATTAAAGACAGCAAGACTTCCGGCCGCCAAAGTGGAAGCAAATATCGTTATCACCAAAAAATTTATTTGGGTTACCGCAACGGAAAGGGTGCGTGGGATCATCAATTTAACCACTTTTCTAATATCTTTATCCAGAAACAATTTTATTAACGAGCAATGATATTTGAATCCTGTCATCTTAACTGAAGGATATTGAATAAGGGCATGCATCAATGCTCCCAAAACCACACCCCAGGCGAGACCTGCAGTACCCATTGCCGGCACAAAGAAAAGGGCTCCGATTATAATGCCGACATTATATAAAACCGGAGCAAGAGAATATAACAAAAATTTCTTATATGAAACAAGTATTCCGCCAAATATGGCGCTGATACCGAGAAATAAAGGACTAAGGAACATGATTCTGGTCAAACAAACAGTCAATTGCAGTTTTTCTCCTGAAAAACCAGGAGAAATCAGCTTTATCAAAAAAGGTACAAAAAATGCACAAACAAGAGAAATCGAAGCCATCACCAAAATTTGCAAAGTCAGAATGCCGGAAGCCATTCTCCAAGCTTCAATCTCTTTCTTTTTTGCAACAAATTCCGTAAACACGGGAATAAAAGCAGCGCTCAATGCTCCTGCTATCAAAAGGTTGTAGAGCAAATCAGGCACACGAAAAGCGGCATAATAAGCATCGAGTGTGTCCCCTGCTCCGAACTGTCCCGCTAAAATACGATCACGCAAAATCCCCAATACGCGGCTGGCCACTCCCGCCAAAGAAATAATCAAAGCCGCCGCCGCAACGGACTGCGTCGGCTTCTCATTTAAAAATTTGCTTTTGACTATTTTTTTGATCATTCTAAATTATGCGATTCAAGCCAAATTTATTATGCTCTCTGTAGACAATATGACTACCCAACAAACACGAATCAAATGCAATGGCTTCTAAGTGTTTTCATTGATATATTCGTAAAATATTTGCTCGCCTTGATTCGACTTTTGCAATCGAGTCGAAACAGATATTTCGTTGGTTTTATTTAATCTTTACACACCAGACTAAAATACTACATTAAAACTAAACCAGCAAGCGCTACTTCTTCTCAAACACGAAGCCGAAGAAGTGGTCGGTATCGAGAGTGGTTTCATTGGATATTTTCCGGTTTTCCTGCTTAGCATTATTGGGGGTTTTCCATTTGAAATCATATGTTTCCGGAAAAGACACGGAGGAAATAAGTGAGCTACCGATACTTCCGGATTGTTTCTGCGCAACCAATGAATATGTGTCATGCATTGAGCCATTTGAGGAACTTACTTGGAATAATTTGAAAGGCAACACATATTTGTATGTTATAGTAACGTTTTCTTTGGGACTAACATAAACCCAGTTTGCAAAAACAGTTTTTCCGAATTGCTCATATATCCTTGTCCCTGTCTTCTCATCAACAAGCATTGAAGACTCTTCTTCCATCACCATTGCGTTACGCTTGAAATTAAGAGCATCATAATCAAGTGGTGGATCAGTAAATTCCCTTGTCTGACCGCTCACTTCTAACAAAGTCGAGCCTTTCGGCACGTAAACTCGCATATAATCACAATTAACTTTGTTCCACCATTCAAATTCAGAGTCTCCTCCCTTGTGAATTCTAGTTATGGTGACCGTATCAACAACACTGCCATCGTTTCTTATTTCTGCTTCATGTGTTATGTTTTCATCAACAACGCCATCCGTCTTAAATCCATTTACATTAGTGTTAATCACGCTTAAATAATCTTTTTCTGACGACAAAACTTCTCCGGACCATCCCTGTTTGGAGATAAGTTCTTGCAATTCTTTGTTATCGCTATAAAGCAAAATGTGCTTTTGCGTCAATGCGTCAGAAAGAGCCAATATCACCCTGGAAACTGTTTGGGGATCATGAGAACCTAACAATTTATCCAAAACTATCGGCGCCAAATCTGAAAGAATTTTCTTTGGCTTATTTTCTTCTTTATCATAATCCACCTCCACTTCATATTGAGTTTTTTCGATAAAATTATTCGCATCCAAAGTAACACCATATTCTGACATCTCAATTGGACCGGTAATCTCCAAAAATTTCTGCATAACCACTGGAGTAAGTGTAATCACACCATCTGCTGTCGGTCCGCCTGTTTTTTCATAAAACCTAACAGCCTCCTTGGCTGAAGTGGGAAAATCAGGCCACCAATTGCTATCATGCAAACTCCAGGCCGCACTCATTTTTTGAATTGGACTGGGCGGCACAATTTTTTCTTTCAACTGACCATCTGGATTAAAAATTCCATCAATAAAGAAATTGCGTATTTTGCCATTGGAAATATCCAAAAGTCCATAACTGCCAATAAAACCACCAGTTGGCCTCATTTCATTATTATTTTGAAAAAGAAAAAGATATTTGCGTGGACCATTTGCACCAAAAAGATCAGCAAAAATATCGGCATTTGCTATGAAAACATCGCAGATTGAAATTATGCTTGGCAATTCTCTCCTGAGAAGCACAAATTCATCTCTTTTATCTTCGGGAAAATCATTTATATTTACATTTTCCAAAGCATTCCTTGCAGAAATAAGTTTCTCTCGAACTTTTATGACATGAGGCTTTGAATCAAGAAACACTCCCAAAATAGAGATGCTTTCATTACCTTTATTAGAAATAGGATTTTTAATAACGGAAACTATATCAATAACTTGAGCGATTTCTTTTCCAGCAGCGGAAAGATCTTCAGCAGCTTGCATGGAATATTTTCCCGATGATATTTTTGAAAATACCGGCACATATTTGGAGGCATCAACCAACAAAACTCCCAATTCGTCAATGTCATCGGAAGCTTTGGAAAACTTTTTTTCAGCTCGCGAAAATTCTCTTATTGAAGATTCCGTATCACTATCAGAAAACGCCAGTGCGGCATTTTGAAAAGATTCAATTCCTTCTTGACTCACACCTAAAACCATACTTTGCATGTTCAGTCCTTTTTTAACATAAGCAAAAATTCCTATGCTTCCAGCAACAAACATGGAACAAATGACAAAAGAATAAACTACTAATCTAGGAGTAACACTTGGAACAAACAAGTTAGAAATTCTAAACAAATTTATCAAATCTTTACTTTTTTTTATAAAAGATTTCCTGCTTGATTTTCTTTTATAGCCAGCTTCATTTCTTTCAGGAATTTTATCTCCACAACAAAAATAATCTTGCGTTTGCGCGTATTTTTCAGAAAATCTATCCTCCAATTCAAAACTTTCTTTCCCGTCTGATCCGATTTCACTTTTGCCAGCCTCTGTTTTATCATTATTGACATCACGAGGTTCATACAAAGACATTACAATTTCACGCTCCAATCTCCTTTTTTCCAGTTGCTGCTGAACACTGAGCCTCGGTTTGAATATTTCAGATTTTTTAATTTCAATCTGATTTACATCAGAATCGACGTTCGATCTTCGCAATTGAACTCTGTCATCGATTCTGTTTTTAAAAATTTGTTGTTCACGCGACGGATGTGTTTTTATTTTTATCTCTTCCGTTTTCTTTGGGATTTCTTGCGATTTAGAAATTTCAAAAATCGGCATTTCTCTTTCGGTCCTGTTAACTTTTTCTTGTTGAACACCAACACGCCTAAAAGGCATTCTTTGTTTGGAACTGCCTGCGATATGTTCTTGAAAATGTCTATCAAAAGATTGTTTTATCATTATTATTTTATTTTGTTTTTGTCTTCTGATATATATTTAACGTATTTTCGGCCATTTTTTTCCAATCATAGCAACCGATTCTATTGTATCCTTTTTGTATCAGATCATTACGCAATTCTTGATTGCCAGAAATGGTTTTCATAGCTTTTGTAATTTCATCCTCCTTGCTTGCATCAACAAAAAGTGACGCACTACCAAGAATTTCTTTCATACAGGCATGATCCGAAGAAATTACAGGAGCACCATAAGACATAGCCTCCAGCGGCGGCAAACCAAATCCTTCATAGAGCGAAGGAAATACATATGCCAAAGCGTTTTTATACACCACTCCCAGATCCTCATCTGGAACAAAACCAGGAAAAACAACGTTTGGAATTTTTTTATCATCTACAAACCTTTTTAGTCGTGCGTAGAAATAATCTTCCTTGCCCACCAATACTAACTGTGCCTCCTTATTTTCCTTTTGATAGGCGGCAAAAGCGAGCAAAAGATTTTCCAAATTCTTGTGCGGATAAGCGTTTCCCACGTACAAAAAGTACTGATTCATTATACCATATTTATCTAAAATCTGACCATCATTTTTCCGAAATGCCAGGCAACTATTTTCACAAGCTTCATAAGTAACACTTATTTTATTTTTGGAAATTTTATAACAAGAAAGGATATCGTTTTTTGTAAACTCCGAAACAGTGACAACATGATTTGCTTTTTTGAGAGCGCGACTGATTGTCAAACGATAGGCCAAAAACTTGAGCCAATAAAAAATTTTGTTGTGTGTTGTGGCGCGCACAGTCGGAAAATGCAACAGAATCAAGTCATGCACCGTGATTATGAATGGCTTGCGATAAAAAAGCGGCACATTGAAATGCGGAAAATGCACCAGATCCAAATTGTATTTTCTGAGCAAAAGTGGCATATTAAACTGTTCAGAAAAACTGTACCATCGATAATCAGCCAACACTTTTTTAAAATTGGGATTTTTCGGTATATATTCGTCAAAATTTTCTTGACGCAGAAAAACAACATATTGATTCTCTCTATCAATTTGTTCGAGATATTCAACTAATTTCTGCGTATAGCGTCCTAGCCCTTTACCGATGGAACCAAAGAAGCGCGCGTCGATACCGATTTTCATAGCTTTTAGCTTATAGCTTCACTAGCTTTTATGATTAAAGTTTTGCCTTTATTTTACCACTTATTAAGATATGAAAAAAGCAGCTCGCAAGAGCTGCTCGAAGTGGAGTTCCCACGAGAAACCTATCCTACCAGAAAATTGCCGGCAGCATATTTTTGAAGAAAAAAATCTCTTCCAGGAGCATTGCATGACGGTCAATGCTAATATTTCTTCTGATATTTCTCCTATTCCCTCCTTTTGAAAATTTATTGGACTTATTGAAACAACTTTCTCTGCAACTATTATTTTTTTTCAAAATTCCGGGTCTTCTTTTCATGTAAACTCCTTTCTTTTGTATTCTACCCTGTTAAAGAACCAACTAAATCCAAGAATTCTTTCGCTGCCGTGCGCCAACTGAACATGCAGGCGCGACGAAGCCCTGATAATTTCAATCTATCGGAAAGTTCACGACTAAGCAACACTTCTTTCAAGGCATCAGAAAGTTCTTGCGGTTTTTGGGGGTGCACCAAAATTCCTGCCTCCGCTACGATTTCTCCTAAAGAGGAAGTATGCGAAGTCACAACAGGTACGCCACATTTCATCGCCTCCAAAACCGGCATGCCAAATCCTTCAAAATATGAAGGAAAAACAAAAACAGAAGCAAGGTTATATAGCGCCGGTTTGTCCACATCATCAACTTTGCCTATATATAAAATATCTTTCGTATGCTTGCAAGCACGCAATTCATCAAATATCGGCTCCGTGCTCCAGCCTCTGCCACCGGCAATTACCAATTTTATTTTTTCCATCTCAGGATGCGCCAAAGACTTAAGTGCATCGAAAGCGCGCGCTATCGCCACAACATTTTTGCGTGGCTCTACTGTTCCCAAAAAAAGAATAAACGAATATGGCAACCGATATTTTTCCTTGATTTCCAAAAGCTTGC
This sequence comes from uncultured Bdellovibrionales bacterium, assembly GCA_964500125.1. GTDB lineage: Bacteria > Patescibacteriota > Minisyncoccia > Moranbacterales > GWC2-37-73 > CAZAFB01. The sequence goes on along the minus strand of CAZCMV010000015.1, from coordinate 19,060 downwards.
CATTATTGCGATCAATCATTTCACATTGCTCACTGACACTATTATAAATACGCTGAACCTTTTCCGGATTTATTTTATACAGCTGGATTATATCCTCACGCGTCGAATCAGAAACAGCAATTATCCTGTCCGCCCTCTGGCAAAGTTTCCTGGGATTTATTATGGTGTGCCACAGACGACGTTTGAGTGAAAACATTTCCGGAAATCTTTCAAATGACAAATCGTGAATAGTTAAAACCATTTTTACATCCTTGGAAAGCGCGATGAAATTGATGTTAGGCATGAAAAATAAATCCACGCCACCAAGCATCCTGTCAACTTTCGGCCAACCCAGATACCAAAAGCAAAAATTGAGAATTTTGTTAGGCACATGAAATTGCCTTACTTTCACATTGGGATATTGGGAAAATATTTCCGCATTAAATTTGGGTGGTTTCCAAGAGTTAATAAACAAAACGTATTCATTTTTATCGTCCACTTGAAAAACATTTTCCAAAAGCCCCAGCGTGTATTCTTCCACTCCGGTTCTTTTCCCGTCAACAAGACATCTGATATCAATACCTATACGCATTCAACTTTTAGGCATTAGGCCTATTAGCTTCTTAACTCTTCAATCTGAATAGTCTTTAATCATACGCCTATTAAACCCATCCGCCAACCCTTGACTTTTAGGGTAAAAAGGAGTATAATAGATTTAAGTATCTGTTGTTTTTTTATACAATAAAATGCCTCATGAAAGGCATTTTCTGCTAAAAATAAACTGCAAAATAGTTATTTACATTTTGCAGTTTTTTTACTTCTCAAAATAATGCCGCAGAAGCACAGTCCAGAAAGCGAGGAAGGCGCCGACTAAAAGTGATGCGACAAGAACTTTGGGCCAGGGCCAACCGGCGACAGTAATGACAGGTTCACTACCCAAAATATAGAACCAGGTTGATTGTTTTTGTTGCTTATTTAATTCTTCAGTTTGTTTGTTTAATATATCAACAATCGAACTGGCTGTCTTTTTAGCATATTCGACGGTCGGCGAAGCAAAAGTAACGCTAATCATTTGCGAAGAAAGTCTTTTAGCTCCCAGGGATTCACTGGGATGCATGGAAACCTTGGCAGAAGAATAAATATCCGAAATGATGCGCGGATCACCAAGCCACCTCACGACCGTATCCGCAAAACGCTCGTCGGCTTGCAGACGATAGAAATCATCATAGGCATATTCGCTAGTCTGCTGCGTGCCTGTGCGCGTCACATTGAGCATGAGAGAAGCGGAATAGTTTTGGGGCAAAAGTAAATGCCATGCAAAAGCCAGAGCAATTGTCATTGCTGTCACCAAAACAAAGGTCTTGCGATAATTCCAGAAAACTTTGATAAATTCTTTTAGCTCCATAAGCTTACGCAAAATACAAATTACAAGAAACAATAACCAAACAATATTCAAAAACCAATTTTTAATAACCAAATTTCCACACCCGCTTTGGTTATTGATTTTTGAAATTTGGAATTTATTTGTACCTTGTATCTTGTCTCTTGGCTATTTACTAAGGTATTTTTTTGTGATCTTCTGAGGCTTTTTGCACATAGTCTTTTATCTTAGCCTTAAATATTTCTTTGTCAAACTTGAGCACTTTGTTTCTGATATACTCGGAATCAAAATTCATATTTTCGATCTTTTTGACCGCTGCAACAACATCCTTGGGTGTCTGCTTGTCGAAAAGTACGCCCATCTTCCCTTCTTCCATATGTTCGGGAATATCTCCGCCCCGATATGCGATCAAAGGTCGACCCGAAGCAAGCGCTTCGATTGCCACAATACCAAAATCTTCTTCTTGAGGAAAGATGAATGCTTTGCAATTGCTATAATACTCAGCTAATTTATTGTCATCGACTCGACCCAAGAATTCAATTGTCGGCCCGGCTATTTTTTTGAGCCTATTAAGCTCCGGTCCTCGTCCGATAATTTTCAAAGGCAACTTCAATTCGTTAAACGCTTTAATGGCAATGTCATTTCTTTTATAAGCAATCAACCTTCCAACCATTAAATAATAATCTTCTTTTTTTTCTGCGGCAAAATTATTTCTCGGTTGGAATTTTTCCAAGGCGACAGGTGGATGAATAACGGTTGAATCTTTTTTATAATATTTTCTAATACGATTGGCCACAAACTGCGAATTAGCTATAAGACAATCAACTCTATCAGCGCTAACTTTGTCCCAAACGCGCAAATAATTCATGGCAAACGGCACGAATCGTTTGATAAATTCGGGGAAATAAAAATCCTGAGTGTATTTTTGACAGTCATCCCAAGCATAACGCATCGGCGTATGCATGTAGCAAATGTGCAGTGTTCCAGGTTTGGTAATGATGCCCTTGGCAAAACTGGAAGAGTCCGAAAGCACAACATCATATTGAGAAAAGTCAAATTGTTCAATCGCCATTGGCATAAGCATCGGGAAAAGGCGATGTCGTTTTTTAGCAAACGGAAATTTCTGCAAAAAAGAAGTATGAATTTTGCGATTCTCGAAAACACCATGCATTGCGTCTTTATCGTAGACCAAAGTATAGATTGGGGCATGCGGAAAAAGCTCGGCAAAACACTCGAGCACCCTTTCGGCTCCCCCATATTGAACAAGATAGTCGTGAATTAAAGCAATACGCATAGTTAATGCAAAATGCAAATATCAAAATGCAAAATGTCAGAGAAAAAATTCAAAAAGAATTTGTGTCCTAAATTTCTGCATGGATTATTTTGATTTTTGCATTTTGATTTTTGATTTTTTTCTAAATATAGCAGCTAAACATTTATTCAACACGAATCTTTATATCTACCACATTAAACTGCAACTTGCGATTCCCATTCCATTCGTCTTTTTTCAGAGTGAAAACAACATCCACTGTTTTACCAACAGAGAGTGTGCCGTATTTTTCCACACCTTTCCAGCAAATCGCGTCAAAAATTTTGGGACTATCCTGGGCGCGCAATTTCAATTTGTAATGTTTTTGGCCATTACCGACAATACGCGCTTCATCAACTAGTAGATTTTCCATGAGCATGATCGGCTCAGGGTTGCCTTCTCCGAACGGCCGCATTTTTTCCAAACCGGAAAGTAAATCAAAATCAATTTCGAATGATTCGACCATAACATCAATAAGCAGTTCTGGCGCAATATCAACACCATCAACCATTTCTTCAACTATTTCAAGCAATCTATCATGAAATACTTCCAATTTTTCATTAGCTATGGTTATGCCTGCGGCCTGCGCATGACCACCGAATTTCAACAATAAATCACTACACTTTGTCAGAGCGTCGAAAATATTAATCAACGGAATGCTACGTAGCGACCCCTTGCTTTCATTTTCTCCCTTTTGCAAGATGATAGCCGGCTTATTATATTCGGAAGTAATTTTGCCAGCAACCAGACCGACCACACCTATTGGGAAATGCTCACCAATTCCAAAAATCATCGCTTTGTCCTTATATAGGTTTTCGGCAACCACGCGCACTTCCTGTGCGATTTGTTCAGTAACTTTCTGTCGCTTTTGATTATGTCCTTCAATTTCCAAAGCGCGATCGCGAGAAATCACTTCGTCATTCGTGGAAAGCAATTCATAGGCGATATTGGCGTGATCAATTCTGCCAGCCGCATTGATACGCGGCGCAATATAGAAAGAAACTTTTTGCGCATCTGATTGAGCCTCCGGAGATTCAAAATCAATTCGACCAACTTTGCACAGTTCACGAATTCCAGTGCGGCGTGTCTTGGAAAGTACAACTAGGCCAAATTTGGCAATTACACGATTTTCATCAATCAAAGGCACACAATCAGCAATTGTGCCAATCGCCACTAGATCCAAAAGCCATTTCGTCTGCTGCACGTTTTCCGGCATGAAACGGCTATATAGCGCTTGAACCACTTTAAAAGCCACACCGACTCCTGCCAATTGCGCAAAAGGATAACCACTATCTTTCATGTGCGGATTGATAATGACCAAAGCATCAGGAAGCTCAGCCTGCGGTTGATGATGATCGATTACTATCGTTTCCAACCCGGCAGTTTTTGCATATGCGATTTGTTCAATGTTGGTTATACCGCAATCGACTGTAAAAATAAGAGTTACATCTTGTTTTTTGAAATATTCGATTGCTGTTTTATTCAAACCATATCCTTCAACTTTTTTGTCAGGAATATAGACTGTGCATTTAAGTCCCAATTGTTCAAGCGTTTCACGTAAAATTATAGTAGAGGTTATGCCATCGGCATCATAGTCTCCGAATATCGCCACCTTTTCTTTTTTTTCACGCGCCTTTTTTACGCGTTCCATTACTTTTTCCATTCGTGAAAAAAGAAATGGATCGTGCATGTGCAAAATATAGTCAGGATTCAAAAAAGAATCCGCCGCTTCACAAGAACTGATGCCCCTGCCTCGCATAATCCTCGCCAAAACAGGATGCATTTTGCATACATCCGCAATATTTATTTTATCCTCTGTTTTTATATTTTTAACATTCCATTTCACCATATTCTGTCTTCGATTTTCATTCGAGTCATTCGATTGTTATTCGCCCACCTGCCCACTTCGCAAAGCCAAGCGAGCAGACAAATTAGATCTCCCTTATTTAACCTCCCAACCACAATTTGGACAGATAAATTTCGCTTCAAAAAATCTTTCTTTTGGGTTAGCGAGTTTCAATTGCAACACCATTTTTCCATTACAAGAAAAACATTGATAATTTGGATTAAATTTCAAATTTTCGGCCAACTTTGGCGCATCTAAAGCATTTGTATCGAAAAAAATTCTGAAAATATCACCACCCTTAATCAAGAGCGCATTTATTCTTTGCACAGTCTCAGCAGGAGTAACAGAATCACGTGTAAGGAAGTCCTTGACCCCGAGCTGATTCGCTCTTTGCTGATCCATTTCTCTACCCATATGAGAACATATGGCGACGGGAATTTTCGATGTACCAACATTTTTCTGCAACGCTGTAATCATTTCAAATCCGTCCATTCGAGGCATAATAATACCAGTAAATATTACGTCCGGAAGCTCGCGAGTCGCCATATCCAATCCCTCCACGCCATCATTTGCTTCCAATACTTGATAATTAGCAGACTGAAAAACTTCAGCGTATATGCTTCTCATTGAAACATCATCTTCCACGATAAGAATTTTTGGTTTTTCCATAATATCCCAACGAAAATACAAATCTTTTACAAATATACAAATGCACAAATATCCTAGATTGGTTTGTATTTACTTTTCGTATATACGTAAATTCGTAATGGATTCGTAATTCGTTTGGTGTTAAAATATTATTTTCACATCAACCGCCAGCGATTCTCTGCCATCATTATAGACAAATAACGGATTGATATCAAATTCCTTCAATTCCTTAGCTTCCAAGGCAAATTCCATCAAGCCTTTTAGTATTCTGGCAAATTCATTAATATCACATCCAGCTTGTCCACGAACACCTTCGAACAGAAAAGAGATCTTGCTATCACGAATTGCTTTAACAATATCGTCTTCATTCATTGGCGGAATCAAAAAGTCCACCATTTTAAAAACTTCCGTATAAATACCACCCAAGCCAAAAGCTATGATTGGACCAAAAACACTGTCATGAGTAATTCCCAAAATTATTTCCGCATGTTTATCTTTCATCGGTTGAGCGATCATCTTTTCGCCTGGAAAATTTTGAGCGATAATGTTTCTAGCATTTTCCAGCTGCTCTTTATTTTTTACTCCGAGAATAAGTCCTTGTTTATCGGTTTTGTGCAACACGGTGTCACTATCAACTTTAACTACTACAGGATATGTAACATCTTCCGGAATATTAATGCCCATTGTGACATCATATGCTTCAACCGTCTTTATGCCATATGCAGCCATGAGACCGGCAGCCTCAGAAAACAGCAGTGCTTTTTTGCCAGCATTTTTCGCTCGGGAAATAATTTCTGCCGTTTGAGACTTGCGCAGCTCATTGACTCTATAAGTCTCTATATTTTTCCAAGATGCAATTTTGCTATTCCAATTGAAATACGAGCTTAGAGCGTTTACGGCCTGTTCTGGATATTTGAAATTAGGAACTGAACATGCCTCAAGATAGGCTATGCCATTTTCAATTTTTTCACCTCCAATAAATGAGGTAACGATGTTTTTCGATGTTTTTTGCGCAAAACCCGAAATTACTTTAGCAATCTCATCAACGGGCGTTTGCTCTTGCGGAGTCAAAACGCAGACAATCGAATCAACATCTTCTTTATCTAGCACTTCCAAGGCAGCAGCATAGCGATCTTCTTTGGCATCTCCAAGCACATCAATTGGATTTTCCAGAGAAGATTCCGCTGGTAGAAATTTTTTCAATTCGTTTTTGGAATTTTCGGAAAGTGAAATCAATTCTATCGAACGGTCCTTAAATGCATCCGTGGTTATCACTCCCGCACCGCCAGCATTGGTTATCACTGCAACTTTGCCTTCTTTTTGAGCCTGGGAAAATGAAAATAGTTTAAGCAGAGCAAAAAAATCTTCCAAAGTTTCTGTGCGCAACACACCCGCTTTTTCAAAGGCCACATCCATAATCTTATCACTGCCGGCAAGTGCGCCAGTGTGGGAAGAAATTGCTTTTTGCGCCTTGGCGGTTTTGCCAGCCTTCAGAACCACAATTGGTTTCTTGGCACAAACACGCCGAGCAACTTCAATAAAAGACGGTCCATTTTTTATTCCTTCCAAATACATGCCTATAACCTTTGTGCTATCGTCATTTTCCAAATATTCCAAAAGCTCCGCTTCTCCGAGTTGCATTTTGTTTCCGACAGAAACAATATTGGAAAAACGCAAATTCTCTTTTTTGGCAATATCCATAATTGCTACAGCCAAGGCACCAGATTGGGAAATAAAAGAAATATTGCCAGATTCAGGCATGCCACCGGCAAAAGAAGCGTTCAATTTCAATCCAGGAATAATAAAGCCCAAGCAATTTGGACCCAAAATATTCAAGTTATATTCTTCAGCAATAGTCAAAAGTTCTTCTTCGCGAGCTTTTCCTTCAGCGCCCGTCTCAGCAAAACCTGCGGAAATGATCGCGAAATTTTTCACTTTTTCAACAGCACTCTGCACAACATCAATGACAAATTGCGCCGGAACAGCAATTATAGCAAGATCAACGTCGTCCTCAATCTCGCTTAATGCCGCATAGCATTTTTGACCATACAGTTCCTGGACAGACTGATTCACATAATATGTTTTTCCCTCAAAACCAAGCTGCGAAATATTTTGCGCAATTACCGTACCCACCTTGCCCGGCTTGTCCGAAGCGCCTACGATCGCAACAGATTTTGGTGCAAACAGCCCACTTAAATCATTTTTTGTTTCCATATAGTGTTTTTTCTGAATTTTTATCTTTTTTTATTATACACCAGAAGTTATTATTAAGGGAATTCAGCTCCCAAACTAAACAAAAAAAAACGCAGACGCTCGACGTCTGCGATTTTGCTAAATGAAGTTTTTGTAATTTATAGCCCTTCTCTTTCTAAATTCTCAATAATCTTTCTTTGCGCGCGAGAAATGTTCTTGGGTACATCAACAATGATTTTTACCAAATGATCGCCGCGACTGTTGCGTCCCAGGGTCGGAACCCCTTTGCTTTTGATGCGAAACACTTCCCCTGACTGCGTACCTGAAGGAACTTTCATATTCACATGTCCATCAATTGTTTCCACATCAATTTTGCTACCCAAGGTCGCTTTAGAAAAAGAAATGTGCTGATCAGAACGAATATTTTGCCCTTCACGTACAAAGTTCTCGTGCTGACGAACATGTACCAAGACATAAAGATCACCACTTTGAGCACCACGCTCACCTGCTTCACCACCACCATGTACGGAAAGGGTTTGACCATTGTCAATTCCCGCGGGAATGTCAATCTTTATTTTTTCCTCACGCACCGTCCGCCCATCTCCACCGCACTCCTTGCAAGGATTTTTGACAAATTTTCCCCTGCCATGACATTTCGGACATGTTGTTATTTGTGAAAAAGAACCGAGAAAACTGCGCACGTCTTTGCGCACTTTGCCACTTCCCTTACAAGTCGGGCAAGTTTCTTCTGGTGATCCTGGTTCAGCGCCACTACCTTTGCATTTGTCACAAACCACTCTGCGACGCAAATTTATTTCCTTTGAAACACCACGTACCATTTCCTCGAAAGATATTTCCACATCAACTTGAATATCTCTTCCTACTTTGCGATCATCACCACGCGAACGCCCGCCACCAAAAATATCCGAAAAAATATCTTCAAAACCACCAAAGCCTTGTCCACCAAATCCCTGCTGAAAACCGGAAAAGTCGAAACCTTCAAAACCGCCAAATCCTTGCCCACCACCAAAACCACCTTGGCGTCCTGCCTGCTCAAAAGTCTTACCGAACTGATCATATTGCTGCCGTTTAGTCTTATCAGAAAGCACTTGATATGCTTCGTTTATTTCTTTGAACTTTTCAGTGTTTCCGCCTGGTTTATCTGGATGATATTTATGCGCCAATTTGCGATAAGCTTTTTTAATCTCATCATCGGACGCATTCTTATCAACACCTAGAATTTTATAATAATCTTCAGCCATACTTGAAAACCAACGAATCACCCTCTTCAATTCGATTTTGTGAGTCGATTTGAGGCGAGTCAATCATGTACGAATATACCAATAAACGTAAAAAATATATTCGTATATTAGTAAAAAATTAATATTTTAGTTGGGACATTTTTATCAATTATTATTTTAACACAACATAAACAAACTAGCAATCCCCGCTATCGAGTGCTAATATTTTAGCTATTACGCCTTTTCTATTCAATTATTTCCATTTCTACCGATTCCCGGCCTATTTTTATTACTCCCCAATGGACCGAGAGGCGGAAAATACCCACGGCCAAAAGCGTCCACAACCACCAGAACAGCGATCCTGTGGCATATACAGAAAGGAAGAAAACACTTGCAGCTATGAATTGATATGCCTTGGCCCTCTCTGGCATTTCCGGATTAGGAGCAAAAAAATCATTTACTTTTGTTTCAATCGCAGCAGAAAATACTGCCGATATTTTTTCATCACCAAACACTTTGCGCCCGGCAAGTTTCGATAATTCTTTTCTGCCTCCAGCAAGCGCCATTTGTTTTTGCAAATCGACAGTGCTTTGGTTCAAACTTAGCATTCTCTTTTTCAACTCATCTTTCATCATATTTTGCTGCCGTTCCGGCAGGGTTTGCATGTCTGGTTGCGATAAAATTATTTCGTCTATTTCTTCATCAGAATATGCATCATCTGGCTGCTGTTCATATGATTGCAGCAAAAATTCATCAACCGTCAATGTTTCATCCCTTAGAGCCTGGTACTGCGGGCTTATGTAGGAAATGGCTTCCATTGCAATATTGCTGCCAACCTTTCCTGCTTCCAAGCCGGGCACAAACACATCCCCACTGCGATTGGCTGCCGCAAAAAAATATTGACTAGAAAGCACTGCAGCAAAAGCAAATATCAATGCTGTCTTGCCGATATGCAGCGACTTCCAAAGACTGATTTTAACATTAAGCCGCATGTCTTTGCGAATCATGCTCAGCCCGCGCAACAAAAATAACAAGGCAATCACTACGATAACAACATGCCAAAAGTGCAAAGCAAAAATGATACTAACAGAAAAAGCGCAGACGGCAATGCACTCAACAAAAAATACTCTGTGCACGAAAAGTGAGATAAGCTGGAGAAAAATATAGGCCAGAGACAAAGAAACTATTTCTAAAATAAGTATTTTAGAAGAATATGCCTGAGCCATCTGCCCTGTCGCCCACCAAAGCAAAACTGCGGAAACAAGAAACAAAATCGCAAATGTTATGATGATAATTTTTTTCTTTTGCATCTTCGTAATATATACTCAAACATTTGAGGACCAAAAATTTCAGCCTTCAATAATCAAATAAAATAATCAATAAATTGACTTTAAAAAAAATTCAACACCCAATGAGGACCATCTCATTTCTTTGAATTTTTAACATCAAGCATATTTTAATTATAGCAGAAAATGTCACTTAGCCTATTTTGATTTGACACTTCTTTACTCTATATGATATTTTTAGCAATATCTTGTTGGATAGTTCTTATCAATTTAATAGCACGCGAAAGGAGAAGATTATGAGCAAGATAAGAAAGGCACTCCAGGAGGAGCTCGGCCAGAAATATTTGCGTCCCACTATGAATGATTTTCACAGAGACTTGGTTGTATTCAAAGGACGTTTGGAATCAGTAGGACAACGCATAAAAAAAATTAAATGCGCGAAAAACAACAGTCTGAAAATTGATCTGAAAAAACATGTTTTTTTGATAAAGATCGTGCCTCTATACGAAGCTATAGAAAAAAACGAGCTTTCCGGAAGAAATATGTTTACTGCAAAAAGAATGTTTCAAAAACTGATTTTGTTACTTGAGGAATATGAACGTTCCGAAATGTTATGCAGTAGAACCGAGGAAATCAATTTCATCAGAAAAGTACTTCTTCATGCGGAAGCACTTTTGAGTGAATATGAATATCCGCATTCACAGGCTCAACCTTCTTACACATAATCTGGATTATTTCCAAGCAACACAGGGCATTGGGGCAGTATAAAACACTGCCCCGTTTTTTTATCTAAAAATAAAAACGGCGAGAGATGTTTCTTCTCGCCGCACTTAACAAAATTGCATCAGATTATTTTTTTGCTTTTCCGCGCCTTCTTAATTGCAAAAATTTGTTATTTTGATAAAAATCTTCAACCGAAAAGGGTTTTTTTTCGTTTTCAGAATACCAGGAATGAAATATCTTTTCAGGATTGCAAAAAGGAACAACCCTAGGATCCAGTTTCCTACAGATTTCATATGATATCTTTGGACCCCTAAGATAAATTAATTCCTTTCCTCTAAATTCAATTCCCATGTCAGCCATTACATTTCGAACAACAATGGCTAAAATTTGGGTACGTTTCCCTTTTTGAACAAGATAATTGCATCCAGCCTCAAGATCGGAAGCATCTTCCGCACAAACATTCAGCGCATTTGTTTGGAGAAATTCAACAAGATGCGGATTCCCAGAAAGAAATTCAAAATATGATTTCTGATAATAGTAGACACACATCCGCAAGAAATCCAAGATTGTCCTCTTTTTCTTATCATACCAAACGACCCTCCAATTACCATCACCATAGTTTTCATCGAAATGATTTTTTACTTGATCTCTTCTGGTACCCAAATACCCTATGGGAATAGGTATGGGCCTTCCCCATTTCGAATCATGATTCTGACTTTCCTCAAAAACGGGATAAAGACCTGCATTTCTCACGACACCTCTCATTTGACATCCTCCTTTTAATATTAATTATGATGCAAAAACAGATTGTTAAGTTTCTGTAATTATCGAACAAATTTGTCCAGATTGTCATGCTAGCACAAAAAAGCTCAGCTGGCAATGTTTTAAATAGTGTAAAGCCCGGAGCGATACAAGGTGGCAAAGATATATGTGAAAGATTCCACAAATATTTCGCAGGTCCTTGATCGCATCCGGACTCAAATTTTACTTCGTTGAGTTGGATAAAGAGCTACTATATTTAAGTACCAATCCAAAATTATTTTATTTCAAAGTTAACAAATAAGACGAATGTTTCTGCATCCGTCTTTTTTATTACTAATCCATTAAAATAAAAAATGAAACATAGGCGCCGGAACTAATTTGCTTATGGCTGGAAACAATTCCGGATCATAGGTGACCGTTTCTCTTTCCTTTGGTTCGCAAAATTCAGCTTTTTGAACCAAGATCTCCGACCAAGGAACAAAAAATCCCTTGCTAACCCAAAATTCAAGCTCATCTTGGATCATTATTATCACCTCCTTTTAAAAGAGACTTTGTCTTTTAGTCTATTTTTATTATATCACTTTTAAAATAAAAAGTCAAGCATTTACCAGCCCTTCACAAAGAGAGCTAAATATGTTATTAATAGCAACGCAGTAAATTAAAAATTCGGAGGATGAAATGGATTTAAAGATAAATTCAGAACTGGCAGGAGATTGCATGTTGTTGCTTATAATGTGTACATGCCTAAGTTATGTAATTGCCTTAGAAAAATCCAACCTAAGGAAAAAAGAACGAAAAGGACTTATTTTTATTGTGCTGTTGGTGGCAACCACTTGCATGATATTCATTGAAACTTCTGTGAATGCTTTTAGCTTCTATGAATTATCTCTTAGTGACATGCTGCTCCTATTGGCAACTTGCTTTTTATTGAAAAGTATCCTGAAATACGGAAATATTTTTTGGTTCAGATATTTTCTGAACCAAAATAAAAATGAGAATGACTAGTTTATTAACAACTGGGAGAGGAAAATTCTTTTCCCAGTTTTTTTGTTTTTCAAAAAATATAACAATACGATTACATTGTCATCAAAAAGAAAACATGCTTTTGAGACGATACCAGAAACCTGAAGCTTTTTCTACCTCTTTGATTGCATTTTCTTTTTCTAAGACATCTTTGCCCACGGAGGCTATGGTTCCCTCCAATTCATTCTTGATATTATCATCCGTGGCAGAATCATGAATCTCTTGCAAGCGTTCTACGCTGTTTTTATATGAAGACAAGCCGCTTTCCGCATTAGCAAGCACATTTTTGTCTGGTCCCGAAATTAAATAAAAAATGGTGTATCTTTTTCTTAATTTTGCTTGATTTTGGCTTATACTTTCTTGTTTTTGCGCTATTTCTTGTTTTAGGGAGTCTATTTCCGCTTTTGTTTCATTTATTTTATCTTGAACCTGCTGCTCCGTCTCCTCTGCAATTTCTTCTTTTTCTTTTTCATCAACAAGTTCTCCAACTGGATTGTTTTTTTCTTCTTCCTCGGCTGCAGCAGCCACTTTTTTTATACTCTCATCGCTTTCGTCATCCAATGTAATTTTACATTTACCAGCAATGTCCCCTTCATCGTTACCGCCAAAAATATTATCATTGAGATTTAGTGATTTTTCCCAATATCCTTTGGGAGAATTTCCACCACTAGGAGCACCGCATTTTATACCAAAATGATTGTTGTTCTTGATTTTATTGTTATCAACTTTGACTTTTCCTTTCTTGCTAAAATCCGAATAGAATTGCGCCGCGATGCCACTTGCCGAATTACTGCTTATATTGTTATTAGCAATAGACATATCACTACTACCCAAAATTATTTCAATACCGGACTCTCCGTTGTTTGATATTTCGTTTCCAGTTATCGAACCGTCCACTTTGTTGCGAATATCAATTCCTTCCTCTTTATTTTTGCTTATTGTTGAATCAGAAATCCTAAGTTGATTACCTCTTTGGGCATATACGCCTTTTCTATTGTTGGTTATTTTGGTGTCTTCGACAGTAAGTTTTCCGTTGCCTGAAGCTATATCAATGCCAATTTTGCTTGCATCGCGCACAATACATTTTTTTACACTAACATAGGCACCAGATTCAACTGTGAGCGCCACATTTCCTCCAGAAATTGTTATATTTTTCAAAATTACGCCATTTGCAGCATTCAAAGAGCCTTTTATTTTTACATTATCTCTACTCTGCCCGTACAGCCCTACAGATGAAGGAATTTTGAAGTTGCCATCATAAGTTCCACCAGCAATATATATGTTTTCACCGCTTTTTACCTCTTCAATAGCATCCTCCACTTCCTGAAAAGGCTTATCTTTGCTGCCATCACCACCGTCCTCCGCGCCAGCATCCACATACAAAGCATATGATTCAGCGTAAACTTTTTCATTTAATAAGAAAACAAAAGAAGTCGCCACAAAAAAAGCGACTAAAAACATTCTTTGAAAAAAATATTTTGCAATTTTATTCGAAAAAAAATACATCACTGTAACTATACAACGATTTTCTCACATAATCAAATGATAATCTTATCTAGCTCAATATAAGCTTGAATGGATACTGATCTAAGAAAAATAAGCCCAAGAGAGCAAAAACGGCAGCATAGCAAATAAAATAACTCACTAGTCAGAATCATGACAAGTATGAGAAAAAATATGTTATATATCGCAAAAAAAAGAGAAAGCTGTTCAATAATTCCACTAAACAGTTCTTCTTAGTGAAAATGCCTTAAAACTCATATAATATTTAAACTATACTCATTCAGAAAGTTCCAATTGAAGTTACTAAAAATAAATTGAAACCGACTTGTCTTCCCTACGGTGCCACTTCCCTCATGAGTCCGCGACTTACATTATTACATGCCGGACAATTTTCAGTTTTTTCAATACAAGATGATAATCCGTTTTTAATACACTCATCAACTGGAAGAGAGTCATATTTTTCGGTGCAATTATTTTTAGCTGAACAACTAGGAGTAACTGTATTTGTTTTCCCACAATTTTCAAGTTTGGAACAAAAATCAGAATTGGGATAAATACATTTGTAATTACTATATGAAGTAACGCATTCACATGGGGGCCTATTGGGACATGTTCCGTCACATTCATCTGATTCTCCTCCGCCACCGCATGTTGTGGGACAATTTGGGATGCATGGTGGGAGAGGTTTTGAAGCACTGCAATTCGCCGTGCCGTCGGCCAACCCCGAACATGTCCAAGTCCATGGTCCACTTCCGGAAAGACCCGAGAATGTGCCATCGTTGCAGAAATTACTGGTTGCACCAGTAGGGGTTGAAATGAATGCCGCACCATTATATGGTCCACAGCCTGTATTAGCATAACAATATTCAGAATCCCAAAAGGGATAACTGTCAGACGAAAAATCACAGGTACTTTCACAAGACCACATCCATTTGCCGCTAGACAGGTATGGGGCATTTTGAATAAGCGAGTCCGTACACAAATTAGAACTAGGAGCATTCGCGAATGCTAGCGTTGCAGCACTGCCACATTTAGGTTCTTTTGGATCAATGACTACAACAAACTTACTGTCAGTTCCACTTGCCCCCTCAAATTCGACGGTTACGGAAGCAGTATATTTTCCGACGATATTAGGCATTTTATTAGGAGTAGGGAAAGGATTTGCATAATAATCGTTAATTCTTAAAGAAGAACTACCGATGTCATGGAAAATATATTCTCTCCCAATATTCTTATCGAACAAAATCACTTCGGAATTACCGACCTTCGATTTTATAACCATGCGCTCTGTTCCTCCATCCAGTATTGTTTGTGGAATAGGGGTTATAAAAATTGTTTCGGTATAATATAAATTCTTCCCTGGAGTAGCTGCGTCATAAGGACTACCTCCTACTCCAGCAACATAAGGAGGAAAATGATTACCAGAACAAACACCATTACCATATGCTGTTGTATTAAACCCATTATTCGGTTTGGTATTATCCCAGTTCACACCAATAGCAAACCATACGGATGTTCCTTTTGCTGTATAAAAATCTCCTGCCGACACCTCATTCGAAAAAGCAACATTCATACCAAGAACAAAACAAAAAAATAAAAACATTTTTAATCCCGATCCTGACTTTCTCTTATTCACAGCAAAACCGATCAATAAAAGACATCCTACTAAAACTATAAATAACAAAGTTCCAAGTAATTTTTTGTTGTTTTCCAAATACATATCTTTTCCATCATTGGCAGCAGATACTTTTTTCTCAACTTTTTGAGAATAGATAACGTCGATTCCATTCAAAATAATTTTAGGATTTTTACATGTGACATTTACAGGAAGAGATATTTTTGAAGATAAATCACCCCTTTTATGAACTGATTTTACCGTTTCATTTGAACACGAAGAACCATTTTCGTCGGCAAGGTAAGCTTCAAAAGGTGCCTGCTCTCGGCCATCAATTTTATCAAGATTGCGATCCCAAACAATCAAGACTTCAGCCGCATCGCCGGCCGCATATGCCTGTTTGTCAAACATCACATTGTCAACCAAAAAAGCGTCACCTTTTATAAGAAGCCTCATGCCGGCAATATCCGAGATTCTATTTTTCTTTTCATCTTGCAAGGAAAAGAGTGCTACATATGACTGAGCCGCATCAATTTTCGGCACAATGAATGAAAGCGTCTTTTTTTCACCCCCGTTAATCTGAACTTGACTGCCAACGGAATTTTGCAAGACACTATTTCCAAAACTGAAAACCTTATTTTGGTATATATCTACCACCGTAGAGACATTAATCGCATCTTTAGCCTTGTTTTCAATTTCACAAGTCACTTCAATACTTTTTCCCTTTTCAGTCGTAAACATTCCCTGCTCAATGATACTTTTCCCATCGGCAGTCTTGCAACTGATGCCATTAATACTAATATACCCACCATTACCAGAAAAACTAATGCCATCGATCCGACCAATAGCCAATAAAAAACCTGAGAAACTCTTTACCTCAATTTCTAAATCATATTTTCCCGCAAGAAAAACTGGCACCTCATAGGTAATTTCTTTGTGAACAATTTTACCAGATTCCAAATCAATTTTATCTGAATATGTCTTTTGATCCATTAGCGTAATGACCCTTTCCTCAGTTCTGGAAATTTTCAAGCTGTAAGCTACTTGCGGTTGATAAACGTCTCCATTTTTAATGTCAAATCCTATAGTTAGTTTATTTCCCTCTTGTTTAGCCACTTTAGCATCAGAAATATCAATCTTTGCTACTGTAGCCAAATTTGCTTGCTGCGTTTGTGTTTCTTGTGCATTTGCACTTATGGCTAAGCAGAATGCCATGACGCATGCTATGAGGATACTTTTTGTTTTCATGTTTGTATAAAGGTTTTGATTATGTTTTAATTCTATATCTTAGGGGGAGATGTCAATGTGGACATTATTGCTGGCAATATGCTTTTTTCATATTAGAATTAATCATCTCTCCTCCATTTTTTTTGCATTGCCTCCTTCTTTGCCAAAAACGCTGAATTAAGAGATAACCAAAAGATTTCATTACAAGAATTTATCTCTTATGGCGCTACTTCCCGAAAGATTCCTTTGGAGGTTTTGGGACATGAACATACTTCTGTAACATCGTTTGGGCAAGGTTTGTTTTTTTCTTGGCAAACCTCTTTTGAAACTACTCCGTCTCCTCCTGAACATTTTTCCCTGTCATAGCAGATTGATCTTTTGGTGGTTATGGTTTTATCACAATTTGTGTTGTCACATTTTTCAGAAGTTGGTATAGATGTGCAACGATAATCAGGGGTGCATGGTGGTTCAGTGCTAACACAGATTATTCCTTTCGGGGTTTTGTCGCCAAACCATTCGATGCCACTTACACTGTCGGAACGCTTGGCACTCATTTGCCAGCTTTCGAATTCATAGCATCCGGAAATTGTCGGAGCAGTAAAGTTTTGAGTAAATGTGACGGTTTCGCCGGGATCAACCACAGGATTATCAAAAGGAATGTCGGTGATGAGAGAACGCCAGGGACCGATTGATTTTGATTTAGATTGATCCCAAAATGCACCTGAAAAGTCTACGTAATCCGTGCTAAAGTGTGCTGGATTTTCTATATATGTTTTATCTTTCGGATAAAATATTCTTGGAAATGCTTCATCTTTCGGATAAAATATTTTTGGATTTGTATATGCTAAGTCTAAGTCAATTTTTCTGTCTGGATATAAATATTCTTCAGAACGAAGCAATCTTTGCGTGCTTTCCGAATATACGGATTTTTCAGAACGAAGCAATATAGGCATTTTAGCTATTTGGGAATTATGATGTCCTTGATCTTTACTAAAATTTAATGTCAAGTTTGAACTTTTATACCAAGATATATTTCCAGTATTTTTCATAACCATGGAAACGGAAAAATCCTGTCCAGGATCAAGCTTAGCTGGAAAACCCGGGGTCCAATTTTTTCCATCAATAGAATGGCTTTGAGACACATACTGTGCATTTTTTACACAATCACTTTCTCGAATACATAGCTTAGCTGGAGTATGAAATGTATAACCAATCAAGTAATTGCTAGTACAGTCAGGCTCATTGACAGGACATGTCGGCATATAACCTCCGCTATATCCTGAAAAATATCTTCGACTTATTTCATATAATCCAGTATTATCAACAAATATACCCATACTTCCATATTTTTCGATTCCTAAAGGTACGTCTGTTTCATATTGCCTAATATATTCTTCTGAACGATCTAATTTAATATGCTTATAGAAAGGAACATATCCAAAATTAGAGTGAGTATCAAAATCAGATTCTATACCTCTTCTCTCATCATATCCTCTTCTCCAATTTTCAGATAAATCACTGGCACTCAAAGAAAATATCGTTGATTCTGTACCATTTAATTCTGGACCATAATAAGTACGCACAAAGATATTTTCATTATAATAAAACATGCCTGTCTCTCCGCCGACAATCACTTCCGATTCCGCCAAAACACTCCCATCTATGGGATTAATTTTTATAATCTTGCCATCTTTACCGACAATATACAAGTTTCCATTACTGTCAAAATTAATATTATAAACGAAATCATCGATAAGACCATAAAACCAACATGTATTATTTTTCACAGGGAGTGCTGATTGCCATATTATTTTTTTAGTATCTGGATCTACTCTTTTAATGGGGAATTGTTCAAATTCATTAAATCTATCGAAAAAATAAACAAAATCCTGATCTAAGCCATCATAAGCTACAATATAATCTCTGGAACCACAGATTGTCCAAATAGAATCACCATTTTCAGAATTTAATTTATAGGCTGCTGTGCCAGCAGCACAAATTACAGTTGTCGGATCATTTGCAGGAGAACTAGTGTCCATAGTGCTAATATATACACTTCTTGTTGTAGCAGACAAACTAAAAACGTAATCCCCGTAAGGTAACTCTCTTTCCCAAATCAATGCACCATTTTTCTTGCTTCTTTTTTGCACATATTGTGGACTATTATCACTACCCATTCTACCTCTATCTGCTAAATATATTGCTTCCTTGGAAATACTTATGAATGGTGAATCTTCCCTAAAAGTACCATTTACACCAATAGATTTAATTTCCCACAAACGAGAAAAATCATCCTTGCGATGGGCAACTATCGTATTGTTATC
>CAZCMV010000014.1:0-28772 GCA_964500125.1 uncultured Bdellovibrionales bacterium | reverse complement strand
CCTTTAATTTTGCTAAATCCAGAGTGTTACCTATGTATCTCATCTTCTTCATAGTCGTTTGGTGGACATTTTTGAGATAAGATTGTAGCATATAGTATCTGGTATGTAGTATTTGGTATTTAGTATAAAAAATTTAAAACCCAAAATACTAAATACCGCATACTGAATACAAATTCATGAAATTTGAAATATCCTCAAAATTCGAGCCAGCAGGGGATCAGCCCAAAGCAATCAAAGCCTTGTCCAAAGGTTTGATTGGGGGTGAGAAATTTCAGACACTTTTGGGAGTGACGGGGTCGGGAAAAACTTTTACGGTGGCCAATGTGATTGAAAAAGTACAAAAGCCGACATTAGTGATTGCGCCAAACAAGACATTGGCAGCTCAATTGGTGCAAGAGTTTCGCACCTTTTTTCCCAAAAATGCGGTTGAATATTTTGTTTCTTATTATGACTATTACCAGCCAGAAGCATATATTGCTTCTTCGGATACATATATTGAAAAGGAAGTGCAGATCAATGAAGAAATTGACCGACTTCGTCATGCAGCTACCGCGGCACTTTTAAGTAGGCGTGATGTGATTATTGTGGCTTCCGTTTCTTGTATTTATGGTTTAGGATCGCCGGAATATTATCGCGAAGGAACTGTTGAAGTTGCAATGGGCAAAAAGATGAGCCGCGAAGAGTTGATGCAAGGTTTGGTAGATATGCAATATCATCGCACTGATGTGCTTGCGCGTGGAAAATTTCGTGCAACCGGCGATACGGTGGAAGTGATTACGCCAGGCAGGGAGATTGTCACAAGAATTGAGATAGAGAATGGAGAAGTGAGAAAAATACAAGAATATGATTTTCTCACGGGTGAAAAACTTGGAAGTCTTGAGCAAACCTTGATTTATCCGGCGAAACATTTTGTGGTGCCGGAACCGATGATGAAGGAGGCGTTGAATGCAATAGAGAAAGAGATGACGGAAAGAGTTGAATATTTGAGGAATAATAATAAGTTATTGGAGGCGGAAAGATTGTCACGGCGCACAAGGCAGGATTTGGAAATGATGCGCGAGCTGGGATATTGCAATGGTATCGAAAATTATTCGCGTTTTTTAACCGGACGCAATCCGGGTGAAGCGCCGTACACCTTGGTTGATTATTTTCCCGAAGATTTTTTGATGGTCATTGATGAATCACACGTAACTGTTCCGCAGCTCAATGCTATGTATAATGGCGATCGCGCGCGTAAACAGGCTTTGGTGGAAAACGGCTTTCGTTTGCCGAGCGCATTTGACAATCGCCCACTTAAGTTTGCTGAATTTGAATCGCATATCAATCAGATTATTTTTACATCAGCAACGCCAGCTGATTATGAAAAGAAAAATTCCAGCAATATTGCAGAGCAGATTATTAGACCTACTGGCTTAATAGATCCGGAATTAATTATTAAAAGCGCAAAAGGACAAGTTAAGGATGTGTTTTTGGAAATTGAAAAAGTGATTGCCAAGAAAGAGAGGGTTTTGATTACGACACTTACTAAGAAAATGGCTGAAGATCTGTCTGAATTTCTGAAAGAGAATAAGATCAAGGCGGAATATCTGCACTCTTCTGTCGATACGCTTGATCGCATTCGTATCTTGGAAGGTTTGCGTCGGGGTGATTTTGATGTTTTGGTTGGAGTTAATCTTTTGCGTGAAGGTTTGGATTTGCCGGAAGTTTCTTTGGTGGCGATTTTGGATGCCGATAAGGAAGGGTTTTTGCGTAGTGAAACTTCACTTATTCAGACGATCGGTCGCGCGGCGCGTAATGTGAATGGCAAAGTGATTCTATATGCCGACAACATTACTGGTTCGATGAAGCGGGCGATTGATGAAACAGAAAGACGCCGTAAATTGCAGCAAGAATATAATAAAAAACATGGGATTACACCTCAAACAGTTAAGAAAAATATCAAATCTATTGTGGATCATGAAATAAATCCGACAGTTTCGCGTGATTTTACGGAAATGGAATCATTGGAGGATATTTTGGGATATATTAAACAAAAGGAAAAAGAGATGAAGGAAGCAGCGCGCGGCCTTGAGTTTGAGAGAGCAGCTTTGATTAGGGATGAAATCTCGCAGTTACGGAAATTGCAGTTGAAGTAGTATTGTAAAAGTGTGTCGAAATCTTGTATATGCAATAATTTAACACCTTGTGCCTTAGTTGCGTTAAAGTGTATAATCTAAATATAGTTCCTGATACAATTTGTAAAGCTAACAAATAAAACTCGCGGAAAGGAGAACATTATGGGAGCTGCAGTTGGAAAAGTTGGATTGGAAGGGGCGCTTAACGAGCACTCAATTTTGCTGGCGGTTTTCTATGCTGATTGGTGTGCGGTGTGTGTAAGACTTTTACAATCGGTGTTGCCAAAAATAGAGGATGAATTCTCTGGCGATAATGATTTGTTTGTTGCGGAGGTTTTGGTCGAGCATCATAACCAGGAATTGTCTAATGAGGATTTGGTCGAGGAATTCAATACACGTGGAGAACATCCAATAGTAATTGTCTTCTACAAAGGCGAAGAGGTTTGCCGGGAAAAATGCTGGGGAAATGTGCGGGATCAATATAAATCTGTGCATAAAATGCTGGAAAAGGCTGTTGAAAAGAGACGCGCTTCAAAATGTCTGGATGAAATCCAATTGGTTTTGCCTTTGACCGCATAATCATTGCTTTGCAATATGGGGGTTTTAATTATTTCCTCGACGATACGCCGGGGATTTGTTTTTGGTTGATTTTTTGTTTTTTTCGGTATATGATATTCGGAAGCCGCAAGGAAAGACAAATGGCCGTCGGAAAGTATAATGTTATGTTATGGAAGAAAAAATTATTGTAAAAGGTGCCAGGGAGCACAACTTGAAAAATGTAGACATTGAGCTTCCGCGCAGTAAATTTATTGTGTTTACGGGAATTAGTGGCTCGGGAAAGAGCACGCTGGCTTTTGATACCATTTTTGCCGAAGGGCAGCGGCGTTATTTGGAAAGTTTGTCTTCTTATGCGCGGCAATTTTTGGGGCAGATGGATAAGCCTGACGTCGACTATATCGAAGGGCTTTCCCCGGCGATTTCTATTGATCAAAAATCAACTTCGCACAACCCGCGTTCAACTGTGGGGACGGTGACGGAAATTCATGATTATCTGCGTCTTTTGTATGCAAAAATAGGCGTGCCGCATTGTCCTGTTTGTGGAAAAGAAATAACTAAACTGTCGACGGATGAAATTGTGGACAGGATTTTGGAACTTGGTAATAAAGCAGGCTCGCAAAAAATAGAAATATTGTCACCGATAGTTCGTGAGAGAAAGGGTGAATACCTGGCGCTTTTGGACGACATGTGGAAAAGGGGATTTTCGGAAGCTATTGTTGATGGCAAAAATTATAAACTTGAAAATCACAACGAGATAAAGTTAGAGCGATATAAAAAGCACAGTATTGACCTGGTGGTTGATCGGTTAGAAATATCGGATGAAAATATTTCACGCATATTCGAAGGAGTGGAAAAAGCCCTTCGAATGTCACAAGGACTGGTTAAAGTTCGCTGTGTTCATTCAAACATTAAAACATCCAAGCATTTAAGCAAAAAAAATATCAAATCCCAAATCTCAAATCTCAAGTCTGAATGTGTGGAGCAGATTTTTAACCAAAAACTTTCTTGTCCAGATCATGACATTGAGTTTCCGGAATTGGAACCACGTTTGTTTTCGTTCAATTCGCCGTTTGGAGCTTGCGGTGCTTGCGAAGGATTAGGGCTCAAAAAAGAAATTGATCCGCAATTGGTTGCGCCCGATATGAATAAAACTATTGCAGAGGGCGGACTGGCGCCATGGAATTTCAAAAAGAACAACTATTATGGTGGTGTGATTTTGTCAGCTGCCAAATATTTTCATGTGCAGGATAATGTGCGTTTGCGTGACTTGCCAGAGAAGAAATTGAATTTGATGCTTTATGGAACGGATGAGTCCGGGGTGATTGCTGATGAAAATGAAGCAGACGAAATTCCGATTTCAGTAAGAGTCAAAACGGGCACAAGTTGGAAATTCCATATGGCCTGGCGTGGGGTGGTTGGTTTCATGCAGGAAAGGTATTTTAAAACCGAATCGGATGCGGTACGCGAAGGCATTGAAAAATATATGTCTCAAAAACCTTGCTCTACTTGCAAAGGGGCGAGATATAAAAAAGAAGTATTGCTGGTAAGTGTGGGCAGGAAAAATATCCATGAAGTTTCAACGCTTAGTGTTGTGGATTGTTTGTCATTTTTTGCCAAACTGCAGCTTTCTAAGCGTGAAGACATGATTGCGGGCAGAATTCTCAAAGAAATCAAGAGTCGTTTGGAGTTTTTGAATAATGTTGGTTTGGATTATCTTACTTTACATCGCAGCGCGTACACACTTTCTGGTGGCGAATCGCAGCGTATTCGCTTAGCCTCACAAGTTGGTTCGCAACTTGTAGGTGTGCTGTATATTTTGGATGAGCCTTCAATTGGTTTACATGCGCGCGATAATACTAAATTAATCGAAACACTCAGACATTTACAAGAAATCGGTAACACACTGATTGTGATTGAGCATGATGAGGAAATGATGCGCAGCGCGGATTGGTTGGTAGACATCGGACCTGGTGCAGGAAAACATGGTGGTGAGGTAGTGGCGGAGGGCACGCCGCAGCAGGTGATTGATAATAAAAAATCTTTGACTGGAAAATATTTGCGAGGCGAATTAGAAATTGAAACGCCTTCTTCACGGCGACCGATCAACAAGAAAAAACATTTGGTTTTGCGCAATGCATCGCAGCATAATCTCAAGAATGTGACTGTGGAATTTCCTTTGAAAGTTTTCACTTGTGTGACGGGAGTATCTGGTAGTGGCAAATCGACACTGGTGGAAGATACGCTGTATAAGGCGTTGGCACATAA
The DNA here is from genome assembly GCA_964500125.1 of uncultured Bdellovibrionales bacterium. GTDB lineage: Bacteria > Patescibacteriota > Minisyncoccia > Moranbacterales > GWC2-37-73 > CAZAFB01. The sequence goes on along the minus strand of CAZCMV010000014.1, from coordinate 23,835 downwards.
ACTTCATCGTGCCTTGGAAGTGCCAGGAAGACATCAAGAAATTTTGGGAATCGAAAATATCAACAAGGTGATCATGATCGATCAGTCGCCGATCGGACGTACCCCACGAAGTAATCCCGCAACTTATACGGGACTATTTACGCATATCCGTGATTTGTTTGCCCAAACCAAAGATGCCAAAATGCGCGGCTATGGTCCGGGTAGATTTTCATTTAATATTTCCGGAGGACGCTGCGATCATTGTCAGGGTGAAGGATTTTTGAAAATAGAAATGCAGTTTATGCCAGACGTATACCTGCCTTGTGACGTCTGTCATGGCAAAAGATATAACAGCGAGACTTTGCAAGTAAAGTATAAGGAAAAAACAATTGCCGATGTTTTGGCGATGACGGTCTCGGAAGCACGTGAATTTTTCTCAAGTTATCCGAAAATCCATGACATCCTACATGTCATCGAAGACGTTGGTTTGGGGTATATTGAATTGGGGCAAAGCGCGACGACGCTTTCTGGCGGAGAAGCTCAGCGCATCAAACTTGCTTCGGAACTTGCACGTAAAGCAACTGGCGATACATTATATATTTTAGATGAGCCGACAACCGGACTTCACTTTGACGATATTAAGAAATTATTAAACGTGTTAAATAGACTTGTAGATGCTGGTAATACAGTCGTGGTGATTGAGCACAATATGGATGTAATTAAAACCGCTGATTGGATCATTGATATGGGTCCGGAAGGTGGCGATGGCGGCGGTCGCGTGGTAGTGACCGGCACCCCAGAAGAAGTGGTGAAATATCATAAGGAAAGCTATACCGCGAAATATCTTAAAGAAGTTCTTAAAGTTCGTAACGTGAAAAGTTCATAAAGCAGAGAATGCAAAATACAAAAATAAAAATGCAAAATAGCAATGTAGCATGAAAATGGTTAATAGTTTTTTGTGATTTTGTAAATTTTTTGTATTTTGGTAGGTGTAAATAAAATGCGAAGCATAACAGACAGAATTAAAAAGCTACCGCAAAATCCGGGGGTGTACTTTTTTAAGGGTGCCGGCGGGGAGGTTTTGTATATTGGAAAGGCTACCAATTTACGATCAAGAGTTTCCTCATATTTTCGCGAATCTGGAATTTCTGGAAGAAGCGAATGGATTGGGAAGATGGTTACCTTGGTGGAAAATATTGATTTTCAAGAGACGGACAGTGTTTTGGAGGCGCTTATTTTGGAAAGCAATCTGATCAAGAAATATCAGCCGAAATATAATACGGATGAGAAAGATGATAAGAGTTTTTCATATTTTGTGGTGACAAAAGAGGAGTTTCCGAGAGTAATTATTGTGCGTGGCACTGATTTGGCAAAAATGCAAAATGCAAAAATCAAAATGCAAAATGACAATGCAAAAATAAAAAATGAAAAAATACTAGATACTAAATACCATGTACCATATACCAATGCATACGGGCCGTATACTAGTAAATATCAAATGCAAACTGCATTGAAAATAATTCGCCGTATTTTTCCATTTCATGCGCTCAGGCAAAAAAGCGAAAAGGGATGTTTGGATTATCAGCTTGGCATGTGTCCGGGGCCATATGACGGTGCAATTTCCAAGGAGGATTATAAGAAAAATATTCGCGGCATCAAGATGATTCTGGAAGGCAAGAAAAAACGTTTGATTACGACTTTGGAAAAAGAAATGAAAGAAGTGGCGAAAAAAGAGGAATTTGAAAAAGCGGCAGATCTTCGCAATAAGATTTTTGCTTTGCAGCATATTCGCGATATTGCCCTAATTAATAAAGAGTTCGGAGAGGATAGAGTTGAGATAGAGAAAATCCAAAAAGACACTCTATCGCAAATCTTAAATCTCAAATCTTTTCGCATAGAGGCTTATGATATTTCCAATATTTCTGGGGAGCATGCGGTTGGTTCGATGGTGGTTTTTGCAGGTGGCAAACCAGACAAGTCACAGTATCGGAAATTTAAAATCAAAACCGTGGAAGGCAGCAATGACGTGGCGATGATGAGAGAAGTTTTGTTGCGTAGATTTAAAAACAACTGGGATTTTCCCGATTTAATTTTGCTTGATGGAGGACAAGGACATGTAAACATGTTTAGCGATCTGGTTATTTATTTAGGGCTGGATGTTTTGGGTGTAGCAATTGCTAAAGGAGTAGGGCGCAAAAATCTCAATTTCCAATTTCCAATTTCCAATAAAATCTCAATGTCTCAATTTCCAAAAGAAATACAAAACTTTTTAAATGATAAAAATTTACTTAAACACATTATGGATGAGGCGCATCGCTTTGCGATTGGGTATCATCGTAAGCTGCGTCGAGGCAATGCTTTTAATGAAAAATAAAAAATTGTTACTGTTTAGAATATCTAAAAGTAATGATTTTTATGTCTGTAAAATAAAAATGCTAAGTGTTGAGATAGTGCATAATTATTGACAAGAGACTGATTGATTGCTATTTTTGAATACTATCATAAACTCTGGTTTTGATTTCAAAGATTACTAAGATATTTACAGATGCGGAGATGCTTGATTCACAGCAACAATTTCAGACACTTATTGAGCGCTCTCGCTCAGCAATGATTCTACTTGGACAAAATCCAACTGGTGATGCTATTGGTGCAGGATGGGGCTTATATTTTTTCTTACAAAAACGTGGAATGGATACTGCCATTTCCTTTGTGCATAATCCATCACAGCTGGGAAGATATAGCTTTTTACCGCGGCCCGAGTCAATTGGACAATCAGTTGCGGGAGCGCGTGACTTCATGCTTTCGTTTAATACGAAGTATAACAAAATTTTGGATTTGCGTTCGGAAGCGTTGGATAATGAATTACGCATCTATATAACGCCGGAAAAGGGTTCGATTGATCCACGTGACTTTTCATTCATTCCTGCTAAATTCAAATATGATATTGTGATTGTTTTGGGTTGTCCGGACAAAGAATCACTAGGAAAACTGTATGAAGAAAATCCTGATATTTTCTATGAGGTTCCGATTATAAATATCGACAATCACATTGGCAATGAACAATTTGGTCAAGTGAATATTGTTGATATGGTCGCTTCCTCAACCTCGGAAATGCTCGTGGAAATTTTGGAAAGCGTTGATGTAACTTCAATCAATGAAAAAGCGGCACAATGTTTGCTAATGGGCATTATTGATGCAACCAATAGTTTTCAAAAGAAGAATACGACACCGAGAGCACTCAATGCTGCGGCAAGCCTTATGGGTAAAGGAGCTAACCAACAAGAGATCGTTCGTTATCTATATAAAACGCAGCCTTTGCATCTCTTAAAATTATGGGGACGTGTGATGTCGCGCCTTGTTTGGGAGGAAGATATGAAACTGGCTTGGGCGCCGGTGATGTTGGAAGATTTTGTGCAAAGTCGTTCCAATACCAAAGATATTCCGGAAATATTGGAAAAAATACGTGATAATTATGCTGCAGCTCGAGCGGTCATGATGCTTTTTCAAGATACGCCAGAGCAAGTCAAGGGAATTGTCAAATTTTCTGATGAAAAACTGTTTTCTTCAGCATCCAAGCTCCTTGAAGCGGTCGAGGATGATGATTCATTGGTATTTCTCAAGGCAGGAAATAATGTGCAGGCAGTTGGAGAGCAAATCGTAAGATTATTGCAGAGTATTATGTAGACATGAAATCATAGAAGCATATAAACATGCAATCATGGGACGGCTGAGAGGCTGTTTTTTTATTTTGCGAATAAAGGGTTAATGGAGTAAAATATACAAACAAGCAAATAAAAAAATTACTAATTTCTAATGCAAATCTATTTATTAATATAAATCAGGATTTAGCGCTTAGTATTTAGTATTTTTTCAATTATGATCAAAGTTACATCAGCAAAAAATCCGGGAGTTACCAAGAAAGGTGAGCAAGCTGCTAAAGTGATGAAAAGAATGCGTGAGCAGTCGGAAGAACAAAAGGCCGCTGCACTTGCTAATACACTTGGTCTTCTTTACATTGATCTCAATATGTTTCCTGTCAGCAATGAAGACTTGAGATTATTAGCAGAGGAAGATTCCAGGAAATATAGAATGGGGCTTTTTAAAAAAGTGGGTAAAAAAACATACATTGGCATAGTTGATCCAGAAAATAGGGAAACGTTAGAGCGCATTACAGTCTTGGAGAAAGAAAACGGCTGGGAAGTAACCAAATATGTAATCTCTCAATCTTCTTTGCAGAAAATATGGAAAAGATATAGGGAGGCTCCTTTTCTGGAGAATCTGGAAGCTATGTATATCATGTTGAGAGATAAGGACCTGGATGATTTTGAACAAAAATTTGGCAATTTGATTGATTTGAAAAAAAGAATCAGAGAGATACCAACCACGGAAATAATTTCTACCATAATGGCTGGTGCCGTAAAAATGGGTGCTAGTGATGTACATATTGAGCCGCAAGAAAAAGACATGCGCTTGCGCTTTCGTATTGATGGTGTCTTACAAGACATTGCGCTTTTTCCCCTGGAAATATGTCGCTTTATCATTTCGCGTATAAAAATGATGGGAGGCATGAAAATAAATTTGCGCGATATCGCCCAGGACGGTCATTTCTCCGTAGATATGGAAAGAAATCGCATCAACGTTCGTGTGAATGCAATTCCGGGAAATCATGGTGAATCAATTGTGATGCGCTTACTCAACCAAGCAGATATTCTTTTATCGGTAGAGGATTTAGGATTACGTGGTTTGGCCTATGAAAGATTGCAAAAACAAATTGAAAAACCTCATGGCATGATTTTAACTACTGGACCAACGGGAAGCGGAAAAACAACAACATTGTATGCCTTGGTCAACAAAATGAACACACCGGGGATAAAGATAATTACCATTGAAGATCCTATTGAATATGAAATAGCCGGAGTGTCTCAAACGCAGGTTGAAAAAGATCGCAGCTATACTTTTGCAGAAGGATTACGGGCAATTGTGCGCCAAGATCCAGACGTAGTTTTAGTTGGCGAAATACGCGATGAAGAAACTGCGGATATTTCGGTTAACGCCGCACTTACTGGTCATTTGGTGCTTTCCACTTTGCACACAAATAACGCTGCTGCAACTGTGCCCCGTATGATTGAGCTTGGTGTGAAGCCAAATATTATCGTGCCTTCAGTTAACGCATTCATTGCACAACGCTTAGTTCGTAAGCTCTGTCCTGATTGCAAGGAACAATATGTGCCAGCAAGAGAGACTGTCGATTCGATTAAAAAAGTACTTTCCATCATATCTCCAAAATCCAAGGTGGATATTCCTAAGGATATTGAATACATGTATCGTCCGGTCGGTTGTCCAAAATGTCATGGTTTGGGATATCGCGGTCGTATTGGTATTTTTGAAATTTTGACAATGACTGAGCCGATTGAAAAACTGGTGCGTGATATGGAAGGCGAGCGTGAAATAATGCAAGCAGCAATTGAGGATGGTATGGTTACGATGGCACAAGATGGAATTCTGAAAGCTGTGGAAGGGCTGACTTCTATGGAGGAAGTGTGGCGCGCCACCGGGCAGACAGAATTTTTGGAGGAGGTATATGAAAAATTGATGGAGCAATCTCTTTCCAGAGCTATCCCTATTACTAAAACTGTTTTAGAAAATGTTTCCACAAAACTTGGCTCAATAGAAGAACTTAAGTATTTAGTTGATAAATCAAATCAGAAAGATACTTTGCACTATATAATTGCGGCAAGTGTTTTGTTAGGAGCTGGCGATATCCATATTGAACCAGAAGGTGAATATGTAGGGGTTCGTTTTCGTATTGATGGTATCATGCAAAACATTGCCAAGATTCCACTTAATGAATACCCAAGCCTTTTAGGATCAATTAAATTATTAAGTGGCTTTAAAACAGAAGTAAGGGAGGGTGTCAAAGATGGACGCTTCACTATTGCTCTAGAGGAATCTTTTGGTAGTATTGTCGATACAAAAATAGATGTACGCGTCTCGATAATTTTAGGCGGTCACGGTGAAACTGTGGTAATGCGTCTATTAAACAAATCGGCAGCAGCTATTGATGTGGAAAGCTTAGGCATTCGCAAACAGAATCTAGAGCGCATTTTGCATGAAGCCAAAAAACCAAACGGCATTTTCCTTAACACTGGTCCTACCGGTAGCGGAAAGACAACAACTTTGTATAGTATTTTGAAATTGCTCAACAAGTCAGAGGTAAAAATCATCACAGTGGAAGACCCGATTGAGTATCAAATGGAAGGGCTTTTGCAAACGCAGGTTAATGAAGAACAAGGATATTCTTTTTCAACCGCTTTGCGCGCGCTTTTGCGTCAAAATCCGGACATCATGATGATTGGTGAAATCCGTGACGAAGAAACCGCTAACATTGCCGTGCAGGCAGCGCTTACTGGTCACTCAATTCTTTCCACATTGCATACTAACGATTCAGTCGGCTCGGTTCAACGTCTGCTGAATATGGGCCTTCGCGCCGATGATCTTTCCACTGCTTCCAATGCGTTCATGGCGCAGCGCTTGGTGCGCAAACTCTGTGATTGCAAACAGCCGATTGCGATGACTGAAGAGCAGAAATCGCGCGTGCAAAAAATAATTGCCACGATTTCACCTAAAGCAGGTGTGGAAATTTTTCAAATGGAAACTATTTATCAAGCCAAGGGTTGCGAAAAATGCAATGGCATAGGATATAAGGGTCGCACAACGGTAAGTGAAGTATTTGTGCTTGACCGTGAAATTAAAGATCTTATCGCTCAAGGTGCACTCACTTCACAATTGCGTGACAAGGCGATTGAAAACGGCATGATCACTATGGCTCAAGACGGTATATTGAAAGTTTTGGAAGGAATTACGACGTTTGAAGAGGTGGATAGGGTGGTGGAAGAGTAAACAGGCATTAGGCTGTTAGACATTAGCTAGTTAGAGAATACAAAAGTATATTTTAGGGCTTAATTTAGGTATCTATATAGCAAAAACCCCGACTAAAGTCGGGGTTTTTAGGTGCATTGTATGCATTGTACTGTAGACAGATCCCGAGAATTAGATCCTCGGGGAAGGAACAGTGTCGAGGAGAGTGACAGCCGAAACCACCAAGCCCATGTCTGGACAAGAAAGTTCCCGATATTGAGGACAAAAGATAGAAGTCCCCAATTGTCTACAGAGCACCGCACGCAATTTCTACGTGCGACGTATAAACATAGCACAGCTGGAAAATTTTGTCAAGCCATGTTAGAATGCTTATAGATCTGCGAAAAAAGAATTGCTTGGGTAGCAAGAAGACTTATTGCCCCACATTCTTATTACGTTGTAATGAAAAGTTTGTTTCAACGTTATCCTCCTGCATGCTAAATACCAAATACTAACTACCAGATACTAATAATGATTACTGATTCCAATCAACAACAAGAAGATCTCTCTTTGGAAACAACGCTGCGGCCGCAGCGCATTGTTGAATATGTAGGCCAAGAAAAAATCAAAAAGAATTTGAGTATTTTTATGGAGGCTGCTAAAAAAAGAAGTGAGGCAATCGAGCACGTTCTACTCTATGGTCCCGCAGGTTTAGGGAAGACTACCTTGGCACATATCATTGCTAATGAAATGGGTGTTAATATCCGTGTCACTTCTGGTCCGGCGATTGAGCGTGTGGGTGATCTTGGTTCAATTCTGACCAATTTACAAGATGGTGATGTTCTTTTTATTGATGAAATTCATCGATTGAATAAATTGATTGAAGAAGTACTTTATCCGGCAATGGAGGATTATAAGCTTGATGTGATTATTGGTAAAGGGCCATCGGCGCGTACATTGCAACTTGATTTACCAAAGTTTACCTTGGTTGGTGCAACGACAAGGCTTGGTTCGCTATCCAATCCGCTTCGTAATCGTTTCGGAGCTACACATCGCTTGGAATTCTATAATTTGGATGAAATGTGCCATATTATCAATCGAAGTGCTAAATTGTTGAGAGTTGTTTTGGATGAAAGTGGTGCTCGAGAGATTGCCTCCTGCTCGCGTCAGACGCCGCGCGTGGCCAATCGTATTCTTAAGCGTGTGCGTGATTTCGCGCAGATTCATGATTACAACGTGATTGATAAAATAATTGCGCGCGAAGCGCTGGGGATGATTGATATTGACGAACAAGGGCTGGAACCGACCGATCGAAATATTTTGGAAGCGATCATTACTAAATTCAATGGTGGTCCGGTTGGCATTAGCACAATTGCTGCGGCAACTTCCGAAGAAGTGGAAACTATCGAAGATGTCTATGAACCATATTTGATTCAATTGGGCTTCCTTGCTCGCACACCTCGTGGTAGAATAGTGACAGAAAATGGTTTCAAACATCTCGGCTATGATTTTCCTGAAGAAAGACAAAGCAAGATGTTGTAAATTTTTCCAACGAAATACGAATCTATTACGAATATACAAATGTTTTTAAGGTGGTATGGATTTTATTCGTATATTAGTACAATATTAGCAATTAGTTGGGTGAAATAAAAATAAAAAAACATTATGCAATTGATATTGAACATAATTTTTGGAATACTTCTTCTCACGTTTGCCTTAATGAGCCTGTTTGTTATCTATCACATTGTCAGATATTCCTACAGTAAATCAGAATCGGTTTTAATGCTGGCTATTTTTATTCCCGTCGTTAGTATCTTGATGTTGGCGGACATAGTTTTGTTTTTTTCGATTAATTTTGAAGATATATTGCCAGTGTTTTTTTGAAGTGATTAAAAATACAAACAGAAAATATTTATGCAAAGCAGTTCCACATCATATCGCTTCCGTGAATTGCATGATGGTGAGCAGATAATAAAAGTCTTACATCGCAACTGGTTCTATCTTTTGGAGCAATTTGTGCTGGTCATTTTGATGGCTGTCGTGATTTTTGCGGGAATTGCTACCTTGCCGTTGCTTTTTCCGGATCTTGCCGAAGGAGAAATGAAAAACCTTTTGTTTTTTGCTGAAACTACTTTTTTTCTAGTACTATGGATATGGTCATTTTTGATTTGGATTGATTATTATTTCGATATCTGGATTATTACTAGCAAACGTATTATTAACATTGAACAAAAAGGATTGTTTATGCGCAATGTAAGTGAGGCTGATTATACTAAGATACAAGATGTGACGGCAGAAGTGCACGGTTTCTTCCCGACCATTATAAATTTTGGTGATGTATATATCCAAACAGCGGCCGAAACCGGTCGGTTTGTTTTTCGCACCATATCGAACCCATATGGAACAAAGGATCTTATCATGCAGCTTCAAAGAAAAAGGAAGGCCAGGCGAATGGAAGATTTTAGCGAAATGATTCACGAACATATTGATTGAGAAAGGGGGTGGGGCTGTTAAATTAGGGTGAAACAAAAAACAACAAAAAAGTTGATGTTTTTCTTTTACGCACCTTCGGCGTTTTTGCTGGTGGTGTTTTTTGTTTATACTCTCACAGTGAAAGCAGGTGAGAATGAGTTGTTGATAAGTGAAATTATGTATGATCCCAAAGGAACGGATGCTGGACACAGTGATTGGATTGAAATTTATAATGATTCTGATGCTAAAATAACTCTCAGAAAATCAAGTTTTGGAATTATCGATGAGTCCGAGCTTGTTATAGGTAAAGACAAATTGCATTATTTGAATTGTCATGAAATAAAAAACGACATCAGTATTGAGCCTGGAGATTACGTGATTCTGGCGGATAATGCAGATAATTTCCTTAGTGATTATAGAGAAGTTGTAAAAGAAAAAATCGTGGATACTACGTTCAATCTTTCTTCCAATGGCGATTCTGTTTACCTAAGCAATGATAAATGTGCTACATTTTTCATACAGCTTTCATATGAAAATTCATGGGGCGCGAAAAATAATGGCAAAACTTTGGAATTGATAGATGTCAGCGAGGGATATGCAAAAAATAATTGGCAGCAAAGTTGGCAAATGGGTGGCACACCCGGCGCAAAAAAGTCAGAAAAGAAAAATTATGATCAAAAAATATACCTTAATGAAATATGCCCCAAGCCCGCAGGAGGAGAAAAAGAATTTGTAGAGCTGTACAATGCAAAAGATAAAGACGAGGATTTGGATCAGTGGAAAATAATAGACAGGGCAGGAAAAGAATGTCTGTTTAACGGTGAAAAAATAAATGCAAGTGACTATTTAATTGTATATAATAATCCGGATAAAAATTGTAACCTTGCTTTGAATGACACAAGTGGTGAAGAATTAAATCTGCTTAATCCCAATGGGGAAATTGTTTCAAAAATTGATGCCTATACTTCAGCAAAAGCAGGACTCGCCTATGCTTTTGATGGTAAAAAATGGCGGTGGACGAAATTTTTGACGCCTGGCAAAGAAAATATTTTCAACAATTTGCCCCAAGAAAAAAAGACCAAGATTCCTAAAGAAGCATACGCTAATGTTTATGCCGATTTTTATGTAAAAACTTCAGATAGAGATGGTGACAAGATAAAAGTAAAATGGGAATTTGGCGACGGGCACTATGGTTACAAAGCAGAAACGAGACATAAATATACCAAAGAGGGAAGATATAACGGTAGTTTGAAAATTTCAGATGGGAGCGAAGATGTTATCAAGGAATTTACGATCAAAGTTGAAGATTATCCGGAGCGCAAAGTGAGAATTATTGCTGTTAATGCTAATCCTGTTGGCAAAGACACGGAAGGAGAGTCAATTACTGTTGAAAACAAAAGCAAAAAGAAAATAAATTTAAATGGCTGGAGTGTGGCAACTGGCAGTAAAGTGAAAAAACTTTCCAATCATCCCATTAACGATGATTTGGAAATAAAAGCTGGAAAAACTGGTGAAATCACGCGCGATATTTGCGCGCTAACGCTGAACAACACCAAAGGATATGTAGAACTGCGTTATCCTGATGGTGAGGTTGCAGATGATGTGAAATATAAAAAGCCAGATAAGGCCGGCGTGAAAGAGGGAGAAATATATGAAAAAGTTGGGAAAAAGTGGAGCTGGCATACTACGGCGCAAGATACAAGAAACAAAGTGCAAGATATAAACAATAAACAAGAAACAATCCGCCAGCTGGCGGACAATAATCAAACAGAAGAGGAAAATTCAGTGCAAAACAAGGTGGGTGGGATTTTGCCGGAGGATGCAGGGAAGAAATCAGAGATAGAAGTGAAAAATAAATTGGAAGAAAATTCATATCTTGAAAATAAGATATTTGCCGGAGCTCCTGCGGTGCTTGGCATTGAAACAGTACGAGTTGCCAACAGTTCTTATCAATTCACGCCAGAAATAACTCTTGAAGAACACTACGCCATAACCTTCTTTCGCAAAATAACCATCACCATCAATGCTTCTTTTAACAAGGCAATCAATTTTCGCTATAAATAACAAGCCTTGAAATAACAATTTCGGGGTGGTAATATCAAATCGTAACAGTAGTTGGTATATAGTATTTGGTATTTTGTATTAAATGAATTTTATACAAGATACAAAATACTAGATACAAGATACAAATTTATGAGTGGACATAATAAATGGTCGGGGATTAAAGACAGAAAAGGAGCGCAGGATGCCAAGAGAGCCAGCGTATTTACCAAAATATCAAGGCTTATTTCAATCGCGGCCAAACAAGGTGGCGGTAATCCGGATATCAATTTCCAATTGCGTTTGGCTATGGATCAGGCACGTGCGGTAAACATGCCTAAGGACAAAGTTGAGCGAGCTATCAAAAAAGGCACAGGAGAACTCAAAGATGGCGCAGAAATTGAAGAAGTGATGTATGAAGCCTATGGTCTCGGCAATGTGGCGATGCTCATCAAATGCGCCACGGACAATCGCAATCGCACAGTCAGTGAAGTGAAAACCATTCTTACTAAAAATGGTGGCAAAATGGTGCCAGAGGGAAGCGTCGCTTTCATGTTTAAACAAGTAGGCAATGTCGAGCTGAGCGTGCCGGAAGGTGGCGATCCATATGAAATGGAAATGGCTGCAATTGAAGCTGGTGCCGAGGACACACTATATGCAGGAAACACTCTTTCCGTCTACACTAAAATCGAAGACTTGCAAACAGTCAAAGAAAACTTGGAAAAAGCGGGGCTAACCGTCGATGGTGCAGGCCTTGTTTACATGCCAGTGCAAAAAAGTGAAATAAGCGAAGACGACAAACTCGACTACGAAAAACTTTTGGAGAAGTTGGATGATAATGATGATGTGCAAGAAATATATGACAATTTATGAAAATATTTCATAAATTGTAATGTCAAAATCCTAATTTCAAATGACAAATAAAATCTCAATTACTAAAATCTTAAAAATTAAAACATTAGGATTTTTGTCATTTATTGGAAATTTAGATTTGAGATTTTGGATTTGAAAACTTTCTTCAAAAATAATAGTAATGATTCAACAAAAAAGCAAAATAAAAATCGATACTCTTAGAGTTCTCGGCATTGATCCCGGTACCGCCATCGTTGGTTGGGCGATTTTGGAAGAAAAAGGCAGCTCGGTTAAAGCTATCGCCTATGGCCACATCAGCACCTCACCGGAAAATTCCACCTCTCATCGTTTGTTAGAGGTGGCTTGTGATTTAAGTGAAATTATTAAAAAATATCAACCCGAAGAGGCTGCCGTAGAAGATCTTTTCTTTTTTAAGAACCTTAAAACTGTTATGAAAGTATCTCAAGCCAGAGGCGCTATTCTATTGACATTAGAGCAATTTTGTGTTAGCATATTTGAATACACACCACTCCAAGTCAAGCAGGCCTTGACCGGCTATGGTCGTGCCGAAAAGAAACAGATTCAGTTGATGGTGAAAAATATTTTGAAACTGAAAGAAATTCCCAAACCGGATGACACGGCAGATGCGATCGCAATAGGGCTATGTCATTTAAATAGTAGAAAAATAAGAAGCATAAATGGTTCGTAAAGTTCATAAAGTTCATAACGTTCATAAAGAATGGGTCAGAGACTTAACTTTATAAACGTTACAAACGTTATAGACTTTATAAACGACGATTTCTATGGAAAACATCAGCCCGATTATTACCTATTTCACCATGCGTGGGGTGCCGATCGACACGGTTGTTCTTCTTTTGATGTTGCCGATTGTGGTCACAGTAATTGCTTTTTTCCGCCAGGTTATTGGAATTAAGGCTTTCGGTATTTATACGCCTTCAATTGTTACATTTGCTTTTTTGGCCACCAAAATCAAATATGGCGTGGTTATTTTTGTGGTGGTTATTTTGGTTGGTATGCTTATGCGCTATGTGCTCAAAACTTTGCGTATTCTATATTTGCCACGTGTAGCAATAACACTCAGTATTGTGGCTTTTTCAATTCTCATATTGCTAAGTATTGGCGGTTCGCTGCATCGCACGGGCCTAGCTGCAGTTTCCATTTTCCCAATTTTGATCATGATTACAATTGTGGAAAAATTCGTCACGACTCAAATCGAAAAAGGAAATAAAGCTGCTATGCTTTTGGCTCTGGAAACACTGATTATTTCCGTAGTGGGATATTTTATTGCTAGTTGGCCGCTACTCATTGCAACTCTGGTATCGGCACCTTGGATTGTATTGGCTACTATTCCGATTAATATTGGCCTGGGTAAATTTGATGGTCTTAGGTTTACGGAGTATATTCGTTTTCGCAATCTGTTAAAAAATCTCTAAACTGATTAGAAATTACTGAAAAGAATTTGTAATTTGGTATTTTTAATTTTTATTCCAAATTCATAATTCATAATTCGAAATTCTTCAGAAATATGTTGGACGTTTTTCGCAACCGAAAAAAGATTCTGGGTATGAACGCGCGCAATCTCGATTACGTGCGTCCTTATAATAAAAAGAAAGCCAAACAATTTGCTGATGAAAAAATCCGCTCTAAGCGCATGCTCAAAAAAGGCGACTTGCCTGTGCCTGGTCTTATAGCAAAAATAGGAACACTTGATGAATTGGAAAATTTCGATTGGAATATCTTGCCATCTTCTTTTGCACTTAAACCAAACAGAGGTTTTGGGGGTGAAGGAATAATTGTCGTATTTGGTCGTAAAAAAGGGCGTCCTGACGCATGGGTAAAATCCGATGGTAACATTGTGACTATTGAAGACCTCAAAAATCACATCCGCAACATCATTGATGGTTCATTTTCCCTTGCCAACACGCCGGACATTGCTTTTTTTGAAGAACGTCTTACTTTGCTCAAACTTTTTAAACCATATTCCTTTAAAGGAATTCCGGATATTCGTGTAATCATTTTCAATAAAGTGCCGGTTATGGCCATGCTGCGCCTTCCTACCAAAGAGTCAGGAGGCAAAGCCAACTTACATCAAGGCGCGATAGGTGTTGGCATAGACTTGGCTAGTGGTGTTACTACTACGGCAATCACTGGTATCGGTAATTTTGTCGAATATGCACCTGGAACCAGGCTTTTACTTTCCGGTATTAAAATTCCTTATTGGAAAGATATTTTGAGAATGGCCATAAAAGCACAAGAGGTCTCAAGGTTGGGATACCTAGGTGCTGATGTGGCAATTGATCGTGAGCGTGGCCCGGTTTTTTTAGAACTTAATGCGCGTCCGGGACTTTCAATTCAGATTGCCAATCAAGCCGGACTTAAAGAGCGTTTGGAAAAAGTGAAAAATCTCAAAATAAAATCAATTGAACGTGGAATGCGTCTTGGTATGGATCTTTTCGGTGGTGAAATTGAGGAAGAAGTGGAAGACATTTCCGGTCGCAAAGTGATTGGTACGGTAGAAAAAGTGAAACTTGTTGGCAAAGAAGGAAAAGAAATTGAGGTTGAAGCGAAGATTGATACAGGTGCGCAATCAACTTCTATTGATGTTAAGTTGGCAAAAGAGTTAGGATTTTCTGACGTGGTAGATTTTTTTAATACAGTTTCTGTTCCTGAAAACTATGAGAGAAGGGAAGCTGTTGAAATCGAAAAACAATTGCGCAAGCAATATGTTGGCAAACATCCAGATCTTGCTGATATATCTATCATCTATTCTTCCCATGGGGTTTCAGTACGTCCCAAAGTAAAGATTAGTTTTATCTTGGATGGAGTAAATGTTTCAGTATTGGCCAATATTGCATGCCGGGAGGATTTGAAATATCAGATTATTGTTGGTAAAAAAAATCTCGGAAAATTTTTGATAGATGTTAACAAATAGAGCAATTATATGAGAATATCCGTCATTTGTAAGACTAATGAATGGCAGGTGCAGCAATTAATAAGTGAAGCGGCTTCCATTGGCGTTGATTTGGAGGTGTGTGATATTGAAAAAATTGAGGAAGTAGCTAAGTTGGAAGATGTGGTATTATGGCGTTCGTCATCTTTGGGTGCTACTCCTCAAAGGAAAATAGTGATGGATGAAATCATGCGTTCAGGAAGACCTCTGATCAATCGTTGTCTGGCAATTTATCCTGAAGGAACGGACAAATTTTTTCAGCAGCTGCATGTGAAAAATAATACCGATACAATCAATACAATTGAAACTTTTGTTTTTGAGGAAATGGAAGAATTAATCAAATTCGTCGAAACCGGAAAGTTGAAGTTACCTTTTATTAGAAAACCTAAAAAAGGCTCGAAAGGTGAAGGAGTGGAGTTGATTTCGAATAAGAATGAACTACAGTCATTAGCCCAAGTTGAAGGATTTGTATATCAGAACTTTATAAAGAATTCAGGAGATTTTAGGGTGTTCATTTTGGGTGGAAAAGTGCTCGGAGTTATAAAGAGGATCGCCAAGAGCGGAAGTTTTCTTAATAATATTTCCAAAGGTGGCAGGGCTGAGATGGTCACTGATCCACAAGTTCTCAAGAAGCTTCATCATATCGGCACCACTGTGGCTTCCATGTTTTCTCTGACACTTTGCGGCGTGGATGTTATTTTTGACGAAAATGAAAAAATTTATCGTTTTCTGGAAGTGAATACGGTTCCTCAATGGAAGGGTTTCCAAACAGAGACGGGGATTAATGTGGCAAGGGAAATTATTGAGTTTTGCAAAGATTTACACCAAAGAAAAGAAGACGCTGATTATTCCCAGCTAATACTTCGTCATTATATGTCTAATGAACCATATTTATGGGACAAAAAATTCCATTTCTTTTCAAGGATGTTTCTTTGGAGTTCTGCTCCGGTTTTTAGAGAAAAATTGGAGCAATTGCGAACGGCATATCTGGGAAATAACGATGACGAGCTGAAAAATCTGCTGACAAATATTCTAAAAAGGCCAGCTCCAAGGGGTGAAAAGATGGTTGCAAAAGAATTACGCATCAAATATTTTGAAAAGTATCCTCTGTTGGATGGATATTTGGGTTTGTTGTTCAAAAATCTTTTTGCAAAGACATTGTACGAGCAAGATATCAGAAGTCAGATTTTAAAAAATGTTTCTGACCAGCAGTTTCTTGAGCTAAAAAAGGCGCTAGAAGATGATATTGAAGCGGTAATGGCACTATCGACACATGCGATAAATTATATGTTTATCCTGCGGGAGTATCTTGGCTCCGATAAGTGTCAGATAAACATTGATAAACTTTATGAAATCGGTCAATTATACTCAGCAGATCAATCTAGACAGTCAATGGAACTTTGTATATATTTTTACACTCATTGCGTCATTGGGGCCTCAGGTTTTTATAGTCATAAAATATCAAATTTGGAATTGCCTGTATGTTTAAAAATGCTTGAGTCCATAGATGTTTTAATTTTAGGTCGTGCTGAAGAAATATCTTTGGACAATAAATTTGAATTTTTGGTCTGTGCTAGAATGTGTGGGTTTAATGCACATAGTGAAAAACTTATCCTAGACGAAGCTAAAAAATCCCTTTCATCTGAAGGCAATTTCATAATTGATAAATTCAATGCTAAATCATCTCTTGATGCCCGCAATGATTTGGTTGGTTCCGAACACAGAAATGTATTGTATTTGATGTCTCAAACACCTTGGGCAAGGGCCTGAATAATATTGCTAAGCTTGAAATAAAAAAATTATGGAAATACAGAGTAATAGTGAAAAGACTCGTAAAATTATCTGTAAGTGCAAAGAAATGGGGATTGAAGTTTCTGAGGTTTCAATCAATCCTCAAGTTTTGAAACTTAGACGCGGATCAAAAAGTGTTTTCTTGTACAAACAGCATTTGCCGATCAATGTGAAAAATGCTGTCCTTTTAGCCAACAACAAGTATGTGACCAAGGTTATAATGGCGGAAAATGGCATTTGTGCTCCCAAAGGAATCATAGCCAAGGAGGCGGCCGAAGCCTTGGAATGTGTTCGAAGGGAGGGTCTTAGGTATCCACTAGTTTCCAAGCCCATAGATGGCTCTTGTGGAGTTGGCATTACGGTTGACATAAACAATGAAGACGCACTGCTGGCTGCTATTGATAAGATAAGGATTGCGCAATTGTCGACCAAAATGCTGAAAGATCATTGCTTTATTGTTGAAGAAATGGTTAAGGGCAAGGATCACCGCGTTCTTGTTTTAGACGGAAAAATGATAGCTTGCGTCGAGAGGGTTCCTGCTGAGGTTGTGGGAAACGGAATATCTTCCATAGTCGAATTGGTAAATAAATTCAACTTATCCAGGCCAAAACAGTTCTGCATTGTCTTGGATGAAGATGCTATTAATCTTATTAAGCGCCAAGGCTTTCTAAAGGATGATATTTTGAGTGATGGCGAGAAGGTGCAAATACGGAAAAATGCCAATGTCAGCATGGGGGGGATTCCGGTTGATAGGACGCGTGAGGTGAGTAAACGTTTTGAAAAAATCTGTATTGATGCTGCTAAATTGCTCGGTCTTTCATTTGCGGGAATTGACTTATATGTCGAAGACATTTCTTCTGAAGATGAATCCCAGATTTATAACATAATAGAAGTCAATGGCAATTTGATTGACTATGATATTCACGAAAAACCATTGGTACAAGGGGAGGGAGTTGATATATGTCGCTTTTTACTGGAGAGGCTTTTTCTTTGATTTTTAATGCTTTTGAATTCACTCTTGATAAAATCAAACCATTTGTGTATACTATAACCGCTTAAAAGTAGTATAATGTAGAAGTAGTAAGAATGTATGTTAATTTTTGAATATGTGAATTTTCAAGAATAAACATACAAATAATACGAAAAAATAAATCGTATAATTTCTTTTGAATATTATCAAATGAAACCTATTTTTGTAGCTAGAAATTTCAAAAATCTCTCTAGACAAGACAAGTGGAAAACTGCTGGCAAAGCTTTTTTATGGCTCTGCGGTTTTGGCTTGATTGCAATTGCAGGAATATTTCTTTATTTTGCCAAAGATTTACCAAGTCCTGGAAAAATAAACAACCGACACATCATTGAATCAACAAAAATATTTGATCGTACGGGGCAGCATCTATTATATGAAGTGCATGGAGAAGAGAAGCGTACACTCGTGGAATTTAAAGATATTCCAGATAATGTTAAATATGCCACAATCGCCCTGGAAGATCAGGATTTCTATAGTCATCATGGCATAAAACTAACTTCTATCGTGAGATCTTTACTCAAAGATGTTGTGAGCACAGGTGCGGCACAAGGAGGTTCAACCATAACCCAGCAATTGGTAAAAAATTCCCTGTTGTCTTCAGAGAAAACCATAACTCGCAAAATAAAAGAAGTTATTCTTTCCATTGAGATTGAACAAAAATTCAGTAAAGATGAAATTTTAGGCATGTATCTCAATGAAATACCATATGGATCAAATGCTTATGGCGTTGAGGCTGCTTCGCAAACTTTTTTTGGCAAGTCAGCAAAAGAGCTTGGGTTGGATGAAGCTGCGATTTTAGCTTCTTTGCCTCAGGCCCCAAGTCGTTATTCGCCGACGGGTTCGCATACAGAGGAACTTAAACGACGCCAAGAGAATGCGCTTAATCGCATGGCCAATATTGGCTATATCACACGTGAACAAGCTGAAGAAGCTATTAATTCAGATGTGCTTTCAAAAATTGTTGAGCGCAGGGAAAATATCGCTGCACCTCATTTCGTGATGTACGTTAAAGAATATCTGGAAGCCAAATATGGGCAAGATGTTATTGAACAAGGCGGTTTAAATGTATATACAACTCTTGATTGGGATAAGCAACAAATAGCTGAGAAGTCCTTGAGCGAAGGGGTTGAGAAGAATAAATCATGGAATGCTTCGAATGCTGCGCTGGTCGCTGCTGATCCTAAAACTGGTCAAATATTGGCAATGGTGGGATCTAAAGACTATTTTGACAAATCTATTGATGGTCAAGTCAATGTGGCTATCCGTGATCGTCAGCCAGGTTCTTCATTTAAGCCATATGTCTATTTAACCGCATTTACCAAAGGATATACCCCAGAAACGGTGCTTTTTGATGCACCAATAAATTTTGGTACGGAGGAAGGTAAGGATTATAAACCTCAAAATTACAATGGCACTTTTACTGGACCCATCAAAATGAAAGAAGCGCTTCCACAGTCTCTCAATATTCCCGCAGTGGAAACGCTTTATCTAGCAGGGGTAAAAGACTCGATAGAACTTGCAAAAAAATTAGGAATCACTGGCTTAAATCAACCGGAAAGATATGGTCTATCTTTGGTTCTTGGAGGTGGAGAAGTTAAATTAGTCGATCATGTAAATGCATATGGAACAATTGCTAATGGGGGAATTCGTCAGGATAAAACCGCTATTTTGCGTGTTGAAGACAATAAGAAAAAAGTATTGGAGGAATATAAACAAGTGGAGGGAGAGAGAGTTATTGAAGAAAAATATGTATCTATGCTTGAGCATGTAATGTCTACTAATGACTATCGTGCTCCAGTATTTGGCTCGAATAGCCCGCTGCGATTTGATAATAGACAGGTTGCAGCCAAAACGGGAACAACCAATGAATTTCGTGACGGTTGGACAATTGGATTCACACCATCTTTAGTAGTGGGTGTTTGGGCTGGCAACAATAATAATAGCCCAATGAAAGCAGGCGCAGATGGGGTCAATGTTGCTGCTCCGATATGGAGAAAATTTTTGGATCAAACACTAGGCAATTATGCTATCGAGCAGTTTCCCAAATATGAAAAGGAAGAAACTGGAAAACCAATTCTAGATGGTGATATGGACACAATGCAAGAAAACATAAAAGTATGCAAGATTACTAAGGATAAATATGAAGACAAAATAGGCAAATATTGTTTAGCTAATAGTTCCTGTCCGGATGATGCTGAAGACAAGAAAGATTTTTCAACGATCCACAATATTCTTTGGTATGTAAGTAAAGATGATCCCTTGGGAGATGCGCCTAAAAATCCGGAAAGCGATCCTCAATTCAAAAATTGGGAAAAAGGAGTAAGGGAATGGTATGCTGACAAAGGAAAGAAAAGCGATAGCAAGTTTGCGCCAACAGAAGAGTGTAAGAGTGAGTACTTCTCTGGCGATAGTAAGAAAAAATCATCTGATGAAGAAGATGATGACAATGAGGTAGTAACTGATACTGCAACTGCTACTGATGAAACCCCTGCGGTAACTCCTTAGAGTATAATATATTGTTTCAAAAACTAGCATTCTGTTTGATATTGGATTTATTTAGAACTATCGAATACAAAAAATATGATAGCCAAAATAAAAGGTAATATTGATTTTTTACGCGATAATTATGTAGTTATCGATGTTAATGGTATTGGATATAAAATTTTTGTTTCACCCTATACTTTCGGAAAATTAGCTGGTGAGGAAGAAATAGAACTTTTCACGCATACATATGTCAGAGAGGATGCGCTTTCGTTGTACGGGTTTTTTTCTTTGGAAGAACTGGAAATGTTTGAACTTCTGATTTCTATTTCTGGTATCGGGCCAAAGGCAGCGTTGGGAATTCTTTCTATAGCTGACCCTGTGGCTATCAGAACAGCTGTGCAAAACGAAGATCCTTCAATCTTGACACGTGTATCTGGTGTGGGCAAAAAAACTGCCGAGAGAGTCATTTTGGAGCTAAAAAACAAAGTTGCCGGATTGCCGGTTGGACAAAGTAAACAGGTGCAGACTGATGCAGATGCCTTGGAGGCATTGATTTCATTAGGTTATTCTGTTTCTGAGGCGCGCGAAGCACTCAAACATGTGCCAAAAGATGTTATGGATGTGAGTGAAAGAGTAAAAACGGCAATGAGGAATTTGGGGAAAAAATAAAAAACAAAGAATTAGTATTTTTTTAGGTCGAGCTGTGGCGAAATAAAAGCTTGGCCTTTTCTTTTGGTCTTGGCTTATTTGTTGCTATAATAAATATATGGATGAATGCAATGATGAAATAGATATGGAAAGTCAAAATATGGACCATCAAGATTTTTTTCAATCGCAGCAGTGGCGAAGTTTTCAGGATGCTTTTGGCAGAAAAACGCATGTTATCGAGCATGACGGTTTTTGCGCTTCCATAATCGAACATCATCTGCCGATAGTTGGAAAATACTTCTATGTGCCTCGCGGACCAAAATTAGAAATTTCGAATGAATTTATAAATCAGAATGAAAAAAATTCTGATATTTTCAAAATTCAAAATTCAAAATTCAAAATTAATTTTTCTGAGCTAATGAAATTAGCGAAAGAAAATGGTGTCGGGTGGGTTAGGATTGAGCCGCGGGATTCGCGTCTGTTAGATACAGTTAGTTCGAATTATCGAGTTGTTAAATCGCCATATGATGTTCAGCCTAAAGAAATATTTGTAGTTGATATTTTCAAATCGGAAGAACAATTGCTTGCTGAGATGAAAAGTAAAACGAGATATAATATAAAACTTGCGCATAAACATGGAGTCAAAATAGTGAAAAGTGACAAGG
Source organism: uncultured Bdellovibrionales bacterium (assembly GCA_964500125.1). Taxonomy (GTDB): domain Bacteria; phylum Patescibacteriota; class Minisyncoccia; order Moranbacterales; family GWC2-37-73; genus CAZAFB01. Next base: position 2,045 of record CAZCMV010000014.1, on the reverse strand, counting down.
AGCAAGATATAGGCAAAACTCATATAAAAAAGTTTTTGGAACTTACAAAAGAAATGGCGGCAAGACAAGGGATTGTGTCGCATCCTGATACATATTATGAAAAAATGTTTGAGACTTTTCCGGCGGAAATGCTCAAGTTATATGTCGCTGAATATAATGGCAAGATAATTTCAGCTAACCTCATGTTGTTTTTTGGTAATACCGCAACATATTTACACGGTGCGTCTTCTGATTGCGATCGCAATGTCATGGCGCCATTTTTGTTGCACTGGCAGGCAATGCAGGATGCGAAGGAAAGAGGATTTAAATATTATGATTTCGGTGGTATCAGAACACAAGATACAAGATACAAGATACAAGATACAAACAAATGGGGAGGGATTACGAAATTTAAATTGGGATTTTCTACTGTTACTGAGCCGGTTGTGTTTCCCGGTACATATGATATTATCGTTAATCCAAGGCAGTATGCTTTGTACAAAGGGCTTCAAAGGGCAAAGATGATTGTGAAAAAGTTTAAACGTTAAATAGCAAAAAAAGTTTATATTATTCGGAACAATTTTTAGCAACCAGACACTTTTAAATGACAAATTACTAATTTCTAATTCCTAATCAATGTCAAAGCTCAAATGACAAATTAGGAATTGAGACATTGGGATTTTATTAGAAATTAGATATTAGGAATTGGAAATTTATGCATTATATAAAATCACTTTTTCCTCAATCCTTGAAAAACTTGTACCACTTGGCACAGGCGGTTTTAGCTAATGTAATTTATGGTTTTCCCTCAAGAAAGATAAAAATTATCGGGATTACGGGAACAGATGGCAAGACGACAACCGTGCAGATGATTACAAAAATTTTGGAAGAAGCTGACAAAAAAACGGCAATGGCTTCAACTATAAATTTCAGAATAAACGGCAAAGAAGAAAAAAAACTTTCGCACTATACCACCGAGTCATCTTTTGCAGTGCAAAAATTCATCAAAAAAGCCGTTGAATCAGGCTGCGAATATTTTGTCTTGGAAACTTCCTCACATTCATTGGACCAATATCGCGTTTGGGGTGTGGAATATGACATGGCAGTGATAACTAATGTAACGCGTGAACATTTGGACTATCATAAAACAATGGAAAAATATCGCGAGGCGAAAAGAAAGCTTTTTGAGATAGTTGCAAAAAATAAGGGAACAATAGTGGTTAATTTGGATATGGAAAAACCGGAAGAATATCTGGCGTATGCAAAAAGCGACGTTTTTGTATACGGAATTTCGAATTTCGAATTTCGGATTTCGAATGAAATCAAAAATTCTAAGTTTAAAATTATCAAACCGGAAAGTATCGAACTTGGAATTGATCATTCAAAATTCAAAATTCAAAATTCAGAATTCACATTGAATCTTCCGGGGATTTTTAATGTGGAGAATGCTCTTGCGGCAACTTGTGTGGCTCTGGGAGAGGGGATTGATTTGGAGACGATAAAAGCGGCGCTATCGAAAATAAAAGGTGTTCCAGGGCGCCTGGAGACCGTAGAAAACGATTTTGGGGTGCATATATTTATCGATTACGCCGTGACTCCTCATGCCTTGGAGAGGCTATATTCCTTTTTACAGGGCGCCAAAAAACCTGATTCAAAAATAATTGCCGTCTTTGGTTCTTGCGGAGATCGCGATCGGGGTAAGCGTCCCATTATGGGACAAATCGTTGCTAAATATGCCGATCAAATTATTCTCACAAATGAAGAACCTTATCATGAAGATCCTCAAAAGATCATTGATGAAATTGCTGTTGGTATTAAAGACAAAAAAGAAGGTGAATATTACTTCAAGATAATAGACAGGCGCGGTGCGATTAATAAGGCTCTTTCAATGGTAAAATCAGAAGATGTTGTTGTTGTTACTGGAATGGGCACGCAAGATTCTATGATTATTGGGGACAAAAAAATTCCTTGGAATGATCGAAAAGTGATAGAAGAATTATTGAATACAAAAAAACAGGCTTGAGGCCTGTTTTTAAAATCTGAAAAATATTTTTATCTGAAAAATA
>CAZCMV010000013.1:0-32610 GCA_964500125.1 uncultured Bdellovibrionales bacterium | reverse complement strand
ACCAGACGCCCATTGAATTTAGTAAAGTGTTACCTATGTACTCATCTTGTACAGATAATTGACAAAATAATGATTATATTATATATTGCTACGTTATTTGTAAAAGGTAAAATATATGACATCTAAAAAAGAGAATGTTCTTATTGTAATTACTGTTGGAGTAGCTTATGCTATTTTGTATGGTATTACATTGTTTTGAGGTTGAAATAAAAGAAAAGGCGAGGGTGGTTAAACCGCTCCTCGCCTTTTCTTTTTAGGAAAATTTCTTGTAGAGGTCTATTGGGGGAGTTAGAGTTCTGTTAGGATCTTTTACCTATTACCTAGAACCTAATCAACCTTCTTTATTTCTTGCCCGTCTTTCGTATCCTTGATGATATATCCTTTTGCTTCGATTGTCGCGCGGATGCTGTCTGATTTGGTGAAATCTTTTTCTTTGCGAGCGTCTTCGCGTTGTTTCATTAGGTTTAATATTTCAACCGGAATTTCCGCTTGACCTTTCAATTCCAAGCCTAGGACCTTATTGATTTTTTTCCAAAGTGACAAAATACCTTTCGCCTCAGTGACGGATAGTCTGCCACCAGCAATAATTTTGTTGAATTCGGTGATAAATTCGTATAGTTCACTTAAGGCAAGGGGGGTGTTTAAATCATCATCCATGGCGGTTTCAAATTTGTCTCGGAATTCGTCCAATTTTCTCATGTCATATTCCTCAGGGGGTTTGATTATGGGTCTTGAAGAAATTGCTTCCAAGTTTAAGATGAAATCATTAATGCGTTGTAGGTTTTTGTGTGCTTGCTCGAGAGATTCCCAAGTGAAATTGACGGGGGTACGGTAATGTGCGGAAAGGAAAAATAGACGCAAATCCATAGCGGAAAAACCGTGCTCTTTGACTTCGTCCAAACGATAAAAATTACCTTTAGATTTACTCATTTTTTTGCCGTCAACCTTGAGGTGTCGCAAGTGTACCCAATAGCGGCAAAAAGGTTTTCCACTATATCCTTCCGATTGGGCGATTTCCGCTTCGTGATGTGGAAAGATGCCGTCTTCCGCTCCGGTATGAATGTCCAAGGTGTTGCCCAAATATTCCATGCTCATGGCGGAGCATTCAATGTGCCAACCGGGATAACCAATTGACCATGGAGAAGTCCATTTTAAAATATGATTTTCTGGGGCCTTTAGCCAGAGTGCAAAATCCCAAGGATTGCGTTTGTCCGGATGTTCTTCGAGTCGTGCACCCACACTCAAATTTTCCAAAGTGTTGCCAGAAAGTTTGCCATATTCGGGAAATTTTGTCACATCAAAAAAGACGTTGCCGTTTTTTTCGTAAGCAAATCCTTTTTCAATCAGAATCTCTATCATTTTGATCATGTGCGGCACATGTGCTGTTGCTTTGGGAAAATATTGAGCCGGCAAGATATTCATTTCCTTTTCCACGATGTGAAAATATTTTTCATAGAAATCGGCAATTTCAGTGGGTGTTTTCTTTTCTGCTAACGCCTTTTTTTCAATCTTGTCCTCGCCACTGTCTCCTTGGGCAATGTCGTCATCGGTAAGGTGTCCAACGTCGGTGATATTTTTGATCATGCGCACTTCATAGCCAATATATTCCAAATAGCGACGCAAAATATCTGCGGTCAAATATGCTCGGATATTACCGATGTGGATGTATCCATAGACCGTTGGACCACAAGTATACATACCGACTTTGCCGGGATTGAGAGAAACAAAGGATTCTTTCTTTTTGGATAGAGTGTTATAGAGAGATAACATGGAAGGATTTAGGAATTAGGATTTAGGAATTAGGGTACAAGTTAGTTTATTTAACATTTTCATAACTTCTGAAAGTAGTGTTTCCATCTTTTCAGGCTCTTTCTCGCTGCAAAATTTTAGTCTTTTTGATATTTCAATTTGAGTTTCAAGTTCGCTCCCACTGCCATAAGCGATGACCAAAAATTGACGGAATTCCTTTTTGGTTCCTCGTCTGCGACCTTCTGCAATGTTGGATGGTATAGAAATTACAGCTCTTCTCATTTGAGATACGATACCATGTAGCTCTGATTTTGGGAATAACTCTGTTATTCTATAAACCTCTACGACAAGATCCATGGATTTCTGCCACACAATCAAATCTTTGTAAGAATTTATCGTAGTCATTTTTTCTAAAAAGCTAATAAGCTAGCTAGGCTTTATTTATTCCTGGTTTTGCCTAAAAAGCTAATAAGCTAAAGCCTAATGCCTGATCTACAGCCACTTTTTTGTTTTGAAAACCGTGATAGTGAAGATGGAAATGACAGCCATGATTAAAACATGAATCCAAAAAGCGTTCGGATTGCTTCCAAATGGAATATTGGCGCTCATGGCCAGAATGTTTGAATATACGGTCATAGGCATCATAATGGCGGAAAAAATCGTCAAAATTTTCATGGTGTGGTCCAGTTTGTTGGAGAGCAAGGAATTGTTGGTTTCTTCCATGGACTCGATCGTTTCCTTGTTGCTTTCCAGAGCGTTCCAAAGACGGATATTGGTGCCGACCAGATCTTGGAAATATGGTCGAAGATCTTGTGAAATAAGATAAGAAGGCGATTGAGCTAATGATTCAATAACTGAGCGCTGTGGCTTGAGTGTGCGGCGGAAATTGAGAATGTCTCGTTTTACTACGGAAATTTCAAATACCATTTCTTTCTCTTTGTCGTTGAATACTTGTTCCTCAATATTCATCAATTTTTCGTTGATGTGATCAAGTTTAGGAAAACAAGATTCAAGCAATATTTCCAAAAGATGATAGAGCAGATGTGCGGGAGATTTATCCATATATAAATGTCTCGTGCCTTCATTTTCTTTCAGTTTACGCATAAATTCAGTGATCTGATATATTTCTGTAGAATGGCCGGTAATTAAATGATCTTTGGTAATGACGATGTCCAATTCTCCCGAATAGGTTGTGCGTGTGGCAGGATTAAAAAGAGGAATGTGCACGGTTAAAAAGATACAATTTTCATATTGTGTTGCTTTGGGGCGAATGGTTGGTGTGACAAATTCTTCGATTGCCAAAGGATGAATGTCAAAATTTTCTTGAAGGTATAGGACATCGTCCGAACTAGGATTTAAAAAATCAATCCAAGTTGTGTTTTTGAATTGTATTTGTTGCATTTTTTTATGGGTAACTCGAATGACTCGAATGTGCACCCGAATGACTCGAATGGTTTTATTTTATGCCTTCATTATACATAATTACTAAAGGATTGACAAAAGGAGGATTATTTGGTACGTTTAGGGGCATGAAAAAAGCTTTTTTATTGCTTATTCGTGCTTATCAAAAGACGCTTTCGCTGGACCATGGGATATTGGCTAAGCTTGGTTTTCCTCGCGTTTGTCGCTTCTATCCGTCTTGTTCTCAATATACCTATGAAGCTGTGTTGAAATATGGTATTATCAAAGGCATCTGGATGGGAACAAAAAGGTTAAGCAGATGTCATCCTTGGAGTGAGGGAGGATATGATCCTGTGAAATGAGACAGGAGATATGAGATATGAGATAAGATTTAAATATAGTTGTTGTTTATAAATTTAATAGTTGTTTCGCGGCCCAAGGCCGTATAAAAAACAAAGGGGGGTTTGTTTATGTCGAAAGTCGTATGTAACAAAAGGGGTACAGCTTCCAATTTGTCAGAAATGTCAGCTAATGTAGAAAACGGTGTGATAGAGGGTGGCTGTCCTGTATGTGACATCAAAGCTCCTGTTTCTGTGAAAAGGCTGGCAGAAGCAGGCAAATTTGATCCACGTAGCTCTCGTTGTCGGAAATGCGCAAAAAATCTCAACTACCGTCGTTGCATGCCCATTTATGGAAACATGTCTCTGGCAGACAAGATGATGATTGATGCCATACTCGAGAACAGACCAGGTTACGTAGAGAGAATAACCGTTGATTGTCAAAGCTTTATTCCTGCGCCGTAAGCTGTTTTTCAATTCTTTTTATGGGGAGGAAAGACTATGCAGAAGATTCAGGTGAAAACAAAACGGTTACATCGGGTTGCAGTTTCGGGTGGTGCGATCATTACCAGCGGAAAGGGCATATGCTTCGCAAAGAAGCCTGAAGCCACCGGCAAAACCGTGTTTTGTCACGTGGTCAATGAAATCATCACCGTCGAGGAGGGATCTTTGCTTATCGACCTTGTGACCGGCGATGATTCCGAAAAGTGCATCTCCACATGTTACTTCGGTTGCCTGTAAGGCAATAGTCCGACAAATCTTGCAGAGGGAACTTTTTCAGCGGCATTTCCTGCTTGCGAAATATGTCCTTCTTGCGGATCTCCAGTTGGGAAAGGGCCAGGCGATTGCAAGGTCATCATTTTCCCCCTGATCTACGCATAGAGAAGGGGCCTTTCGGGAAGCCGTTTGGATTTGAAACATCAATCCAAACGGCTTTTTTTATTGCTTCAAATTGATTTGTATATTTTATTTCGTTTGATTGCCTGCAAATCTAGAAATTTATTTCAAATCTACAAATTTATATAGAACTGAGAAATATATTTGTATATTCGTAGCAAACTCGTAATTTATTGTGAGATGAAAGAATTTTCCCTTAAATAAAGTATGAAACAATGCATTAGCACTCGGACTTGACGACTGCTAAAAGTCGATATACAATAAATAAAGAATAGTGAACATTGAATAAGATTACTGATTATTAATCACGTATGAATTCAAGACAACAGAAAATTTTAGCTGCGATTATTGAGGAATATACACAAACGGCAATTCCAGTGGGCTCGCAGGTTTTGGGTGAAAAATATGGCTTTGAGGTGAGTCCGGCGACAATTCGCAACGACATGATGGCTTTGGAAAAAGAAGGCTTTTTGCATCAGCCGCATGTGAGCGCGGGACGCATTCCGACTGACAAGGGCTATCGCTTTTTTGTGGAGGAAATAATGTCTGAAAAAGAACTTTCCAAAGAAGAGCAGCAAAAACTACAACGCGAGTTTTTGAAACTGAAAGCGCAAAACACCAGGCTTACACGTACGACCGCGAAGCTTTTGGGACACCTTAGTGGCAATTTGGCGGTCAGTGGTATTGTGGATAAGGATGAATTTGCTGACTTTGGCATTCGCGAACTCATGGATCAGCCGGAATTTCGCGAACTTGATGAAATGTGTCGTCTGGCGGAAGTGCTTGACTACGTTGATGAAAAATTTGATTCGCTACTTGCAGATCTCGGGGATGATGAAACAAGAATATTTATTGGCAACGAAAATCCGATTGAAGAAATTTCCGGTTGTTCAATGGTGGTGTCACCCTATCGTACCAAGACAGGCGAAAAAGGAATTTTGGCCCTTATTGGTCCCAAGCGCATGCAATATGCCAAAAACAAGTCGTTGATTGAATATGTGAAGAAGATGCTTGGAGGAGTCGGAGTAATTGTTATTTTTTTACATTTTGTTTAAGCAATATGCGACTCTAATATACTAATTTCGCCATCCGCCAACCGGCGGAGGCGAACACTCGAATGACTCGAATCGTTTTCATTAGAATCATTAGAGTGACAAATTCGAGTATTAGAGTCGCCTATAAAATATGAAAAAAAATTCTCAAAAAAAAGAAGAATCTAAAAAGAAAGACCTCAAGGATATTGAAGAAGACATTGTTATTGAAGAGGAAAAATCGATTGCGGATTTGCAGCAACAAGCCGGTGAATATCTTTTGGGTTGGCAGCGTTGCCAAGCGGATTTTGAAAATTACAAAAAGATGCAGGCCGAGAAACAATCAGAAATGATTAAATATGCTTCAAGTAATGTTATTTTGCAAGTGATTCCCGTATTGGATAATTTTCATGCTTCAACCAACCATGTTCCCGAGGATCAGAAAGGTAATCCCTGGGTGACGGGAATCATGTATATTCAAAAACAATTAGAACAGGTTTTGGCTGATAATGGCGTGGAAACGATTGATCCGAAGGTGGGTGATGAATTTGATCCAGAGATGCACGAAGCAGTGAGTGACTCTAATAAACCCAAGGAACATGCTAATAGCTCGAATTTTGAAAAAGCTGGCACCATAAGTAAAGTTGTTTTGAGGGGATATAAGTTGGGGGAAAGAGTGATTCGAGCGGCAAGAGTGATTGTGGAATAGGAAATTGGGGCTTAGAGGTTTAAAAATTTGTAAATTAAAAAGGCCCTGGGCTCGAGGAGGGTCGAGCTGGTCCAGGGCAAAAATGTGAATAGCGCAGAACGGTCTGCCGAGGCATTGCCTTGATTTATCCGATCACGCATTCGCTGAATTATTGTACTATTATCAAAAAAAATGTCAATTGTTTTGCTTCAACATGTGTATATCACAGGTATTCATGTGTGGGAGTATAACAAAAAATAATTAAGTAAATAATAGACGTTTGCAAATCATTACAATTTTGCATTAGTATATTCGTAAATTCGTAATCGATTCGTAATTCGTTGTAAATTTATGGCAAAGATTCTAGGAATTGACCTGGGAACAACCAATTCGGCAATGGCCGTTGTGATTGCTGGCAAGCCGGAAATTGTGGAAAATAAGGAGGGCAATCGCACTACGCCATCAATGGTGGCAATCTCCAAAAATGGTGAAAGATTAGTGGGGCTTTTGGCTAAGCGCCAAGCTGTAACCAATCCTGGTAATACGCTGTTTTCTATCAAACGTCTCATTGGTCGCGCATATCACGACAGTGAAGTGCAGCGCGATGAAAAGCTGATGCCCTACAAAATAGTGCATGCTGGTGAAGCGGTTAAAGTGACAATGGGCGACAAAGACTATACGCCGCAAGAAATTTCCGCGATGATTTTGCAAAAACTAAAGCAGGATGCTGAGGAAAAATTGGGCGAAACGATCACGGAAGCCGTGATAACCGTACCGGCATATTTTGACGATGCTCAGCGCAAAGCGACGAAAGAGGCAGGAGAAATCGCAGGACTAAATGTGCGTCGTATCATCAACGAGCCAACTGCGGCAGCTTTGGCATATGGTTTTGATAAGAAAGCTGACGAAAAAATTGCCGTTTATGACTTAGGAGGTGGAACGTTTGATATTTCAATTCTTGAAGTAGGGGGTGACACCGTGGAAGTGAAATCAACCAATGGTGATACTCATCTTGGTGGTGATGATTTCGATCAGGTCATTATTCAATGGATTATTGATGAGTTCAAAAAACAAGAAGGCATTGATATTTCCAAGGATAGTCTGGCATTGCAGCGTATCAAGGAAGCTGCGGAAAAAGCAAAGATTGAACTTTCCACTGCGATGGAAACGGAAATTAATCAGCCGTTCATTACTTCCGATGCGTCAGGACCAAAACACTTGGTAATGAAAATGAGCCGCGCGAAGCTGGAAGAATTGGTTGGTGAATTGGTGGAAAAAACTTTGGAGCCGGTGAAGAAAGCTCTAGCGGATGCCAAACTTTCCGCTTCGGAAATCAATGAAGTAGTGATGGTTGGCGGAATGACCCGCATGCCTTTAGTGCTTCAGACTGTGGAAAAGTTCTTCGGCAAAAAACCGAACATCACGGTGAATCCTGATGAAGTTGTGGCGCTAGGCGCGGCAATCCAGGGAGGTGTGCTTGAAGGATCAGTCAAAGACGTGTTGCTTTTGGATGTGACACCGTTGACGCTCGGAATCGAAACGATGGGTGGAGTTTCCACTCCTCTGATTTCCCGCAATACAACTGTGCCTACTTCCAAATCACAGATATTTTCGACTGCTGCCGACAACCAGCCAGGTGTGGAAATTCATGTGCTACAGGGAGAACGTGAAATGGCAGGGGATAACAAGACATTGGGCAAATTCTTGCTCGACGGAATTCCACCGGCTCCACGTGGTATTCCGCAAATCGAAGTTACTTTCGACATCGATGCTAATGGAATTCTCAATGTGACTGCCAAGGACAAAGCGACCGGCAAAAGTCAGTCCATCAAGATTGAAGCTTCCAGCGGACTTTCCAAAGAAGAAATTGAAAAGATGAAAAAGGACGCCGAGATGCATGCCGAGGAAGACAAGAAAAAGAAGGAACTTGTCGAAGTACGCAATCTGGCTGACACTTTGGTATACACCACTGAAAAAGCGATTCGCGACGCTGGTGACAAGATCACTGATGAAGAAAAGAAACCGGTGCAAGAGGCGATTGAAGAATTGAATAAGGTCAAAAACGGCGATGACTTGAATGACATCAAAGCCAAAACCGAAGCGCTCTCGCAAGCCGCGCAAAAGATCGGAGAGAAATTGTATAAAGCCACTCAGGATGCGCAAGCAGGACCTGCCCCTACTGAAGCTACGGGCGAGGCGAAGGAGGGGGATGTGAAAGACGCTGAGGTTGAGAGTGGTGAGGGTGAGAAAAAAGAATAATCTTCAAAAGAGAGCTTCGGCGTTTTGCTGAGGCTCTTTTGCATAAGACTCATAGGACACATATGACGGATAATAAAAACAAAAACGGCCTTCTATTTCAGCACGGGGGTTATCGTGATTTGAAGTCGTTTCAGATGTCGACGCTTGTTTATGATTTGACCATTGAATTCTGCAAGAAGTTTATTGATTTCAAAAGCAGGACAAAAGACCAAATGGAGCAAGCGGCGCGTAGTGGCAGGCAAAACATTGCCGAAGGCAGTCGTGCAGCGGGAACTTCCAAAAAGACAGAGCTCAAATTGACCAATGTTGTACGCGCCAGTTTGGAGGAATTGCTTTTGGATTATGAGGATTTTCTAAGGCAAAGGAGTTTGGAAATTTGGGCAAAAGACCATCCTGAAGCGAAGCGCGTAAGAAATCTTTGCTACAGCAACCCGTCCTATCAGTCCTATCTGCCTTATCTTGACCAACCCCAATCGGCCGCCAACATGATGATCTGCATTATTCATCAAACTAATTATCTCCTCGACAAACAACTTCAAAAACTTAGTGATGATTTTTTAAAGCAAGGAGGTTTTACAGAAAGACTGTATAATAAAAGGAAAGGAAATTTATAAAATCTGTCCCATCGGTCCTATTTGTCTCGTGTTGTTAATTGTGCTTGGTAAAATCGAAGAATTAGAAGTACTTTCTCAAAATATTGGCTTTCAGGCGTAGGGAAGGTAATCATGGAAACGTTTATTTGTTTGAATTTGAGTTGATTAACAAATGGCTGATTGTTTTTGTTAAAAAAGAGCGTATCATTAGACTGTAATAATTTTTTGAAAAAATTTATGAATCAACCACAACAAATCCAAATCAAGGCAAATGATGAGAAATTGAAAGGTGAGTATTCCAATGCTGTGCAAATTTTGCACACGAAGGAAGAATTTGTGTTGGATTTTCTCAACATTTTCCCACCGACGGGAACGCTTAACTCCCGTGTAATTTTGTCTCCCGGACATTTCAAGAGAATGATCAAGGCAATGGAAGAGAATCTCAAAAAATACGAAAACCAATTCGGCAAAATCGAAGAATCCGAAGTACCTTCTCGAAATATTGGCTTTCAAGCTTAGGAAAAATGAAAAAGCCTCGCGATGTTGCCGCGAGGCTTTTTAGAACAATTCGTTTATTGTTGGGCCAGTTTGGCTTTGAGTTCTCCTGCTTGCCTTATGAAAAACCCTCGATAATCATTCGGAGTGTAATATTCAGTGGAATCCTTTTTTATTCGAGGAGAACTAATGATGATCGGTGCTTTCATAGTTGCAGGAAATGTAAAAGATTTTTCGCAGTCATCTTCAAATAACCACACGACCACTGCTGAAAATTTCCCGATTTCACTTTCGGTCATGCTGCTGCAAAGACAAATTTTGGCGCCAAGACTCATGCTAAGTTCTTCCACAATGCCATTTTGAACCAAATCTTTGGAAAGTGTCTGGTTTGCTATTATTAATATTTTCATGTTTTATCCTTTCAAGGTACTATGCTTTAAATTTCACTCCTGATATTAAATTGTAATATATTGTCACCACAAAATCAATATTCTGGTAAAATCGAAGAATCTGAAGTGCCTTCTTGAGCTATCGACTTTCAGGTGTTGGAAAAAGTATTAAATTAAAATCGGATATTGACAAAAACAAGATTCCTGTTAGTATCTTTTCAAATAAAAAAATAGGAGTTAGAATTGCGACATGATAGTTCATTAATTTTTCTATCCATATGTTTTGAGGATCTGAAGAAAGGAGATTCCGTCATGGCAAACAAGTCTTTGCAACGCGGCGACCAAAAAGACGTAATCAGAGTAGGCATGGTTGATTTCAAGCTGGTAGACAAAATTTTTTTTCTTGTGAATGTGAGAAATCCATGGCCTGCAATACGCAGAGCGAGAATCAGGTTTCTGAGAATCTGGGTAAAAAAGCATCAAATTATGAGAAAACCAGACATTTGTTTGTTTTTTGAAATTCCAGGAGATGAATGGTTGTTTGTACATGAAAAATGGTGTGGCGAATCAAAGATTGCTAAAAGACTTTCTCTTGATCGCAAAACCATGATGAATCAAGCTGATGTGATAGATTCTTTCCTCAGGACATATAAAGTGTATGAGGAATTTTGGGAAACTTGGCGCAAAAATAAAATCGCGCAAATATTGCCCGAAAGAAGGGATCCGGAACTTAGGATTCTGTAGAATATCAATAATATTGAGTTCGGCTACATTGCAATTAGTAGCCGTTTTTATTTGAAATAAAAAAAGCCCTTTGACTCAAGGGCTTTTATGGCTCAATCGGTGGGAAATTAAATTCCCTGGTTTGAGTTTTCTTGCAGAAACAAGAGATTTTCCAAAAGAGAATGCATTTGTTCTAGTCCTCTTATGATCTCGGCGACTAGTTCTCGGATTTCAGTTATTAAAGCAAGATCAGTTGTGGTCTGTTTAATACAATAGTCGAGCAACAATAATGAACATTTGTTGACGCTGCGATTTCTCGCATCAAAGGCGAGGCAATTTGCCACCGTAAAAGCTTTGATGATTGTTTCCAATGCTTTGTTATGTCTTTCAATTGAAACTTTGTCTTCCGACTTCTCACTGTAATGTTCTTGGATGATTTCAAAAGCTAAAGTACAAAGATCCCCTGTTTTCTCCGCCAATTTTTCAATTTCTTCACTTAAAACCATTGTTTATGCTCCTTTCAAGAGTGTATTTGGGGCAGACACCCCTTGTTAAACAACCTTTGTTTCTGAAGCCTAGCAGATATGCGTTTTTTTCGCAAATAAAAAAAGAATGGAATGATTTGGCAAAAAGTCAATATTATGGCATATTTTGGCTTGGGGTAGGGAGGAATGGCGAGGACTTTTTTTGTAATCTAAAAAGGTGTATGATTAGGGCATAAACATTAGCAAAAATGGCATGAGCGAGTTTTTGAAGAAACATAAAAAAACTTTGATTCTTTTGGGTTTGATTTTGGTTTTGGGCGCAGCATTGCGTTTCTATAAATTGGGCGCAAATTCGTTTGTGGCTGATGAGTTTTTGGATATCAACTCATCGTATGCCTATTTCAAAATGGGGCAGTGGACGAATTGGGATTTCAATGAAGGGAAGGTGAATGAAGATAATATTTTTGCACCTCGCGATGAACGTGCCTGGATATATAAATGGCAGGTTGCGCAAGTATTCCGCTTTCTAGCTCCCACGGAAGAGGCTGCCAGGACTGTAAGTGCATTGTGGGGTGTTTTGACGATTTTGATCATGTATTATGCCGGATGGTATTTCAGTAAGAAAAAATCCGTGGGGCTTTTGAGCGCATTTCTTTTTGCCGTCAGCATTGCAGGAATAACATTGGATAGAAGATTGCGAATGTATGCGATGTTTTTTCCGCTCTTTTTGCTACTTTCTATTTTCTTGTATCGCTTTTTTGAAGAAGCATACGTTGGTTCGAATAAATTGCTTAAAAAGGTTTCGGACAAATTCGGTCTCAATCTTGTCTGGCTGATTCCGTTTATTTTGGTGGGCGCTCTGAGCATGCATATCCATGATCTCACGATCAATATCGTCCCCATTTTTGGGACTTATGTTTTTGTGAGGATGTTGGTTTTGATCAAGAGAGGAAAACCGATGTTGAACAAATATTCAGTTTCCGTTGTGCTAGGATTTCTGCTTTCCGGTTTGGCTTGGGCTGTGGTTCCAGAGAAACTCGGAACATATCTTGCGGGGGTAAAGTTTTTCAATGACAATTACAGTTACCTTTCGATAATTTTCGGAGAATACGGACACGTGCTGATCGGATTAGCCGTCTATGTCTGCGGCATTCTCTATCTAGCAAGGAAACGCAAAATGACAAAGGAAGCTCTTTGGCTGGCAATTTCATTCCTGGTGCCGCTTTTGAGCGCAATCTTTATTTGGAGGCGCAATGTCGGCGCGCAATATATTTTCTTCGCGCAATCTTTTGCTATAATTGTTTCTGCTGCCGGAATATTGGGCATCGCAAATTTTTTCAAAGAAAACATGCCTGAATATAAAAAGAAGGCCATGCGTATGGCTTTGATTGCATTGATTTTATTGGTGCCGAATTACGGCTATTTTTTCCAAGAAAATAATACCTATCATCAGAATTCCAAAGCTGAAAATCCGAACTATCGCAGTATTTTCACGTATGTGAAGAAAAAAAGATTGCCCGGCGACGCAATCATTACTAGAAATTTCCGTAATTATTATCTGAGCGGACAAAACATTCCGGTTGTCGATTTTGGTGGGGAATTGGCGGAAGAAAAAATGTCACTTTCTCAAATTCAAGCGGCAACACAATTATATCAAAGCGGTTGGGTTGTACTTTCGGAAAATGATGAAAGATATATTTCCAACGAAGCAATGAAATTTATTGAAGAAAACATGCAGAAAGTAAATAATATGGCAGTAAGGGGAAATGTTATGGTATATCGATGGTAATAATAAAAAAATCAAAATGCAAAAATCAAAATGACAAAGAAAAATTCAAAAAAGAATTTATACGGAGATTGATAAATCTATCTATATGGGCGGTAAGATTTGCTGACGATCTTAAACAAGAGAAAATATCCTATTGTATTGTTGACCAGTTTGTAGATGCTATTACATCAATTGGGGCAAATACGGTAGAAGCCAAATCATCCCATTCAGTAAGGGACTACATTAAGTTTTTTGAAATAGCTCTTAAATCTGCGAACGAAACGAAGTATTGGCTGCTAGTCATAAAAGAAATAACCAAAGAAAATAAAGACGAGGCAGAAAATATCTTAAAGGAAACGATAGAAATCGCAAATATTCTTGCTAAGAGCGTCATGACGCTGAAGGGAAAAAAATAATTTTTACATTTTGAATTGTCATTTTGATTTTTGCATTTTGATTTTTGATTTAACTTACTCCAAATTTTTCATCCTGCAGGTGACAATGTGCCAGTTTGTAAAAAGGATTAAAATCTAATTCTACACGTTCGGTTCGTTTCCTGAAAGCTCTTCTTGAAGAGCTTTCTTTTTCTTTTTGGAAGAGATTATTTCGCGTACGTATTCAAGATCCTTGGGTCCTATTTCTTTCAGTAGATAGAGGACGGCAAGATATATGAAAAAGAGGATAATTGACCAAAGGATAAAAATAATAAGTCCCTTGGAAAAGAACAGGGAAGCGAAATACATGATTATTCCTGCCGTGGCTATCTTGATAAGACTTGATATTTTCATTACCGGCCCGAAATTCTTGATCAGGAAATATATCATAATAAAGGTTACCAGTGCGGATGTGATTGAAGTTGCAATTGCGCTGCCGATAAGGCCGAATTTCTTTATCATGAAATAGTTAAGGGTTGTATTTACGATTACTCCTAAGATTGAAATGTACATCGATACTTTCGTTTTGCCGGCGCCGTTGAGGACGAAACTCATGACATAAAAAATTGTCAAAAATCCGACACCCCAAGCGAGAATCGACATGGGATATGCTGCGTCCGCATATTTTGCGCTATAAAAAATGCGGATCATTGGCTGAGCGAATTGCGCCATCAAGATCACCGACGGTACGAGAAAAATTACCATCAGACGTAGGGATTGCGATACTATCCTGTTGGTTTTTGCGTTGTCGTTTGCTGCAGTTGATTTTGAAACAACCGGCAAAAGCATGATTGTGAGCGCATAGAAGACATAGTAAGGAATGCGTCCGACAGTAAGCGCCGCATTGTATATTCCAGTTAGATAATCATCTTGCATAATGCCTTTGACCAGGTAAAGATCGATACTTATCAAAAGTTCATAGGCAAGAAAAAAGAGCACCACTTGCCAGGCGTAATTGACCAATTTTGAGGTTGGAAAAGAGTCTTCAGGGGTCATTTTTTGAGCTTTCGCAGCCTTTTTGAGGGATCTGGTAACTGACAGCCGGTCATAGAAAAAAGCTACCAGAAACACGCTGAATGCGGCTAGGGCATATCCTATGATCGATCCGGGGACCTTGTATGCCCAGGCAAGGCCGACAATGGCCAAAACTTTGAAAATTGAGCGCAGGGTTTTGAGAATCGATTGCACATTGAATTTGTGCATGCCGGTGTACCAGGAAAAATAGAAAGATGCCAGAGCAAAGGAGGGAATAATCAATGAAGAGATGCGGAAGAGATTAGTGAGGCTGTCATCACTCAGGGCGCGTGCAATCAGGGGCGCTGAAAGGAAGAAAAGGATCGTTAATGTGCCGATAATCATGGCTTGCAACATGGCAGCTTTCTTTTTTATGGCAAGAACCCTGCGCGGATCGGTATCGAAAATTTCACTGATATATTTGCTCATGGCGGTCGGAATGCCATTGCCAACCAAAATGATGATCATGGTGGTCATGGTTACAACGAGGCCATAGCGACCATAATCGGCAGGACCCAAAATGCGTCCCACAAAAGAATGAATGATATATCCTGAAAGGTTGAAAATGATTTCTGATATGATGAGCCAGAAAGTGGAACGCGCGAGGTTTTTTGAAGTCATGAATTTAATTGCTAATTAAAAATTTCTAATTTTTAATAAAATACCAACGAAATAAAAAACGGTCATTTGAAAATTAGTTTTTAAACACCGATTAGGAATTAATAATTGAAAGCTAAATATTTGTGATTGATTGTATTTCTGCAAATATTTCTTCTTTGCTTCTGTTTCCGTCAACTATGAGTAGGTTATTTTTTTCAGCAAAGGTATCAAGGAGTTTCTTTTTTGCTTCCAGATATGCCAATCCCTGGTCCGGCACGCGTTCGCGCTGC
Source organism: uncultured Bdellovibrionales bacterium (assembly GCA_964500125.1). GTDB lineage: Bacteria > Patescibacteriota > Minisyncoccia > Moranbacterales > GWC2-37-73 > CAZAFB01. The sequence continues at coordinate 17,456 of CAZCMV010000013.1, read as the reverse complement.
ATGATAGTTTGCGGGTCAGTGTTGAGATAAAAAGCAAAGTCGGGGGTTGGAGCTGAGTTTGAATGGGACGGATAAGACTGATTAGACAGATAGTATATATTTATTAGTTGATCGTAGAAATAGCGGTCAGACACAAGATAATCAAAGCCTTGCTTTTCAAGTTTTTTCACGAGACATTTGAAACGGGGGATGTCGATGACAAGGGCGAGTTTGCGCAGCTGAATCTTTAGCCAGCTTGCTTTTGTGACACTGCCAGCTTGAATATTGGAAGCATTGGGAGTTTGGCTCCCAAAAGGGAGTCGAACTCCCTTTATGATTGTTTGCGGAAGGGAAAACTGGACAGCATGAAAATAGAATACCTTTTTGCCTTTTGATTCGAGATATTCTTGTAATAATTTAATTTGGGTTGATTTTCCCGAGCCGTCCAGACCGGATATGGAAATGATTTTCATAAAAGAATCTCTAATTTCTGTGGTTTTATTGAATTTTGTGATAAAATGTATTCATAAGGTCTTGTGATTACGTCAAAATCATAACATAATATATCATTTAAGCCAATAATTAGGGAAGTTTGTATAATACGAGTTATACGCAATCGCAAAAAAGCAGCTATTTATTTGATTCATTTAATAATTTTAAAAAACAACAATGTACACTCATGAAATAGGGATGGATCAGGCTTCGCAAGGCCCAGAAATTGTGATTTCATTGTTAACAACGTCGTCTTCGATTGTTCTGTTACCTTTCTTTGTTTTGTTTATATTGATTATATTTAATAAAAAAATTAGTAAAAAGATTATGCTGATTCTTTTTTCAACTTCTTTGGTAATCAGCGGTATTTATATACTTGTACCTAAAACACTTACTGGGTGTGGAGTATTAGCGGAAGAAGAGTCTTGCTTAAGTATAAAATGTGTTGGCATTCCATATTATAAAACAATATTATAAAACAATGCCTCCAACTCCGAAATGTATCGGTAAATCTTCAGAAATTATTAATCCTTAGATATCTAAAATTATTTTATATTAACAAGGAGGAGGTTTTTTAGCACATCGCCTAACACCGAATATGCGGTTCAGAAAATTTGCACATTTGTAATGAATTAAGGAAAGCAAATTTTTCTCAACCCAAATTTTTGCCCTTTTTCTCTATTGATATATAATAAGGAAGCGAGCAAAAACTTCTCATATTCGGATACGTTATACGCAATTAATTTTGGAGCACATTAAAAAAATTTATAAACTTTAATCAATAGGAGACGATTATGACACAAGAAATTATTACCAAAGAAACATTCCACATAATTGGAATAAAAATGAAAACATCTAACCAAAAAGCAACGAAAGATATTGCCCAATTATGGAATAAGTTTTTTTCCAAAGACATTAAACATAAAATCCCGAATAAACTCAGCGAAGATGTATTTGCAATCTATACTGAATATGAAGGTGATCATACAAAACCTTACTCATATATCCTTGGATGTTCAGTGAGTTCACTTGATTCTATTCCAAATGAAATGGTAGGAATGACCATACCTGTGGCACGATATGAAATATTTTTAGCAAAAGGTAAGATGCCTAATAAGGTCGTTGAGACTTGGCAACATATCTGGCAACCAGAAATTAATACAAAACGAGCTTACAAAACAGATTTTGAAATTTATGGCGATAAATATGGAAATCCTGAAAATTCGGAAGTGAAAATATACATTGGACTAAAATAATGTGCTCCAAAATTAGCTCACTCCGCATCGCTCCATGCCACGCTGCGCTCTCCTCCTTTCAGTCGTCGGGGCGTATAACAAGGGATATACGGTCCCGCTGCCATCCTCTGAGCCGCTCCTCCGTCGCGACACATCGGATAACACCGGATATGCGAAATTTTCTTTCGAAACCCTACGGGATTTCTACAGGAAACTTCGCATCATCCGCACCCGTTATACGCCATAATAAAAAGCCTCTTTAATCTTTAATTTATATTTTTGGCAATTTATTAGGCGGAATAGCTTACAAAAAAAATATGAAAAATAAAAAAGTTATGTCAGTGGTATTCCTTTTCGCATTAGCAATGTTATTTGGATTTATAAATCCTGTATTTGCTCAGCTGCTAACAGACGGATATTCTAAGTCAAACTGGTTTTGGGGAACTTTTGCTATGCCAATAACGTTATTTATTTTCATAGGTCTTCCTCTGCTAGGTATCGCTTTATTTTTCACATTAATATACGTTATTATTAAAAAAATACGAGATAAGAATACGTCCTCTGATAATTTAACCAAATAATCATAAATTGCCAAAAATATTTACATTAAGGAGTGAGACTTTTTATTACAGTGTATAACATGAAAAATATTTTCAGAAAGGAAGATACTTACAATGAAGAAGAATCCAGGGCTGAATTTAACAGTATCTCCGAATATTGTTATGTTTTCTATGATATGTTGATGGCTGTTGAGTTGATATGTAAAATAGATATTTTTACCAAAATTATGAAAAAAATCAGCAAATTAACTTTCATTTAATTTTGAATACTTAACCAAAAACAGCACTATGGTGCTGTTTTTAGATCCTACTTTTATCACTTAGTACATTAACACTGCGACGGGTTGCATTTTGGCAACGACGCTGATGCAATTATTTTCAACCAGTCCGTCAATCACTTCTTCCACGTCCTTGTAATAAGCACTGTCTTGCAAAAGGACGCCTTTAGATTTGGCATTATATAGTTTTACGTTGCAGTCATTCATTTTTCCAAAAAGCTGACTTTTGTTTTTGGGGATATTTACTTGGGGATTTTTGCGACGACCCGTTCCGTGTGGCGCGCTGAAGAAAGTCGATTCATTACCATCCACACCCACTGAGATATATGCCGGAGTGCCCATTGATGATGGAATGAACACTGGTTCGCCAGTTTGGGAGAAAATCTTGTGATCTTGCATTCTTTGCGGACCGCGAGCTGAGACGCTGCCGTTGCGATGCACGATCACATCTTCATTAAAATGATTTTCCTTGATGATGGAAATATGAGTCGTGTCATATAGAAGATCAAGCGGAACTTGCGAGCCAAGAGTTTCTTCGAGTGTTCGATCAATCAAGTGGGTGATCATGGAGCGATTGGCAAAGCCGAAATTGGCCGCAGCCCGATGCGCACGATAGAACATCTTGCCTTCCATGGAGTCATCTTCGTAGCCGATAAATTCTTCTTTGTTCTTGTATGTCTTAACTTTGTGGGCGATTTTGCAATAAATCTTTTTCATTTGGCTATCGAATAATGTTGTGCCAAGTTTAAGCATTAATTGTTGACTCAAATGTTCTTTCTTTTTGGGTGTATACATATATGAAGCATATTGCCCAAGAAGCCCTGAGCCGGTGTGCAAGAGGAAGACATATTGTCCTTCGCTGATGCCAAATTTTTTGGCACGTGCTTCATCTTCGATTTCGGTAATTTTCATGAGATCCAAAAAGTGATTGCCGGCAGCTCCCAAGATTCCCAAGCGGAAAGCTCCTGTGCGGATAAAAAGTTTTGGAATCACATCCAAAATATCTCGCTTTGTTATTTCTTCACCATCAAAAAAGTTACCACGAGAAAAAGTGTTTTCAATTTCGTTGGCAGTACGAGCTTTGAGGTGATTTAATAATGGTTCAATGCCCTGGCGGCAAATATCCAAAGCTGTTTCATAGGGAATTGCGGTTCCGATATATGCCTTCGTAGGAACAGAAGAAATGAGATTTTTGAAAATAGTATCAATTTGTTCAGGCGTGATATTCTTTTCATTAAGTTCTGTTTTGATGAGGCGCATACCGCAATTCGGAGCAGTGTCGTTCACTTGAGGCAAAAGAGTGTTTTTGGTCACAATAACACTGCCGGTCGGATTTTTGCGACCTTTCTTGGAATGGATGTCGCTCATGCCGGCAATGTGATGGAATAGTCTTTCATCGCTGCCTATTTTTTCCAATTCTTCAAAAGTTGCGTCATTAGGCAAAAGATCTTCGGATGCATGCAAAACAGCTGGAATTTTCATTCGCTCTGTTTTGAATTCCTGTTGGTGAGTTGATAGTTTTTTGATGTTGTTTTTGTATTTGGATTCAATTGCGTCTGTCATATTGTACTGATAGGACACATGGGACCTATAAATTTAAGTATAATTCTTTATATTTCTCTGCGACTTTGGTGATGTCGAAATTTTCTTCAACATACTTGCGGGCGTTTAGGCCAATGTTTTCACAACGAACACTATCGCCAGCAAGAACCGTGATTCCTTCAAGCAGTTTGGAATTGTCGCTTGCAGGTATTATAACAGAATTATCTTTATTTGCGAATTCTTGAAGAATCGGCAGATTGGAAATAATGACCGGTTTGGCGCAGGCCATCGCTTCGATAACCGCCAATGGTACGTCGAATTTTCCTTTCATATTACGCACAGGAAAGATTATAAGATCGGCAACGTTATATAATTTCGGCATTTCACTGAATGTATCGGTGAAAATTACTCGGTCTGAGACGTTTTGTTCGTTTAATTTTTTTACTATTTCGTCTTTCTTTTCAGCATCGCGATTGTTTTTGATGCGGCAAGCGAACATGAATTTCGCGTTGGGAATTTTTTTGAACAATTCAGGTAACATTTCAACAATGTCGTCTGTTGCGTCAAGCCGAGTATATTCACCCGGATAGGCAATGACAAAATCGCTTTGGTTTATTTTGAAATTGCTCATTACTTCCAAATTTTTCATTTGTGGTTGGAATTTTTGCAGATCAATTCCGGGATAGATGCGTTTCACATTGTTAAATCCCAAAGATTGTAATTTGTTTTTGGCGTAATCGGAATATGTGATTACAATGTCGGCAAACATGATTTTCTTGATATCATCATCCGACCATAAATCTTCACGCAGAGCGGCAACTGTTTGGATTGTTTTTCCTTTGAATGGCTTCAAAAAATTTTTGATTAAAAAAGAGTTCAACTTTGTGGGAGTGAAAAAATAGTGATTGATGTCGAATTTTTTTCTGCTTGTAAATTGAAAGTATATTGATCTTAGTTTTTGTTCTAGATTGAATTGGGCGATTTCGGCCGTGGTGTAAACCGGGTGCTGGATGACATTTTGAGCGAGATCCGCGACGTTTCCCTTGGTCATTAAGTTAATCTCAAAATCATTGCCGATATTTTTCGTCAAATAAAAAGCAAAATTTTTGCTGGCCTCATCCCAAGGAGGGCTAATAGGTCTAGTTATTAGCAATATTTTTTTAAGCATATCCTTAAATTTTAAAATTTTCTTATTTCTATCAATAAAATCAAAATTCAAAATGCAAAAATAAAAATGTCAATGCAAAATGTAAAATGCATAATTATTTTTTCATTTTAATCTGTCATTTTGCTCCGCCAATTAGCGTATTGATGTTTGCATTTTGCATTACTGTATTATTTTGTATAACTCTCTCTTTTCGTTACCTCGATAAACTTTGATTGTTACTTTGCGACCAGGCAGGTCAGTGGTGACAATAGGAATTTCTTTTTTTTGGCCATTTTCCAGGGTTGCTGAATTTTGGGTAATCAGATTTTTTTCCAAATATATTTCCCAACGATATTCTGATGATTCGCCATGATTTTCAATTACAGTATCCAGATATGATCCTTTGGGGTCTTCAAAATAAAGTGCCCACCAGGAATTTTTTTTGACATCATTGATTTGTCGATATTCCGAAATGCCCAAAAAAAGCACTGCGGAAAACAGCAAAATAACAATAGATAATGGTAATATTTTTGAGTTCATATTGATTGATATAGTTGACTAATTCGAGTCATTAGAGTGTAAATTTGCGTATTAGAGTCGCCTTTATCGCTGGGTTGAAAGCGACTCTAATTTACTAATGAACACCCGAATGACTCTAATGGTTTTATTTCTCAACATTTCTGTAATATACAGCAATGTCATCTGCGATATATGCCGGAGTGAAATCCGGAGATTTGGCAAATTGCGGAGCGTCGAATTTTGGGTTAATCATGACAAAATCGGTGTTTGTAGACTCAAAACACTTGATACCTTCAGGTTTATTGGGAACAGAAATCATATTTAATGTGCAGTTTTCTCTTGGATTTACGGTGTCTTCGTAGCGTTTGAAATAACCCCTGGAGAGAGGATAGGTGTAGCCGCGCATAAAATAAATTTTTATCCATGAATCGGCTGCCAGATAATTGTGATCCTTAATAATGCCGTCGCTTGTATTGGTGCGATCGGTTAAATATTGAGAGGCGCTACGAGTTTGAATTATTTGTGAAGAATTATCGGAAGAAGAAAGTGATTGTGCATTATCATAAAGACCGCTCATAGTGACCAATGAAGCAAAGAAGAAAAATGTGCTGACGACGAGAGATGGACGGATTAAATATTTTTTTAGATCGGGATGCTTAGCTAAAGCTAAAATCTCACAGAGGGCAAGGGCGCCGAGAATAGTGAGTGGAAAAATGATGTAGCTGGCGATTCGATTGGAAGGAATGTCTACAAAGAGCAAGTTTGGCTTAAGTGACATAACCAAAAGTGCAACAGTCCAGCCGATTAGGGCGCTGTTTGAAAATTCCTTTCGTTTTTTGTAGATGATAAGCAGAGCTAGTCCGGTTAATCCAAGTGCCATACGTGCTTCGCCGGATGAGGATGCTAATTGAATAAAAGAATAACCTGTGCGAGTGCTCTTAACAGGGGTTCCCACTGCGGTACCTATCGCCTTGGTGTTTAGATATGTCGGCACGTATATTGCAGAAACCATAAATATGCCCAAAGCAAGCGAGATTAATATTGATGGTGAAAAGAAGAAGTGTATGATTTTTTTAAAATTATTTCTCGCTTCCTTCAGATTATTTAGCAAAAACCAGGCTAAGAAAAAGAGGGTGGCAAAAATGAATACAAAGGTGCTGAGATGGTGAGTGTAGGCCAGGCCAATTCCGAGAAATGTTGCCAAAGCCATAATTCTCGGTTTTTTGAATGCAAATGCTCTGTGGGCAAGAAGGATAATTAGCGGAATGAGAAGATTGCCTATTGTGTTGCCTACAACACCGCCACTGACAAATTTTTCTTGTGGAGAAGAAAGTGCAAACAATGGTCCGATAAGCAATAGTGAAAAAAGAGCGATATTTGATCCATCCTTTCGTTTTTCAAATAGTGCCAATGCCAAAGCATATATGGCAATAACTGAAAGTATGTTTATTAGAAAAAGCATGGAAAGGGGAAATGAAGAAGCAAAGTCTCGCTCAGTTATTATGCCGATGGCTGCAAAGGGAAGATGCTCACCAATAATGAAATCGGCAATCGGCACAGTTTCCAATTTACCGGATTCGATGTCTACATCTGTTTCCTGGTAGATTGGCAATTTGTGTGAAACAGTGATTAATTTGGACCAATACATATGATGTCCCAGGTCAGTGGAGCTTGGCAAGACAGAGTCGGTGAGATAGGATGCTTTGATAAAAACGGTTATAGCAATGATTGAAATCACAAGTAGGAGGTGTTTTTTGCCCAAAGAATATGATTTCTGATTGTTGCCAAAAAATCCTTTCCAGTTCCAGTCCTTGTTTATTGTTCGAATAACGCCAACAAAAATAGCAATGAGGAAAATAACTGAAGCGCAGATATTGAATCCATTGAGAGGAAAAGAGAATCTATCCAAAACAAGCATGATAATGTCGACGATTGTGAGACTGCTTGCTGTTGAAATGAGCAAAGTTTCCAAAGGAGTGAAAGGGTATTTTTTAACAAAAAGTGCGCGTAGCAAAAAGTACCCCGGAAGAAAAAACAAAAATCCCAGGATGATAAAAAGATATATGTTTTGGAGTAATATTGTGAGCATGATAAAAAAATCAAAAATCAAAATGCAAAAATCAAAATGTCAATGTAAAATGTAAAATTCACGATTCTTTTTTCATTTTAATCTGTCATTTTACTCCGCTAATCGGCGGATTGATATTTGCATTTTGCATTAATTGAAACAGAACTAATTTCTTTAATATATTTCTCGGCGATGTTTTTCCACTGGTAATTATCAAGCACATATTGGCGTGATTTTTGACCGAATTCTTTGCGGTATGTTTCATCAGTCAAAAGGGAATTGATTTTTGAAACATATGCCTCCGGGTTTTCTGGCTCAACAAGAAAGCCATTTTCACCGTTTTTGATGGCATCTTTTAATCCTTCTAATTCTGAAACAACAACTGGCAACTGACATGAAACCGCTTCAATCACGGAAATGCCAAATCCTTCCATATCTCCTTTAATTTTGATATTTGGCTGAATAAAAAGATCACAGGTGTTAAAAAGAGTGTCACGAATTTCATCGCTGACCCGGCCAAGCATAAATACTCTTTTTTCAAGACCTGTTTCTTTAATAGCATCAAGCACGTTTTGTCTATCGGGGCCGTCGCCGGCAACGGCATAAACTATTTTCTCATCAAGCTTTGGCAAAACGTTGCGAATAAACCAAGCGACACCTTTTCTTCTTGCCAAACGACCCGAAGTTAGCAATACATTTTTGTCGGCGATATCAAATTTTAGTATTTTTGCCAACTCTTCACGTGAATGTGGTGCAAAATATTTTTCCGTATCAATTCCATTGGGAATGAAGACAAATTTTTCTTCCGGGATGTTTCTCTTGACTCCGGCGCGTACAGTTTCATTGCCGACAGCAATGAGCTTATCCGCCGAGGGTATAAAAATTTTTACCCACAGTTTTTGATACCAGGATTTGGTGTAGGTAAGATCGAGTCCGTGAGTGACAATCACAACCGGTTTTTGGGTGAGTTTTTTTACAAACCAACCAGTTGTTCCCAACAGTCCGCTACCCAGAAGCAATACGTCATATTTATGCATCGTCAAAACAGCACGCAAAGTGACATATGATAAAAATAAGGGAATGAGTTTGCGGTTTCTGTTGGCAAGTAATTTGCAATCCTGGGTTTTGGAAAGAGCAGTGAAAAGTTCGTAGTTTTGGGTTTCTACTCCGCCTTTGATCGGGGGATAAGTATGGGAAATGAATAAAATTTTCATGCTTAGCAACTATTAAAACATTATTTCTTCTGGATTCATAAGTTGTAGGCATTTAATGTCTACGATGTAAGGACATTAAATGTCTGCCTACGTATTCTAATCATACCTTATTTGGCAAGATTCTTCAAGCAAAAAATGCCTTCAAGGAAGGCATTTTTTGTTATGAAGAAAATATCAATATCTATTTCCCGTATTTTTCTTTCTTAATCAAATACATCTGATCTTCGGTGAGTTTGCGGTTGGATTTGATCATGTCGGCAATGAGGGCGAAGACCAAAAATTGCAAGCCGATCAGGAAAGATGAAATGGAAAAAACGAGGTAATTACGATATGGCGAAATTTTGAAATCCTGAAAATACATAAATAAAAAGTAAGCAAATACGCCCAGAGCAACAAGCATCAATGTCAGTCCCGGGATACCGAAGAATTTCATCGGACGAACATCGCGCACAGCTTTGAGAATTATCTTGGCGCTATTGTTGACATATTTCCAGATTGAACGAACCACACGTGATTTGCGACCTTCAAAATACGTCACTTCCACCGGAATCCATTTAATTTTCAGATTTTTGCCGAGCGCATCAATGATCACTTCTTGAGTGTAGGTAAAAGCACCGGGAAGATTGAGGCGAAGCAAAGTTTCGCGTGAATAGCCGCGGAAACCACAGGTAAGGTCCTTGATTGGACAATTCATGAACCAGCCGATCAGCCAAGCAGCAAAACGATTGAGATAATATTTCACAGCAGGCATATTCTTGGCTTTGTGTTCGCCGAAGCGATCCGCACTGACCATGTCCACCTTGCCATCCATAATCGGTTGGATAATCACAGGAATATCTTGCGGATTGAATTGTCCATCTGCATCAATGTAGGCAAGAATGTCGGCGCCACTGGCAAGAGCGCTTTCTGCGGCAGTGCGGAAAGTAACTCCCGGGCCGCGGTTTACTTGGTGAGAAATCACAATATCTGCTCCGGCAGCTTTTGAAACTTCAACAGTCTTGTCTTTGGAGCCATCATCAATTACTTGTACGAGCACTTCATCAATTCCTTCAATTTGGCGCGGAATGCGTTTGATAGTTTCGCCAATTTTCTCTTCTTCATTGAATGCAGGGAGATTAACAATCAGTCTCATATTTATTGGATAATTATTATAATTCAAATCTACGAATAGTATTCCAATCTACAAATTAAGCAAAGCCTATCTGTCTTTTTGAATAATTAATTTAGGATCCACGCAGGTAACCGAACAGGTGGCGTTTTTGGTTCCTTGTTCGACGACTTCCTTGGCACAATCGCTGACATTCTGTTTGCAGCCTTCTTTTGTGCTGTTGAAATAATCCCAATTGATATCATAGCCGTTGTATCGTAAGCCAAAATATAACACACCCAACACACCGACAGTCCAGATGATAAATTTAATGAGTTTGATCATGAAACATGTAACATGAAGCATGTAACACGGAGCATTGGATCGCTTCAGGCTATATGCTACATGTTTTGTGATTAACGTCCGATTCCTTTATATAGTATACCACATTTTTCTATTGCTACTTTGTCCATGCAATTAAGACCGTCAACGATTACTTTCACGCCATGTTTGACAAATGTTTCCGGGGCGATCGAACGGAATTCTTTGTGTCCAGTGGTGATGATCACGGCAGTTGATTTATCCAAAATTTCTTCGAGTGATTTTTCGGTTGAATGTTCGGGAATATATGGGTCAAAAGTGATCACATCGGCGCTGTGTTTCTTGGCGAATTCAATAACTTTCAAAGCAGGCGATTCACGCAGGTCTGCCACATTATCTTTATATGAAACTCCCAAAATTCCGATCGTGGTGCCATTCATTGGCAGTTTGATGCGGTTGAGCATATCTTGCATGAGTTCCACTGTATATTCCGGCATGGAGTTGTTTACTTTGCGGGCGGCGCGGAGGAATACGTGATCGAAACCGGAAGCCTTGGCGCGCTCAATCAGATAATATGGATCAACCGGAATGCAGTGTCCGCCTACGCCACGGCTTGGCCAGTGAGGCATGAAAGCAAAAGGTTTGGTAGAAGCGCCTTTGATTACGTCCACAATATCTATTCCCAACACATCAAAAGATTTTGCCAATTCGTTAACAAAGGCAATATTGATGTCGCGGAAAGAATTTTCCATGATTTTGGTCGCTTCGGCTTCACGGATTGATTTCATTTCCATGATTGGTGCATCAATAACCGCACGATAAAATTCAGCGGCGCTTTTTGTTCCTTCTTCGGTAAATGAACCCACGACACGAGGTATGTTGGTTACGTTCCATTTCGGGTCGCCCGGGTTAATGCGTTCAGGGCAGTGCGCTAATTCATAGTCTTTGCCAACTTCCAAACCGGCCGCGCGGAACATTGGTTCAATAACTTCTTCACAAACGCCGGGATTGATTGTCGATTCAATAACAACCAGCTGTCCTTTTTTGTGATTATTAATAACGGCCTGGGCGGCGTTGCGTACTGGCGTCAAATCAGGCATGTATGTTTCATCAACCGGAGTAGGGACGCAGATGATGGCAATGTCAGCTTCTTTGATTATAGCAGGATCGGTCGTAGTTTTCAATTTTATGTTAGGCAAATTTTGCTCCAAAAATTCTTCAGCAATTGGTGTCTTGCCAGCATTGATTAAATCAACTTTTTTCTGTTCATTATCCAATCCGCTGGTCTCATATCCTTTTAGAGCACACTGTACAGCAAGCGGAAGTCCCACGTATCCCAAACCAATAACACAAACCTTTGTTTTTGATTGTTCCATCATTTTTTCGTTATCAATTAATGTCTTTCCTATAATATATCATACAGGAAGGCTTTACAAGCGAGGGGGATTTATAAAGCACTTGACATAATGGAGCAATTGCTCTATAATACCCGGTCATAATTAAGAAGGAAAATATGCAAAAGCACAGGATGCATAAAGACGAGATATTGTTTTATTTGGCCGTTCAGGCGGTAATGTTTCTCACGATAGCCTTTTTTGGCTATGGCATAGTGAAACTAGTCAATGAAATATTTGTAATATAGAAGTGTTTTCAAATAATTGACATAGTTAGTATAGGAGTGCTAGTTTTATATACTGATCAATTTTTAATATAAGTGTTCTAATAAATTTAATTCTGAACAATAATATGTCTAAGAAAACGACAACAAAAACAATCGTGGCGGCGATGTTTTTGGCGGCTATTTCCTTTGTGGCAATTCCCGCTTTAACTTCCGCTGACAGCGTGAGTGTTGATATCGATAATGATATCAGAAACTCCAACAGTGCAACGTCTAGTTCAAGTTCAACCGCTACTGCTACCGGAGGCAATGCAACTGCAACAGGTGGCAATGCTAATGTTAGGATTGATTGTGGCAATTGTGGCGACGCTTGTGATGGTTGCGGAACTGGTTCCGGAAGTGGAACAGGTTCTAGCAGCGGTGCAACTGGCACTGGCACCAGAGTTACTTCTACTGGAGGTAACGCAAGTTCGACTGGAGGAAGCGGATCTTCAAGTTCTAGTTCAAGTTCTTCCACATCTCAATCCAGCGATGTTGATTCTGACGTAGAAGTTAAAATAGAAACTGATGACGAGGATCATGATGGTCACAAAGAAACCTACAAAAAAGTTTACAGAAAAGATAAGAACGGCAAAAAGGTTTTGATACGAAAAGAGCGTATTAAGACTCTTCCTGCAACTGGTAGTGACAGCATGGTTATCGCAACGATTGCATTAGCTTCATTGGCTGCTGCTTTTGTGGGAACCAAAAAGATTACCGCTCGCAAAAGTTTCTAGTCCAAGCTCTTAAGGAATAGAGTCATTCGAGTGCAATTCGTATATTAGAGTCGCTCTCAAGAATATTTTGAAAGATTTCGTATATTGAGGCGCTTGATAATTTTTTAGTTATCAGGCGTCGAATATATACAAAAAGTAAAAGTATAAGATACAAGACACAAGATACAAGATACAAATAAAATCCAAATTTCAATATTCAAAATACAAATCGGTTTGGATATTTGAGTTTCGATTATTGAATATTATTTGTTTCTTGTGACTTGTTTCTTTCTTGAGCAACTTGTCTCTTGTATCTTAACTAAGCTCACTGTTTCTTAACTAAAAAAAGTTCTAAATTTATATTTTATATGAACAACCTTAAGAATAAAATTATCAATAATCTCAAAAAGATTGCTGTGCTGGCAATCCTTTTTTCGGGTGCTTTTTTTCTTGGTTTTTATTTGGTTAATCTTAATCTGAAGCCATCACCAAAAATTACGAGCGTTACTGAAAAGCTGAAAGCTGAAAATGTCAATTCCGAAATCAAAAAGAGGCTTGGTTCTACGGATATTGCGATGGAGAGTTATGCTGATTGGGCTATCCGCTATGATCTTTTTGAGGAAAATAGTGGTCTTGATGAAGACAAAGATGCGGACGGAATGCCAAATTATTTGGAATATGTGCATGGAACCAATCCCTCCAAGGCTGATACTGATGGGGATGTCTTTTCTGATAAGCAAGAAATAATTAATGGCTATGATCCTGATGCGTCTGGTGATATCAAACCTTTGGTTTTGATTCACATTGGCAAGATAGGCGTGGACGCACCGATGGTTTGGACTCAGAGTGATGATGAAAAATCGATGCTTTTCGATTTGGAAAAAGGATTGGGACATTTTCACAAAACAGCTGCCCCAGGACAAAATGGCAACATGGTTATTTCCGGACATTCCAGCAATCTTATCTGGAAGAAAGGAAATTACAACTTTATTTTTGAAAAGTTGAATGACTTGAATCCGGGAGATGACATTACGGTTCGTACAATTCAACAAAACGGTAGAACGATTACCTATCATTATACTGTTACCGAAAAGTTTATTACCAATGCGTCAGATGAAAGAATTTTTGCTTCAAGTGAAAACCCAACCATTACTCTTTCAACTTGTTGGCCTATTGGTACGAATCTGAAACGCATTATTGTGAAAGGGGAGTTGACGAAATAGAGATTTGAGATAGGGAGTTACAAAAAGCGGACAATCCGCTTTTTGTTTTTTATAATTTGCAGATTTGTGGGGAATAGAATTTCTATTTACCGATTAAGCCTATATTAAAGCCAAAAATAGCCATACTATTGACAAATGAGCTATTTTTTGCTACAATACGCAGTTCTTTAATGATGGAATGTGGCAACACACAGTCGGAGATATTTAATATTCTTGCATGAGGAAACATTAAATGTTCATGAGAAATTATAGTTGCATATAAAATATATTTTGTTCGATACTCATAAGATTATTTTATGAATATCGATTGAATATATAAGAACCTTAAAAACCTAATTTAGGATTACATACAGGAAAGAGAAAACTACAACAAAACATTGGCGCCTTAAGTGAGCGCACGGAGGAGGAAGCCATGAGAAGGAATTTTTTCGTAGTAGTGATGATGATGGTTACGTTGTTTGCGTCTGTGAACTTTTCGTTCGCAGGCGATGCAACTGTTGAGGGCGACGGCGCTGCTGTCGGCATTGACAACAGAATAAACAACGATAATCAGTCTAATTCAGCGTCGGAGTCTGTGGCTAACGCAACTGGCGGAACTGGAATTGGAACTGGTGGAAATGCAGACGTTGATGTCAACGTCTGTAACACCAGCCAGGGAGGCCAAGGAGGCAGCGTTAACCACTCCGGAAACTCAAGTATAAAAGATTCCGGAAACTCAAGTATAAAAGATTCCGGAAACTCTGCGAGCACGGTGAAAAACAAGGTTACGTATGAAGACAAGCGTAACCACATAACCGTGCAGCCCGGCCCCAGCGGAAATTTCATGTCTGCTGCGCCGGCAAAGGTTGAAGGTTGGCAACCATTCGTTTGCCAGCCGCTCTTCCAGATTTTTTCGGTCACTAGAATGGAAAGTGCTGCTTCGGGAACGACTATTTTCTTCGACAAGAAGGGTGGCTTCCTGAATGGCCTTTTCTCCAATAACGAGAAGGCAGTCATTCATGTACCTTTCAGTGGGACTCCGGATGAAAGACCCATCGTTATTATCAACTGGGAGCCTTCCGGAATGAACGTGTATCCGGAGGATCAGCTCCTGGGAGAATTTGAGTGCACTGGTGATTATGGTGCACCCAAAGGACAAGCACTTGCAAAGTGTTTGTCGGAGGCGAAGAAAAAAACTAACACTCATCGGGTGTTTGCGCAGTATCGCGTTCGAATGGACGCGAAAACATCCGGATTCTCGTATGGGTCCGGAGCCGCTGCGGCGAAAGCGATGGGTGGGGGGTCAGAAGATAATATTTCCGGCGCAATTTCGCTCGGTGGAATCATTGGCAGCAGCAACGCATTTGTTGATGTTGCCTATGACTGGAGCATTTGGGCGCTTAATGATGGCCCAACTGTTCCGCCGAACGGGCTGTTGGTTTGTGGCCAACTGCCTCCGACACCTCCGACACCTCCGACACCTCCGGCAGCTCCAGAACCGGCAGCTCCGGAAGTTAAAGTGCCGGAACCGGCAAAACCTGAACCTCCCTGCGATCAAGAAAAGATCCAGGAACGGATCCGCGAGTTGAAGCGCGAGGTGCAGAAATGCACCAGGTATTGCTTCAATAACCTGAAGTTGCGTTATGCCTTGGAGCGGGAGTACATTGAATTGTACGTCTGCACCGGGGAGAAGCGATATCTTGACTCGGCGATATACAATGCCGAAGTGGCCGAGCGGAATTACCGCAAAGGCCATGATATCGCGGCGCACCGTGCCGAAGCCGATCAAATCATCTCGGAAGTCTGGTACTTCCAGGCTGGTGCGATCAATCTGACGCGTGGAGGGAAAACGGCGAACAGGTTCTCGGTTTCCAAAAAACTCGAGCGTTATCCGAAAGGGTTTGCTCGATGATGGATAAAACCAGAGCGGGTTTCGCAAGAAGCCCGCTCACAACCAATCCAACAAAAAGGAGGAAGGTCATGAGAAACCTTCTTATAGCTATAATAGTTGTAGTATTCGCACCGTTCACTGCTGGGGCATTTACTGTTTCGGAAGAGGCACAGGTAATTGTGCCCAAAACGACAGCTACTGCTCCAACCGTGTCTACTGCTGGTCTTGCCAGCAAGAGGGACGTAGGAGTGTTGTCCAAGAGGGTTAGGGGCCTTGAAGGGCAGACGGGCAGGATTTTAACTGAGACCAGGAATAATAGCCGCGCAATTGGTGCGGTAAATGCAAACATGGAGGGCTTGGTCAACGCGGTTGAGAATACCGCGACTGCCACCGGAAATCTTTCCAGAAACGTCAGAAATGTTCAAATAAGTCTTGCTGCTGAGGCCAAAAACCTTGGCGACCAGGCTTATAGCAACGCTCTGCTTCTGGGAATTGGCGGTCTGCTGGTAGCATTGCTGGCGGTCATAATCATTGTGGTTGTGATCCGTCGCTCTCGTACCGCTGCCCCCAACGTTAACTTGGATCCGATCGAGACAAGGCTTGAGGCCGCAATTCGCGGTATAGGGCAAACCCTTGATGCGGTTGAGGCAGTGCAGACTGAGATGATTAGCTTACCACAGAAGACGGCCATCGAGGTGAAAAGGCTCGATGAAATTAAGATAGAGTTGTCTGATGTAGTAGGACATAAGGTGTCGTACATTCCTCCCATTGAGAACGGAACGTATATAAGCATTTACGTTCCCTCAACGGTTTCTCAACCGGTTGCGAATCCTAGCCAGATTAACAGGGTGCGCATGACCGACAAGGCAGCAGTTCGCCGGTCTCTCAGAAAGACCTTGGCGGACTACTTCCTGAGATTGGAGTCGGACTTAAATCCGACAAAAGAGCAGGACCGGCAGCAGAAGGCTCTTGTTGAGCACCTGATAGCTACCGGGGAACTCGTCATCGATTAATTGAGACGAGTGTCCGAACGGGAGGTTGAACCTTTTTGTTCAACCTCCCACCCCTTGTTTCACTGTCATTTTGCAAATTGCATGTGACAGCTCAAAATTCTCAAATGAGATTTTGAGACAGTTGTTCTGCAAACGCAGACAACGCTGGATTCTCAATCGAGATCCAAAATGCAGTCTAATCTGCAAACGCAGTTAGAATGCATGCAGGGCAATGTTGGACAATGTATCAAAACGCAAGGCAATGTAGTGAACGTTGTAAACCTAAACACGAAGGAAAAAACAACTCTTCAAGCAAGAGTTTACATAAGCAGTATCTGTAACACAGGCTGCTTTTTTCGTTATCCCTACTAATTACGAATTTATTACGAATATACAAATATACAAAAGAGGATACGGAATTCAAAAATCAAAATGTAATAAAAGAAAGCTAGCGGTATATTTGTAAAAGTCTGTATTTGGTTGGGATATTTTGCATAACTAGGCTCTTTGTCAAAACGTGTGGTGATTAATCATCATAAATGGCAAGAAAGCGAGT
>CAZCMV010000012.1:0-32893 GCA_964500125.1 uncultured Bdellovibrionales bacterium | reverse complement strand
AAATTGTTGGAGCAGGTTCAGTATATGTGAATCCGCTGGAAAGTGTCGAAGTTTGACCGTCAGGATTGGTCACGACAACGGCATATGTTCCTGCATTGTGTGCGGGTACGACTACGCTTAAAGTATTCGAATCTACGAATGTCACTGATGAAGAATTCGTTCCGCCGAATGACACTGTCGGAGTTCCATAAAAATCACTGCCGGTTATTGTCACGGTGTCTCCACCGGTTTTAAGTGAACTGCTTGGAGTTATTGAAGTGATTGTCGGAGGCGCGATATATGTGAAAGCATTAGAAAGAGTCGCGGATTGGCCGTCGGGATTGGAAATTGTCAAATCAACAAGCCCCGCCTCATGAGCAGAAGTGTCTGCAATAATAGTACTAGGATCGACAAAATATATGTTTTGCGCATCAACATCGCCAAATTTTACACTAGCCAAACCGTTTTGATATACCTGCTGGATTTCCTCGGAAGTTCTTCCGACATTGGAAATACGTACCTCATCAAGCAAACCTTTGAAATAATAACCGCCTCCTCCTCTTTGTCCGAAATACAAAGGTGAAGTATTCGTAGTCGTGCCAGTAGCGAGATCCGTTGAGCTTCCACTTTGATTTCCATCTATATAAATTCGAAGGATTGTGCCGCTTTTTACAAATGCGACATGATGCCATTGATCATCATTAACAGTAATATTACTAGTTATTCCACTGCTTGTGGTGCCATTATACCTTCCGCAATATATTTTACCCGCATTTGCTCCCGCGGTCTGATTATATAATCTGCAAACAAAAGGATACCCTCCGATGTTGCTCCATTTTTCAAAAATAGCATTGCTTGTAATGGCGGTATTGGATTGAGTGGCTGGCGCCTTTATCCAATATTCTATCGAAAAATTCTGATTCAAGCTGAAATTAAAATTTGAATTATTTGCGACAGTTATATAATTACTCGTTCCATTAAAACTTCGCGCTTTTCCATTTTTTCCATTAGCAGAAGTGGCTCCGGTTGGAGTCCCATTGTTAGTATTGCACGCATCCAAAAGATAGGCGCCGCTTCCTGCTGCCTCTTCCCAATGCCACAAACTGACAGTATTTGCATCGCACTTCGGTAATGCATAAAAATTCTCCCCACTTATCGTCACCTCCGTCCCACCTGCAGTCGGTCCACTAGTTGGAGTGATTGAAGAAACAGTTGGTGGAAGTTCATTAAACGTAAATCCATTTGTTAAAGTCACTGATTGTGAATCAGGATTGGTCACTGTTACATCGTACGTTCCCGTTGTATGTGCAGGTACGACTACACTTAGAGTGTTTGAATCAACAAGTGTCACTGATGAAGCATTTGTTCCTCCGAATGATACGGTTGGAGTTCCATAAAAATCAGAACCAGTAATTGTTACTGTGTCTCCTCCCGTTTTTAATGAACTGTTCGGAGTTATGGAAGTGATTGTTGGTGGAGCGATATAGGTGAAAGCATTGGTGAGAGTTGCAGACTGACCGTCGTAGTTGGTAACGGTTACATTAACTGGCCCGGCAGCATGGGAAGGGGTGGTTGCGGTGATGGTTGTTGGATTTGTAACTGAAATATTTGTAGCCTGAACACCACCGATGGTAACATTTGATTGGTCACTTACAACAGTATTCCAATTGGTAGTCCATGATTTATTGTAAACATTGGGACGGAAATGGGAAAGCAATGCACGATAGATACCATTTTGTCCCGTACTTCCATTTTGACCTCCCACCAAATAAACATATCCGTCAATTACAAAAACATGTGCAGAATTGAGCGCATAAGAAAGCGCTCCTACTGAGGAAAATGTTGCAGGGTCAGAAATTGGAGCTCTGTATATGGTATTCACTGAAACACTACCATTACTTCCTCCGAGAATATATATGTAATCGCCATTAACAAAAGATTGCGCCCAAATATTAGCAGCAGGAAGAGTTTTCCCTGTGTTGGTCCAGGAAGAAAGGTCGGAGATTGTTGCTGAATATATAGTATTCAAAGCACTTGCGCCATTGTAGCCTCCGTAAAGATATAGGCTGTTTCCAATCCTGACTATCTGACCACCACCATTGTTGCTTGGAAGCGTATAACCGGTATTTGACCACGTAGTTGGATCGGAAATTTGCGCAGAATATATCACATTTGTCCATGTTGAAGTACCAGAACGCCCTCCTAAAAGGTATAAGGAAGTATCCGTGATTATCAGTTGCGAACTATACAAAACCCCAGGTAATGTTTTTCCTGTATTTGTCCAAGTTGTCGGATCAGATACTGGAGCCCTATATATGGTATTTAGGACAGATGTTCCATTGTAGCCACCGAATATATACACGTAATCACCGATAACCGCTATCTGTGCCATGTACAGAGTTGCAGGCAATGTTCCTCCAGTATTGGTCCAGTTGGTCGGATCAGATACTGGTGCACGATAAATCGTATTAAAATAAGTACTACCATTGCCTCCCCCAAATAAATAGACATAGTCACCTATGACAGCAGTCTGCGCACCATAAAGAGCTGTCGGCAATGTCTTTCCACTTACAACCGCCCATCCCGTGTCACCTCCGGTGTTTTGCGGCACGAAATTCGTCCCCGAAATCGTCACATTCGTTCCGCCCACAGCGGGTCCGCTTGTCGGAGCAATTGAAGAAATGGTCGGTGTAATATTTATGTATGTAAATCCGTTAACAATCGTTGCTTCCTGATTATCAGGGTTAGTCACAACCACATCAACCGCTCCAGCATTATGGGCAGGAACGACCACATCAAGCGTATTGGAATCTACCCGATTAACAGATATCGCATCCGTACCTCCGAATGTCACACCGGGAGTGTCAACAAAATTAGAGCCCGAAATTATTACAGAATCTCCCCCAGTAGTACTTCCACTTGAAGGTGTAATTGAAGTTATGGTCGGAGGGGTTACAAAAGTGAAAGCATTGGAAAGCGTTGCGCTTTGACTATCTGCATTGGTTACGCTCATATCGACTATACCGTCAGTATGAGCCGGAGTTGTCACGGAGATATTTGTAGGACTTTCCAATTTCAGGTCAGTAGCAGAAGTTCCGCCGAATGTTATGTTTGGCTGTGCATGCGGAGTTGTTGGAGGTGTGAAATTTGAAGTCCAGCGGGCGATGCCTTTGGAAATGCGGAGCTCGTCGATGTATCCTGAAAAAGCACTGAGTGTTCCGGCATAATATCCGATATTCAATGTCGTTGCTACGTCCGGCCACGTATTGGAATTTGTCTGGGTGTTTCTTGCGACACCATCGACATACAAAGTCAGGCTGGTTCCATTTCTCACAACGGCAACGTGATGCAGAACATTATCTCCGATTAAACTGTTGGCACATGAAACCCAAAATCCTCCCGACGACGTCTGCACGAAAAAATCAGATCCGTCTGAAGCGATTCTCCAAAAATTTCCTACATCCACCCATTGTCCCAAAATAGCTCTGTTGGTAATAGCGTCGGTCTTTATCCAAAAATCGATCGTGAAATCACCGCTTCCAAAATTCCAGTCGTCACTATCGGGGGAAGTGAGATAATCCCCGTTCCCATCGAAATACATACTCCTCCCTCCGAACTTCGATTGGGTTTCTGATTGGGTCGCGTTTCCGTTGGCAGTGATGGTTTTTGCATTTGGAGAGAAATCGGAAATATTTGAACCGTTGCCGTCACCATGGAGCAGTAGTTTGGTGTTCGCATCATCGTCCACGCCAAGACCGGTTCCCGATATTCCAACATTTGTTCCTCCGACACTGGGGCCGCTTGTGGGATTTATTGAGGAAAGGGTCGGGGTAGGAATATTGTAATAAGTGAAACCGTTGGAAAGGGTCGCGCTCTGGCTGTCGTCATTGGTCACGACCACGTCCACATCTCCCGCAGCATGCGCCGGGGTCGTTGCGGTGATCGTCGTGGAATTCGTTGCTACGATATCGGTCGCTTGGTTTCCACCGAGCGCTACATTGGTTACTCCGTAACGATTTGTCGGAGGTGTGAAATTGGAAGTCCAGCGGGCGATGCCTTTGGAGATGCGAAATTCGTCGATGTAATATTGATTTGAGCTGTTTATCACTCCGGAAGTGCTTTGTCGGGCGATACTCGGTGTTCCGGAATATACAGGGTTGAATGCAGCTCTGGTTTCAACCAGTGTCCCATTTACGAACATGTATGCAGTCGTTCCATCACTTGCCATCGCTACGTGATTCCATGCATTCATGTTGATGGAAGCAGGAACGGTCCAAATAATCGAATTGTTTGCAGATACATAACGGATGTTGGAACTTGCAAAATCCCACGACCATCTGTCGGCAAGCGTATACCCGTCACGATAAAGATTAATATTATCACCGTTTGCATCCCCTGTCGGATATACCCAACAATCCATAGTCCATGCTCCTGATGAAAAATTCAAATCACTGTTGTCTGCAAGAGCAAGATAATCACCACTACTGCTAAAATATGCGCTCTTCCCTCCAAACTTCGATTGGATAACGGATTGAGTCGCATTTCCATATGCAGTAATTGATCTTGCACTTGCAGATGAATCTGAAAAACTTGCGCCAATACCATCATTGTGAAGCAAGAGCTTAGAGTATGAATCGTTGCCATAAAAAAAGTTTGATCCGTTGATTGAAACACTTGTGCCTCCCGAGGTCAGTCCGTCATCCGGAGAAATCGAAGAAATCGTCGGCGCCTGTTCCATGAAGGTAAATCCATTGGAAAGTGTGGCGCTCTGTCCGTCGTAGTTGGTGACGGTGACGTCGACGGTGCCGGAGGCGTGGGGAGGGGTGGTGGCGGTGAGGGTATGAGCATCTACATATTGAATGTTTGTTGCAGAGCTGTTTCCAAAAGTTATTTCTACGGAAGAAGTCAGATATCTCACTATGACAATACCCGATCCGCCATTTCCACCGTAACAACCGGTATTTCTTGATCCACCACCGCCGCCGCCAGTATTTGCCGTACCATTTTGCGCACACACCCCTTGTCTTCCACCTTTGCCACCACCACCAAGACCGCCTGCTGGCTCTGTAACATCATCAGAAGTTCCTCCTCCGCCACCGCCATAATATGCCGTTGAACCGGAAATTGAAAACGGTAATCCATCACCGCCTTTGCCGCCATATATGCCACCCACACAATCCGTACCTGCAGCACCTGCTCCTCCTCCTCCGCCACCATTATTAGTGGTGCCGCCATTGCCACCCTTGTTTCCATATGAACTTGACCCATTCATCGAAGATTGGTTAGATGCAGCGCCATTTTGTCCTCTCGCACCTCCTCCACCAGAACCGCCGACTTGTGGAAGCGGACTACTGCCTTGATATCCGCCACCGCCACCGCCACCATTTGCAATTAAGCTATCAAAGGATGAATTACCTCCATTACTTCCATGTTCGGAATTGCCACTTCCAGGACTGCCAACACCGCCACCGCCAACAGTAACGGAATAGGCATTTCCAGCAGTAACTGGAAATTCGGTGTGATATTGAATACCACCCGCACCGCCTCCGCCTCCTATATATCCTCCGCCTCCGCCTCCGCCTCCAGCGACAACAAGCACTTCCACATTTCCTATCCCCTCAGCAACATCAAATGTTCCACTCGAAGTAAAAGTGTGAATGGTATATTCTCCAGAAGTGGTGACCGTACCGCCCGTCGCCTGTATTCCTTTTTGAAAATTATTTCCTGTTATCGTCACGCTCGTCCCTCCGCTGGTCGTTCCGCTTGTCGGAGAAATCGAAGAAATCGTCGGCGTCGAATCAGCCCTTGAATCAAACACTTTCGAAAGGATCTGGAAAAGCGAAAAAGCCCCGGCCAATAAACAGATCGCTATCATGAATCCCAAAGAAGCTTTGCGGGTCTTTTTTTGGTGCGCACTGACATGTGCGATGGATCTGAAATCAGGCAAACAGAAAAGTCGTCTGCTTCCTCTTATTTTCATTCCTTCAATACGCTTGAAATTATGCGAGATTGAAAAGAAAGTTATGTGCAGATAATGTTCCAGCCAAATCAAAGGAGCCACTATCCATCTAAGCAGTGGTTTTTTTAATATTTTATCCGTAGTATTTATTCCAAAGGATTTGTTTTTGTTATTCAACATTAGTAAGATATATCCTATCTTTTTTCCTTATTTATCTTCCCTATCTTACCACAAAAACAAAAGTAATTCAAAATGAATTTTTCTCTTATGTCAAATGTCACATGGCGTACTTTTCAGAATTTAGCATATCAAGAAATAGACAGCGCCTCTCGCTTTGATATTAGTCCGAAAATTCAGTCATTTATCTTTCCAGTTTAGACATATCCTTGGATTTGTATTTAAGACAAACCTATATTTTTCTAAAAATACTATTAAATCTAGCAATGAAGTCTGTTCGTTTTTTTGTTGTAAGGAAGTAAGCTCTGATGCTTTTAATCTTTGCGTGTGCATAATTTTGTTTTTCTCTATAACAGCTTCTTTTATCTTTTCTTGTTTTATATACTTGCAATCTAGTGATAATATCTATTTCTTTGGGTTGTCTTCTATGCGCTTAGGCATACTAATTGTAATCTATGCCGCATTTTTTAATCAGAATAGAAGTATTCACTTCTACAAAAATTCCAAATAATGCAAGAATATCTCAAAAATTTTAATGGTAGATTCAGCCAATTCTTGATCAACTCTAAAATTTTCATCATGCACAATTCGGTTGCGAATTTCATGAGCTCTTTGCAAATCATCAGTCATATAATCAATCTGTTCAGGCCTGATATTTGCAAGTTTTTCACCCATATTGGCACCTTTATAGCCAATTCCTCCTAGAATTTCATCAGCAATGGCATCAGCTTCAATAATTGCAACCTTAAATTGAGATTCATTGTTTTCCTTAAGCCTAGCCATAATCTTATCCCAACGCTTTTGCATTTTGTTTCTTGATAC
Organism: uncultured Bdellovibrionales bacterium; assembly: GCA_964500125.1. Lineage (GTDB taxonomy): Bacteria > Patescibacteriota > Minisyncoccia > Moranbacterales > GWC2-37-73 > CAZAFB01. Next base: position 25,956 of record CAZCMV010000012.1, on the reverse strand, counting down.
AAGTGGAATATCTGCCCCCTTCATGGTTACTCTGTAGTTAGAAGTGACACCCCTTAACATCAAAAGCATGACTAGATCAGCTAACACGATTATAGTATAGCCCATTAAAAAAAATTTAACAGCCACAATAATCCAAGAATGCAAAAACCATTCCCAACCATTTACGGCGAAAAAAAATATTGATTCTCCAGTTGCAGGATCGGCAGTAGCAAAATCCATAAATTATGAATTATGATTTATAAATTATGAATTTCAAACGCATGCGCAGCATTAAGTAAACCCTCTTCGTCAAACCACTTACCCATCAATTGGCCACCTATGGGCAATCCGCCAGCTGATGGATTGCCATCCTGAGTAACGGTACCTATGGGAAAAGAAATTGCAGGCACACCAGCTAGATTTGCGGTAATTGTGTAAATATCAGAAAGATACATCGTGAGTGGATCACTGGTTTTTTCTCCAATTTTGAATGCCACTTCCGGCGCAGTCGGTGAATAAATCATATTCACTTCCTTGAGTGCATTTTCAAAATCTTTGCGAATCAGTGCGCGTACTTTCTGCCCTTTAAGATAATAGGCATCATAATAGCCGGCACTAAGCGCATAAGTGCCAAGCATGATGCGACGCTGCACTTCTCTGCCAAAACCAAATTTACGTGTGTCCAAATAGGTTTCTAAAAGGCTACGTGAAATATTGTTTTCCGGCACATCAGAATCAATCCGGTCATTAATACGCATACCATATTTGATACCATCAAAACGTGCAAGATTAGAACTTACTTCACCGGTCATGATGATATAATACGTCGGCAAACCATATTTTACATGAGGCAAACTAATAGTTTCTATTTTAGCGCCCAATGATTTATATTTTTCCAAAGATTTTTCAAAAATCTGCTTTATCTCTCCATTAAGTCCTTCCATATATTCCTTAGGCACGCCTATTTTCAAACCGGAAATATCACCCGTAAGATAATCTTCATAGGTCTTGTCAGAGCTTTGCGCTGATGTAGCATCCATCTTATCTTCCCCGGCGATGCGTGAAAGTATGATTGACACATCCTCCACGGTTTTAGCAATTGGTCCGATCTGATCGAGACTGGAGGCCATTGCCAAAAGCCCATAACGTGATACTCGCCCATATGTCGGTTTAAGTCCCACAGTGCCGCAAAATGATGACGGCTGGCGAATTGAACCCCCTGTGTCACTCCCTAGTGACCATACTGCTTCATCTGCGGCTACTGCTGCCACACTTCCACCTGAAGACCCACCCGGCACCCTCTGGATATCCACCGGATTTTTGGTAACTTTATACGCACTACTTTCCGTGGAAGAGCCCATGGCAAATTCATCCATATTAGTTTTGCCAAGCATTACAGCGCCCTTCTCCTTAAGACGTGTCACGACAGTCGCATCATAGGGTGCGATATAGCTATCCAAAATTTTGGAAGCTGCAGTTGTGCGTACGCCATCAATACAAATATTGTCTTTGATTGCACAAGGAATTCCAGCCAATAAATCAATCTTCTCCCCTTTGGCAATTTGTTCATCAACAAAAGCTGCCTGTTCAAGCGCTTTTTCCTTCATTAACGTTAAATAGGCACCGATTTCACCATCCCTTTTTTCAATCACATCAAAATATTGCTGCGTCAATTCAACAGAAGTTATTTCTTTGTTTATGAGTTTGCTGTGCAGTTCCCTTATCATTAAGCTACTAGCGACTCTAATCTACCAATAAGCACTCAAATGACCCGAATGGATTTAATTAGAGTCATTAGTATGACATATTTTAGCATTAGAGTTGCTTATAATACAGATTTAACTTTAATATAACCATCTTTAGTCTCCGGTGTGTTTTTGAGAATCGCTTCTTTACCAACAGTACCAAAATCATCCGCTTCATCCGAGCGCACTCGATCAGTCATACCAGTAATATGCCCAATTGGCTGGACATTAGTCGTATCCAATTCTTCCAATTCCTTAAAATAATCCAAAACAGCAGAAAGATCTTTCTGATATAATTCAATATCCGCATCATGCAAACCAATTCTAGCAAGCGCTGCAATATTTACAATTTCTTCTTTAGATAACATGCAATTTATTAATTAGTTAACGCATTCAAGTGTTAACGTGTTTTAAACTCGTTAACAGAAAAATGTCTAGTTCCCTAAAAGCCTTATAAACTCTTCTTTCCTAATCACCTTCACCCCCAATTCTTCAGCTTTTTTGAGTTTTGATCCGGGATTTTCACCAGCCACGACATAATCAGTTTTTTTACTGACTGATGAAGACACGTCGCCCCCGTTTTTTCTTATCATATCCTTTACCTCGTCTCTTGTAAAGCCAAGCAGTTCGCCAGTGAGCACAAAAGTAAACCCAGATAGCTTATAACTTTTAGTTTCGTTATTTTCGTTGGAAATTTTTATTTGCACTCCCCGTTCAGTCATTCTGTTTAATAATTCTAGATTAACTTTATCCAAAAACCATTCCACTAAACTTTCAGCTGATTTCTCCCCAATACCCTTAATCTCCAGCCACTGCTCTTTTGATACTTTCGAAAATGCATTTGCGATCTCTCTAATACTTTTTATACTTCTAGTTCCTGCTCTTTCCCCGATTGCCCTTTGAGAGTTTCTCGCGATCAAAACAGCTGTTTCTTCTCCAACATACCTAATTCCCAAAGCAAACAAAAATTTTTCCAACTCTATCCTTTTGCTTTTTTCAATTGCCTCAAGCAAATTCTCCGCCGATTTTTCTGCAAACCTTTCCAGTGGTTCAAGATCACCCTTGGTTAATTCAAAAATATCAGCAAAATCCGAAATCAAACCTTCATTCATAAGCTGCTCAACAATCTTTTCTCCTAAACCCGCAATATTAAACCCTTTGCGACTGACAAAATGAATTATTTTTTGCAATTCCACCGCAAAACATTTTGGATTCGTGCAATAAGTCGCCGAGGAGATTTGTGATTTGAAATTTGTGATTTGAGTTATTTTTTTCTTTCTCAAATTTCCAATATCTTCTCTCTTAACTAGACTTCCACATATCGGACAGCTATCCGGCATTTTGAATTTTTTCTCTTTACCACTGCGCAAATTTTTCACCACTTCCACAACTTCAGGGATAATGTCACCTGCTTTGCGAATAACCACTGTGTCCCCAATGCGCACATCCAAGCGTTTAATTTCATCCTCATTATGAAGAGTTGCCCGACTCACCACAGAGCCGGCCACGCGCACCGGACGTAGATGAGCAACCGGAGTGAGCGCACCAGTGCGTCCTACTTGCACAGTAATATCTTCAACAACTGTCGTAACCTGCTGCGCCGGAAACTTGTAAGCAATACCCCAACGCGGTGCTTTGCCGGTGTAACCAAGTTTTTTTTGCAGTTTTCGGTCATTTATTTTTATCACAATGCCATCTAGTTCATATTCTTCTTTGTCGCGATTCTTGGTCCAATATTCATAATATTCCTGCACCTCTTGAATTGATCTACAAAGACGATATTCTCTATTTACTTTAAATCCCATTTTTTTCAGTAGTTCCAACTCCTCCACTTGAGTTTTAATCCCCCCAATTTCCCCAGTCTTCTCACCCAAAAAAAATTCTTCCAAATCATAGACAAACGAATCCAACTTCCTACTTGCTGCAATCTTAGGATCAAGCTGACGGATCGAGCCAGCTGCGGCATTACGGGAATTGGCAAATATAGTCTCATCTTTTTGCTGACGCTCTTTATTAATCCGAGTTAACTCACTTTTACCTAGCCAACATTCCCCCACGGCAATCACATCCGCTTTTTCATTTAATATAAGCGGGATACTATTGATTGTGCGCACATTGTGCGTCACATCCTCACCAATCGTGCCGTCTCCTCTTGTAGCTCCTTGTATCAATTCTCCGTTTTCATAGGTCAAAATCATCTTCAGTCCGTCAATTTTCAACTCACAACAATATTCAAGATGATTTGAGATTTGTTTGGAATTTGTTTCTTGTATCTTGATTATTGCTCTTTGCATCTTCTCTTCCCACGATTTCAGTTCTTCAAAATCAAATACGTCATCAAAAGACCACTGTTTGTATTGATGAGCTACTTTTTTGAAGCCTTTAAGAGGTTCACCCCCGACTCTTTGAGTTGGACTAGTTGGCACGACTAATCCAGGCTGTTCCTTTTCCAATTTATCAAGTTCTGCAAACAAAGAGTCATATGCCTCGTCACTAATTTCAGGTTCATCCAAGACATAATAAAGATAACGATGTCGATCAAGCTCCTGACGCAATTTTCCTATCCTTTCTGTTTTTTTTCCACTATTCATAACTTTTTTATATATACCATTTTGCCACAAAAAATTATAACCGTAACTAAAAAATCAGGAGACAAAACCCCCATCAAAATGACACTTGTTCAAACTCTGAAGTTTCTATTCTACCAATTCAGACCAATTCCTAAGTAAAACTGTTGACTGTATTGATATTGGAAGAGTATCAATTGAATCATCTAAAAAAGATATTGTAACCTTTCCCGCGCTTTTATCTGTCGGCAAGGTTACTCTAAAATTCAAATTGCCTCCAGAACCGGAACTATCCAGAAGAGTATTTGCAGCGCTTATATTCTCTCCTTTACAATTATTTGCATTTTTTGATGTGCCGACACCCATTTTCAATACACCATTGGAAAAACTATATAAAACACAAGGATTTTTATCTTGCGAATGATCAAAAACCCTAAGATCTTTGGTGTCTCCTGAAGATGCCATATTAACAACTGTACTTGTTCTTATGACTTTCGTCATAATATTTATAGCATCATTAGCCTGTTCAAACATTCTTTGCTGATTTTTGGAAATTCGAAAAGAACTATAAAAACCAGCAAAAATACCTGAAACCACAGTCATAATAAGGGTAAACACGAAAATAGAAACCATTATTTCTATTAATGTAAATCCTTTTTTATTTTTTATTTTTCTGCATTTCATTAAGGTTTCTTATTTTTTTCGTTATTTTATTTCTTAAGAATAGCTCTGTATATCACACATTTTTTGGATGATTCACAATTAGATTCAGTGTTGTAATATAAACCATCCCAACTCACAAAACTCCTTACAACTTTTTCATCAGAACCTCCTCCATCCTCTATTGAAACCCTCCTACTGAATTTTGTAACCTCTTTCCCACCTGAAGAATCGCCATAAAAACCTTTTTCTTTATCAAAATACAAATAATACGGATTAACCTCAGTTGAACTCTTATTGCAATTTGATGAAGTTTTCCAGGAACCAAAATCGCTATCGGCAAATATAGCACACCTATCACTACCTGGTTTTTCTTCTAAAGAAGAGAAACTTTCTTTTGCAGCAGCTATGTTATTATCTCTGATAAAATGAACTAGTTCCGCTCCTTCTTGTGCAAGCTGCACGGCAATCAACCTATCACGAGTATCATTGTTATTTTTTATATTGTTATACATTAATTCAAAAACACTAATCAAGCCAACAAGAACGACAAAGACAGAAATAATCACTTCTATCATAGTGAAGCCTTTTCTATTTTTACCTTCTATTTTTTTTTTAAAAAATTTATTCTTCATATTAAGGTTTTATGGACAATTTACATTGCCTTCAAATTCAATAATATCCCCTGTTTTGGAGTTTATACACAAAGTCCATTTTATACTATTATCAAATGTGGATTGAAGTACTATCCTACCCCCGTTTGCCAAGGATGCATGCGGGGAAGCAAAAAAAAGTTCTTGAATATTCGTGTCTCCATTATAATTTACACCGCCAATTTCACCTTCGATATCATATTTTTTTTTGCTAGTTGCCGCGCAATTACCATCTTGAGAAGAAACATAGTATGAGTTATAACTTAATTTGTCTGAGCTATTTGCTATTTTTATAGAAAAAAGACAAGCTGTTTCATTATTTATCATTTTTCCGGAAAGAGCATCATTTTGAACTTGTCTTATTGAAGCCGCCAATTGACGGGTTGCCATTTCCACATTACTCCGCGGTTTAGCCTTTTCCAAGCCAACAAGAGTAACCACAGTCATTATGCCTATAATAGCTATAGCTAAAAGTAGCTCAATTAATGTAACTCCCTTTCTTTTTGAAAAATATATTTTTTGTTTTTTTTGGAATTTCATGCCAAATAATTCAAAAACTTATTCACTCCCTACTTTAAATATTAAACCAAAAACAAAATAAAATCAAACTGGGTGAATATACGAGGTAATATAATTGCAAGAAACACACCTATCACCAAAAAAGGCGCAAATGGAACTTGACTCTTAACCGTTTTTTTGCGCAAAAATACCAATATCATACTCAAAATTGCTCCCACGGAAAAGGAAAAAAGCAATGCTAACAGCACCCCTGGCCAACCCACGATTAATCCCACCAAGAGTCCAAGATATGCATCGCCCATACCCATCCATGTTTCTTTGGAAACAGCAGCCAAAATAAAGAAAAATAAGAAAACAGCAATACCGGCAACAATACCAGAAGCAATGTTCAAAGAAAGAAAATTATTTACTAAACCAAATTGATTCCAATCGATAATCAACATATAAATAATTGCCAAAATCACTCCTATCCACAAAATAACCATGGGAATCTCCATATATTTCAAGTCATATATGAAAATAATCATCAAAAGCGCAAACTCAGCCATATAATATGCCGTGGTAAGCCAAGAAATCGCATCGGACATAACAAAAAAATAAGTGCCAAATAAGGCGAAGACAACACCTGTCGCCAATTCAACAACAGGATATTGCCAAGAAATTTTTTCACCACAATCACGACACTTGGCACTCAGTATAATGAAACTAAGTAATGGAATATTATCAAACCATCTAATCTTTTTCTTGCAATACGGACAATGCGAACGCTCCCACAACGACTCCAACGTGTTGAGACGATAGGCCACCGCATTCAAAAAACTACCAATAATCAAGCCAAGTGTGAAGAAAATGATTGTCATATTATATAAAGATTAACACAATCTATTATGATTTTATTTTAACACGATATGTCATATATTCACAATGCCCATAAAATAATATGCCGGACTAGCAAATCCAGGCATTCATCGATCACTATAATCAAAACACACCGCTTATTACATTATCATTCCAATTAGACAAAAGGAATTGTTATTGATAAAATAAACGCACAATAAAAACATAATACTGTCACCCATTCAAAAGACAGCAAATTATAATAATCAAAAAATTAACTTCTCCTGAAAAAACGTCACAGAAAGTATTTGATATTTAATCAAACTTAGCAATGACAAATAATGCCACTCATAACCATGCCTACTTCTAAAAAAATCAGATATTCGTCCTTTTTTTTAATTACAGCATGGTCTGTTTTTATAATTTATTTTTGGATCAGAAATCATAGTTACCTGTATTTTTCTTATGATGGAAAATTTTCTTCACAAACAGCTTTATTGCCCGCTACATTATTTGTAACAATATCCATTGCTCTATATTTAATTATCCGTATTTTTAATAAAAAATTTGATTTTCGATATTATGGGCCGGAATTGCTTGTTTTTTTTATAATATTAACAACCCTTATTTTCAATATCGCAGCATCAAGCATACAAATTGGCGAACATTTGGAACCTGAAAAAATCATTCCGACAGATAAGCTACTAATGGCAAACCTATATTTCCTCGGCAAATTAGCACTGCAAATCTCTTGGATGTTCTGCTTCCTTTTGACTGCATATTCTTTGGGGAAAATAGTACTTACTTTTTTTAGAAACGAAGATTTAACCAAAAAAGACAACCCACTATTCGATTTAATTATCAAAGTCGGAATAGGTATTTTTGGCTTTTCGTTGATCATTTTTATACTTGGGCTTCTGGGAATTATCAAGCTTGAAATTATTCTATTTATCGCTGCAATTATAATAGCAATAGACCACAAAACACTTGGTGCTATTTTTTCATATTTACGGAAAGAAAAGCCTCTCAAAATACCCTCTGATTTCAAGGTTATTCTCCTGTCGACATTTTTTTTGCTGATACTTTCGATTTTGATTATAAATTCCATGAGACCATTTCCATTGGGATATGACGACTCAACATTCTATCTCAATAAAGCGAGGATTATGGCCGAAAGTGAAACTATTGCCTGGGGCAGCAACCCATTTCCCTTTTCCCTAATAGAAACCATAGGTTACACTATTTCAAAAAGCGCATCCTTTGCGATAGCAATCAATGTTATTTATTTCCTGCTCTGCACAATTTCCACATACGGTTTTTTGAAACAAGTCCTGAAAAGTAAGTCTGCCGGTATTCTAGGAGCATACATTTTTGCCTTTCTGCCTATGGGATGGCATCTTATGCTAAATGAAGTAAAATCAGACTTGCTCCTATATTTGATTTGTGCAATGTCTCTCTGGTCTCTTGTTTTGTGGATTGACACGCATCAGAAAAAATTTCTATTTTTGACTGTTTTTTTTCTAGGTTTTGCGACAACAATAAAATTAACAGGATTTTTTTTAGCAATTGGAATATTTATAGTAATTTTTTATAAATTGCGAGCGATTGGAACAACTTGGTTAAAAACTGCCATTCTTTCAATGATTACCTTCCTACTACCTTGGCTGCCATGGCTGCTAATCATCTCATTTCAAAGAATAAGCTTTCCCATTGAGGAGAATGCATCCCTGCTTAACATCCTTTCAACGAGAAGCGCCAATGAAATATCGCTGGCAACAGACTGGGAGAGAGTTACTAATCAAAATTTTTATAGCTGCACTGGAACATTTGAAATGGAAGATAAACAACGTTTTTCCGAGGACAAGGAAGGGGCTGTTTTAAATCCAATATTTCTTCCTTGGAATTTAACCATAAACAGTGGCAAGAATGGCATGCTATCTGAAATTGGATTTTTATTTATAATAGCTTCAATTCCCGCATTACTATTCTTTGTAAATAACCGCCATTCTCCAAAAAAAGAAAGTAATCTTTTGAAAATAGCAGCCTTTATAGCCACAGCATATTGGCTTACCTGGATAATATTGGCAAAGAAAATGCTATGGTATGGATTTCCAGGCATGCTTTTCTTCATCTTATTTTCAGTCTATGCGTTCAAAAAAACAAAGGATAATCTCTTTAAGTATTTTTTGTTTTTTATTGTTTTATTATATTCATTAGCCAATCTATCAATCCTATATTGGTCTAATAAATCTTTAATCACCTATTTATCTGGAATTGATAATATGGAAATTGCCCAAAAAAATATCATAACAATGGTTGAACCCATAAATAAAAATATTCATGGCAGATCACTTGTGACAACGGGTACATTCCCTTATTATATTCAAAGTGATAAGGATTACCTTTTTGACAGTTATTTGGATAAATTTTCTTGTATCGATAGAGAAAAAAATGATGAAATAACTTTGCAAAGACTCCGCGATCTTGATTTCAAATATGCATTAATAAACAAAAGTCTTTCCAAAATAGAGGCTAATGAAAATGGAACAGCCCATAAAAAATTAAGTAGAGCAATTGAATTCTTTTCAAAAAATTCCCGGATTATTCTAGAAAAAGATGCCATTTTATTGTTTGAACTGTAAAAGGTCATAGCTGCAAATAAGCATAGCCAATCAAAATGCTTTAATGCATTCACAAACCAAAAACCACCAGTTAACACTGGTGGTTTTTACATGATATAATCACAATCTCTGAATTTTATCAAGCAAAGCTATGTGCTTTTATTGCAAACAGCTCTTGAGTCGCCTAGTTGCACCCTTGGGCGCTACCAGTAAAAGTAACCCCCGTATTCGTTATTGTAGCAACGCACGTATTACTAATAACACCAGTGGCAATAGTAGCTGTAAAGTTAAAATTACCAGAGCCAGTGCGTCCACAACTATCATTAGCATCACCTACACCTGCCAAGGAATATTGCCCTGTAACGTTAGGAAGTTCAGTGGTATTGAACGCTCCAGAGTCACAAGCGATAACACCTTTTGCCTGCAGAGATGCCGCTTGGGATTTGAAATTAGCAAGTCTTGCCTTGTCGCGCGCACCATTCAAACTCACCAGCACCACTGATGCCAAGATGCCTATGATAGCAATCACGATCAAAAGTTCGATGAGCGTGAAACCTTTTTTATTTTGCATATTTTTTTATCACTTATTACACCTAAGGATTATATTGAAAACTCCGACCATCTGCCAATCTACAAAAATTGACAGACAAAAAAGATAACAACATAATCTTAGTTACATCCTTGAGCTTCACCAGAGAAAGTAACCCCTTCATTCGTTATTGTAGCCTGACATGTACCTCCAATTGAGGCACTATCTTCTACACTAGCCGTAAAGATAAACGACCCATCACTATCACCTCCGCAGTTATCATCACCATCGTCTATACCTCCCAGAACATACTCCCCTGAAACACTAGGAAGCTCCTCCGTAGTGAATACTGCAGATTCACAAGCAATAAGACCTTTTGCCTGCAGAGCTGCCGCCTGAGATTTGAAATTAGCAAGCCTGGCTTTTTCTCTTGCACTACTCAAACTCACCAGCACTACCGATGCCAAAATGCCTATGATAGCAATTACGATCAAAAGCTCGATGAGAGTAAACCCTTTTTTATTTTTTTGTATTTTTTTCATATTCGCACCTCCTTTCATATTGCAGAGAAGCTTTACGTAAAAGTTTGATATCCTATCTTTTAATACATCATACTTTCACATTTACTTCTCCAATAATTATATTCTAAACCTTTTTTCTCAGCAACACAAACATCGTTCAAATATTCAAACAAACTTTTAGACAAAAGCCTGACTCCGGCATATTCTAATTGATATTCCCTGCTATATTATATATAGGCATCAAAATCGTAAACACTAAAATAGCCACGCCAATACCGATAAACACTATCAAAATAGGCTCAATCAAAGTTGTCATATTGCGAGTTATACGATCTGTTTCTTTTTCATAAAAACTTGCCACATTCTTAAGAACTTCTTGTATTTTTCCAGAATCCTCACCGATTTTAATCATACGCGGAACAATTGCTGGAAATTCATTTGAGCGAGCAATAACCGTGCTTATAGCGCCACCGGTTTTAACTTCATCAGCAGCACGCAAAATAACAGCTTTATATAGATCATTATCAACCACATCCGCAACAATAGTCAAAGCACGCACAATAGGAATTCCTCCGGTTAATAAAACAGAGAGATTGTCGGCAAAACGAACCATATATAAATCGCGAAAAAGATTTCCAAACACAGGAATCTTTAATTTCCATTGATCCCATTCCCGTCTGCCAGATTCAGTTTTTACATAATAAAAAACTCCCGCAGCAAATCCCAAAATAAGTATAAGTATCAAAAGCCAATGTGCCCTGGCAAAATCACTCAGGGAAATAATCATCTTGGTATACCATGGTAATTCCACTTTCATATCATCAAAAACAGCAGTCAATTTGGGAATTACAATAGTAAAAACAATAAAACCAATAATTATCGCAGCAGAAAGAATAAAACCCGGATAAAAAAGCGCGCTTTTTATTCTGTTATTAAGCTCGTAACTTTTCTCCGTATTATCAGCAAGAAAGGTTATTGATTTTTGAAGATTTCCGGAAACCTCACCAGAATGCACCATACTAATCATCAAAGGGGTAAACACAAGCGGATGTTTTGCCATACTTTCAGAGAGAGCAAGCCCTTCTTTTACGTCGATAATTATTTCTTCCAAAACCAATTTGAGATATTTATTTTCTGTCTGATCAGATATGGTTTGCAAAGATGTAACCACAGGAACCTTGGCATCAATCAAAGTGGACAATTGGCGCAAAAAAATTGACAATTCCCTTTTATTAATACCCTCCCATATATGTTTAATGCTCTTAATTAATTCGCTTGTTTGCTTTTCCTCTTCAATAACAAGAGGAACAAGACCATTGTTTTGCAAAACCTGAATCACCATTTCACGATTCATAGCCTCAATGCTGCCTTCTCTAACTTCTCCAGTGGAGCCCTTTGCCTTAAATAAAAATTTCATAAAATTCATGAATAGTCAGTTAATAAAAACGCATCAAAAAAATTTCACGATCATTAACTTTTATTCATTCTTTATCAGCTAATTATTTTTTATTTCCTATTGATAAGCATCTGCATATATTCTTTGTTTTTAGCATATACAAAAGCATCATCCGCAGTAACAGTGCCACGCATCACCAAATCAGCCAAGGATTTATCCAGGGAAATCATGCCATCACGCATATTGGTTTCAATCACAGAATCTATCTGATATGACTTATTTTCACGAATCAAATTTTCTACTGCATGATTCTTTATCATTATTTCCAATGCTGGCACGCGACCACCCCCCACCTTAGGTATAAGCCTTTGAGAAATAACTCCCAGCAACACACTTGCTAGTTGCGATCGAATCTGGTTTTGCTGATACGCAGGAAACACATCCACAATACGATCAATCGTTTGAATCGTATCATTTGTATGCAAAGTTGCTAAAATCAAATGACCAGTTTCAGCAGCCGTCATAGCCGTACCAATAGTATCCAAATCGCGCATTTCGCCAATAAGCACAACATTGGCATCTTCGCGAAAAACTGCACGAAGTCCGTCTTTGAAAGATCTAGTATCACGCCCCACCTCACGCTGATTAATAATACAACGATCCTGCTCATAAACATATTCGATCGGATCTTCGATTGTGATCACATGTTTATCTTGACTATGATTAATGAAATCAATCATAGCAGCAAGAGTTGTGGATTTACCATGACCAACAGGGCCAGTTACTAGAAGCAGACCTTGAGTATAATGCATAAAATCATAAAGCATCGGAGAAATATTAAGTTCTTCCAAAGTATGAATTTTGCTGGAAATTTGACGCATTGTTACGCTAATATTTCCTTTTTGAAAAAAAACATTAGTCCTAAAACGTGCTTTATCTTCAAAATTATAGGAAAAATCAACTTGACCATCATCAACCAATTTCTTCTTATTTTCCTCACTTAAAATAGCATCAGAAAGATTTTTTGTATCATCAGCAGTAAGCACATTTTCCTGAGTAACAGGATACAATCGCCCATCCAAACGCAAAGTGGGATATCTGCCAACAACCAAATGCAAATCAGAAGCTCCTTGTTGACATACTATCCTCAACAAATTTTTCATGCGCTGCTCATTGTGCAATGTATTCATAATTGATTTTTATTTTTTATGCTTTCTTCAAAATATCAAAGATATTTTGTAAATTTATCCTGCATCAATAACCTCTCTTATTTTTTCCACCACCTCCGAAGGAGTAAAATGTGATTTTATAATATAGTCATTAACTCCTCTTTCCAAAATTTCATTGACACGATCTTTTTCGGAGAGATTGGTTAGCATAATTATCTTAAGATCCTTCCATTCTTCTTTTTCTTGAATTTTTTTCAAAACTTCAATACCATCCATATATGGCATCATCATATCCAGCAAAACCAGATCCGGCAAACCGTCTTCCAGACACTTGATCGCTTCAATTCCATTATTAGCACACGCAACATCAAAACCTTCTTTTTTTAATTTAAGATTATAAATATCTTGCACAAACACGTCGTCCTCGACCAATAATATTTTCTTTCTATTTGTCTCCATATTATTGTAATTTACAAAATAATACCCCCCTTCACGCCACGTCCTTATCTATATGCACATTATAAAACAATAGGGAGTTAACCGCAAATCAACCACGATCATCATCAACATCGCCACCAATACTAAGACTTCCCTCCGTAACCCTTTCGACTTCCTCAAACGTAGTAAGACCTTTTAAAACTTTTATAATTCCATCTTGTTTTATGGTAACCATTTTTCTATCATTCGCATATTTTTTAACATGCGTCTCGGAGCCACGATGTTCGGAAATTATTTCCTTAAGTTGAGAATCGATTTCAAGAACCTCGAAAATCGCAACTCGCCCCTTGTAGCCAGTTTTTGCACACGCATCACAACCTTTTCCCCGATACATCTTTATACCCTCATCCAAATTAATGTCATATTTTTTCAATTCTTTTGGATCCATTTTGGAAAGTTCATTTTCAATAAACTCTCTTACCGCACCAGGCATTGATACCTCTTCTTTGCATTCCTGACAAACACGCCTAACCAACCGCTGGGCAGCAATAGCCTGCAAGGAAGACGACAACAAAAATGGCTCTATGCCCATATCAACCAAACGTGGAATCGCTCCTATTGACGTGTTAGTATGCAATGTTGAAAAAACCAAATGCCCCGTGAGGGCAGCATGAATAGCAAGTTCGGATGTTTCCGCATCTCTTATTTCACCTACCATTATAACATTTGGATCCTGGCGAAGAATTGAACGCAAACCACTTGCAAAAGTATATCCTATTTCCGGTTTTATCTGACTTTGATTCACTCCATCAACTGAATATTCCACAGGATCTTCCAAAGTTACGATATTTCTTTCTTCTTTATTAAGGATCTGCAGAAAGGAATAAAGAGTTGTCGACTTTCCACTTCCCGTAGGTCCCGTTATTAAAATTATACCAAAAGGCTCTCTTATCCTTTTTAATAACACGTCTCTATTACTTGCAATAAGACCCAAAGTTTCTACATCAATAACTTTTTCCCCTTTATCCAAAAGACGCAGAACAATCTTTTCTCCTTCCACTACAGGTAAAGTTGAAACGCGAAAATCAACACTTTTGCCATCCTCCGTCACCCTAAAACGACCATCCTGAGGTTTCCTCTTCTCATCTATTTTCAAATTAGAGATTATCTTAACACGAGAAACTACCGCTCTACCAACTTCTCTAGGCACAGTCAAGGAAGAATGCAAAACCCCGTCAACCCTAAAGCGTATTCTATATTCCTTACCCATAGGTTCAATATGGATATCACTAGCCTTACCCTCGATTGCATGCTTAATCACGACACTTAGTAATTTTGTAATTGGAGCATCTTGGATAGCTTCTTTCTTTTCTTCAACCTGTTCTTTTTCAAAAATATCATCTACATCATTAGCCTGCAATGACTGCATGGCATCCTTAATAGCTTTCTCAGTATTGGAATATTGCCCTAAAACATTTTGAAAAATTTCTTCACTAATGACATAAAGTTCAAACTCTATTTTTGCATTTTCCGCTATAAATCTCAAAATATTCATAGCGCCCAAATTGTCAGGATTGACCATTCCTAACTTTACAATATTGCCATTCTTCTCCAGAGGCACCATTTTATTTCCCCTGGCAATATCTTCAGGAATTATCCCCAAAACAACCTTGGGAACTTTTGGCAATTCCAAAAATGAAGGTAGCTTGTGAGATTCAACCCCTCCCTGAAATTCTTTTTTGGAATCATCCTCATTATCTTTCAATTGAACAACCTTAGGAATCATTCCATCATCCTTTTTTACATTTTTTTCCCCTTTCATATTTTACCTTATTGTAAAAAAGGATTACTTCTTGATTCATGTGAAACATTTAAATCAGGCACTGTTGCAGATATGTTTTGTTGCAATTTATTTATTGCAGAAAAGTCATATTCAGACTTAAGAAAAATGTGATGATTTTCTGCATCTTCAACCTTGGCATTAGACAAACTTCCGAAGTCGACTGATATTTCAGCAACCAAATCTTGCTCAGAATTTTTTTCCGCAACATCCGTGGGAATATTTTCAATTAAATCAGATTCGCTATCAACATGAGAAATAGTAATTGATTTAATAGAGTTAAGTATCTGCATATTAGAGAGATTATTCATGAAAGTCATCAATGATTCATATGGACCAATTAAAGAAATTTTTCCATTAATGAAATCAGCAACGGGAATTTCTTTTGCATCATCAGCAGATTCTCCTTGTGAACCATTTTCGCCACTAAATAAACCACTGGAAACAACCTCTTCTTCAACTCCAATAACCTCCTCTTCTACTTTTTTCAAATCGATACTAGCAAGCAATAATCCACTGGAAAAATAATTTATTGAATCAATTATTCTTTCCTCTGATCCCGTTTTAGGTAGATATTTATCAACATATTTAACTTTATTATCATTTCTCTTAATATCTTCAGAAAGACTTTTCAAATTGGCCTCCTTTTTATTGAGGTCATCCATGTTCTTGGTCAATTCAGATTCTTTCTCCTTGGCTACCTTAAGCTCATCCCATTGAGGCACAATGCTGTTCAATATGACAACGATGGAAACAATCAACACCAACGGAAAAAATAAAAGTTTTAAACGCATATTTTTCTTGAGCTAATTTTTCCTATCCAAGAAAAATTCACTCTTTTTTATGTTTTAATTATTTGTTTTTAAAGCCACAAATCACACTAAAAACTATACCTTCATCTTCCCTGCTCACACTCCCAATCTCCACATTTTCAACAAATTCAGATCTTTTAATAACCAATGCCTGCTTCGCAACAGACAGAAAATCATTGGCGATAAATTTTATATTCAAAAGACCATCTTCATATTGAAAAGTGTCTATATAAACACTGGGTAATACAGTTTTTCCAATTAAATCCATCATTTTATTAGCATTTACCTTACTTGCCAAATTGTTGTCAATAACATCAAGTCTTCTCTGCAAATCGACAGCTGTCAAAGCTTCTTCATTTGATATCTTTTCCTCTAGCTGTTTTATTTGTCCATCAATCAATTCATTACTTTTAGCAGTCTTTTGATTCATGAACATCAACACTCCCCAAACAAGCAAAACTATTATTAAAATTGCAATGGAACCGAGAAAACCCTTATCAATAGCGACATTTTTAGGATCCTTTTTACTGAGATCACTCTGAGATGATTGATGGAAATTAATTGATGTCATACTTTTTTTGCTTTTTTATATTTTATATTATTTATTTCATTATCATTTTCTTTGATATTCATCTACTCCACGCAAAGCAAGTCCCACTGCCACAGTAAAAGATGATCCCATTTTTTCTATGTGTGAAAGCACAGATTCGTCACAAACAACTCTACGCCAAGGATTTCCCCGAACAGACTTAATACCC
Source organism: uncultured Bdellovibrionales bacterium (assembly GCA_964500125.1). Lineage (GTDB taxonomy): Bacteria > Patescibacteriota > Minisyncoccia > Moranbacterales > GWC2-37-73 > CAZAFB01. The sequence continues at coordinate 8,912 of CAZCMV010000012.1, read as the reverse complement.
AAAGCCTGCGTAAAATATTGTTCCATTCCTTTCATGTGAGCTGTTCCTCCTGAAAGTATAACTCCATCTATATTTGATTGTTGATTGTTTTTTTTATAAACATTGATAATTCTTTTTGCCTCTTCAATAATCATACTTAAAACTGGTAAAACAACTGGAGTTTCTTTGGAATTTAACAAGTCATTATCACCTTTTTTATACATCTCAGCACGAGACTTTGCTATATTCATACTTTCAGCCACGGCTTTGGTAATCTCGCTTCCTCCAGCATCTATGCTCCTGCTTATCCTCACAATGCCTTTTTCAACCAAAATAATATTGGAGCAACGAGCACCAATATCAAGAATAAGGAAAACTCCAGTATCATCACCTACCAAAGCCCTTGCTATGGAAAAAGTTTCAAGTTCTATGGCACCTACATTTAATCCTGCTGAAGTTATCAGTTCCTCATATTTGGCAATTTCTCTTTTGGGAGCAGCAACAAGCAACACCTGCAATTTAGAAATATTGTCTTTCTTGTCATTTTTTAAAATTGAATGAGCACTTCTCCCAACAACCTCCCAGCTGAGAGCTATTTCTTCCACTGTATTAGGTATATATTTGTGCGACTCAAAATGAATAGCATTTTCCAACTCAAAATTATCCATTTCCGGCAATTCTATCAAAGTTATCAATCCGCTAAAACTAGGCAAGGAAACAAATGTCATAGCCTCTTTTTTTATTTTAGCTTGATCGCAAAGCTCATTAAAATATTTTTTAAGATTATCTTCATAAGATTGCATTTTTGTTTCCTTGATATTATCCACTTGTAAAACATCTTCAAGGTTAAGTAATCCATAATTAAGTAAATATGGGCGTTGTTCTTTGTAGGCAAGCTCCACTATCTTGATAGTGGAAGTTCCGAAATCAACACCTACAAAATGATTTTTTTTGCCAGAAAATATGCCCAACATTTATTTTTTATTTTAAATTTTTTATTTAAATATTCTTTTACTAGAATTGTACCACAATCACAAACCTCATAGCAATATAATATTTATCCACAGCCGGATTAAACCATATCTGGTATTGATCTTCTTTTAGCCTTTTGCAACTATTTGCTTATTGGTTATTTACAAATAGCGAATCAAACCACATACGCTACTATAGCGAAAACTGAGTTGTAGAAGTTAAAAATAAGTCCAAGGACTTTCTTGTTGTGCGCCCACCAGGACTCGAACCTGGGACCGTTTGCTTAAAAGGCAACTGCTCTACCAACTGAGCTATAGGCGCATGTTTTACAGAAATTTTTATTGCAACTACTCTACCTCCGCCAAGGGGCGGATGAGCTATAGGCGCATGCATACCAAAACAACATAACCAATTATACCTGACTTCGTCAATCAGTCAATAGTCCCTTAATATTTGTTATTTCCCTCTCTTATTTACTATAATAACAAAAACAAGTGGAATGACCATCCAAGCTAGACGCGCCCAGGGAGAAATAAAATATTGCAGAGAATCAACGGAAATATATTTAATAATTTCTTTTTGCGGAACATAAGTGAAAACTATACTGGTTAAAAGTCCAACTTCCAAAAAACTGATAATAAAAACTTCCCAATAAGGCATACCACTACCGGAAATATGAATGTCGAAGAGGTATTTCTCCATCAAAAATAAAATAATGATCGCAATAACAAAAACCATAATAGCAGTATATTTGCCCATATCTGGAACAACTGATGGCAAAACTTGGAGTAATGCAAGGGAAATATAAATATTTATAAGCATGTTGTATAGTCTAAAACGTCCAACCAAAAGCCAAAAGACAGTGCTTATAATCAAAATAGCAACAGCAAAGGTTATCAGCTCGCCCGTGAAAGTTGAGAGGCCAAGTGATACATAAAGCGCTTCCAATTTCATATCTTTTGTATTATGAGAATTCCTGTTCACAGTATACATTCTTATGTGCAAGTTGAGAAGCGCCCTTGTCAATTCTGGACAAATCTGTCAATATATCATATCATAAGCATATCAATATGACTCAAAAAAATGGCAAATTTATCTTCTTTTGGACCCTTGCAGCGGTCTTTTTCGTCGTATCCTTATTTATAATATTATATGCTTTCGGATATCGTTACAGTTTCGGCAAAGGAATATTCATATATGGCGGCAGTGTGAGCCTAAAAACATTACCTCAAACAGTCGACATTGCCATAAACGACGTGCCAATCCCCTCCAAAAAACTCAATCGCCTTAATAATTCCTATCACATAGATGGAATAAAACCTGGCGAATATAAAGTTACCGTAAGCGCCCAAAACTTTAAAACCTGGTCGAAAAATGTAGACGTGCACAGCGGAGTTTCTGCTGAATTTTGGAATGTCATGCTCGTGAGAAACTCTTATGATCGTACATCTTTCGACACTACAAATCCCGGAAGATTTTTCATCTCACCGAAAAAAAATCTTATTGCCTATACGCAGAATAATGATAATGAATTCTTGGTTGGTATACTTAACCCCGAGGAACAAACTTCAAAGACGGTCTATTCTTCAAAGGAATATTCCTTTACCAACAATGAAAAAGAAAATATCGAATGGTCGCCGCAAGCACATCGCCTAATAATCCCGGCAATAAAAAATAACGGCGAAAAACATTATTTCATAACGACTGTCGATTCTAACGAAACCCTAGATCTGAAAGACATCATAAACACAAATAATATTTCCCATGTGCGATGGGATCCGGACACTAAAAACGTTCTTTTTTACATGGATGGCGACACCTTGTATCGTGTTGATTTAAACAATCCGGAAAGCAAAAAAACTATAGTCTCAGGAATTGCCAGCTATGACTTATCTTCAAGCGGATTATATTATATGCGACTTCCGGAGGGTATTGTATATAAGACAAATGTGACTGGCACTGATACTGCCAAACAAATAACAACTGCCGGCCCTTCGGAAATGTCTGATTCTTCCTATCAAATAGTCGTCTACGATGAAGACCGCATCACTTTTCTTAATCACAGCGGAGACTTTTTCATTTACAACAAAGGTGAAGTTGACACCTATTTTCAAAAGATGCCAGGCAAAATTCGCGGCGAACAATTTTCAAATGACGGCAAAAAAATTCTCTTTTGGAGTGACAATGAAATTTTGACTTATTTTAACCGAAAATGGGAAGTTCAACCAACCCGCTCCGAAAATGAATTAGCCACAATCACACGTTTTGCCGAATCTGTTTATGATGTACAATGGACCAGAGACTATGAACATGTTTTGTTAGTAACGGGCAAAAAAATAAAAGTGATCGAACTTGATCCTCGCGACCATCGCACGATGGAAGATATCTTGAATATTTCAGCAGATTCAACTCATTTAATAAGCAACCATTCGGATGGTAATTTATACTTTACGGATAAAAACAGCGCCGGCATTGCAACTATTCAATCGATCATCTTTCCTGAAAAAACGGGAATCTTAGGATTCGGAGGATAACAAACAGACATTAGACTATTAGGCTTTCAGCTAGTTAGGAAATATTTATAAAAATCCCAAGCATTTGATGGCTGGGATTTTTTAGAAAATAAAAAAACTGCGGGCATCCGGTTTTCCAGACAACCCGCAGGTTAATGCAATCTCACCTTTTCTTTCCTTTGAAAGAGCCATGGTTTCTGCCTCCGTACTTGAAATACTGGCACTATTTCAGCTAGATTTTAATTATACACCTTTATTACCAAAAAGTCAACCCAAAACGTCAAAAAACGCCAAGGTAAGGCGTTTTTTGTATATAAACTTGGTATTGCAAACTAGCGTTTTGCCCACTGTGGAGCTCTACGTGCCTTCTTGAGGCCTGGTTTCTTGCGTTCTACGGCGCGAGAATCGCGAGTAAGGAAGCCATTATCACGAAGCGTCTTCTTGAGTACTTCGTCATATTCCACCAACGCGCGGGAAAGTCCTAAGCGAATTGCTTCAGCTTGACCGGTGATGCCACCGCCATGCACAACCACACTCATGCGAAACTTGCCGAATGTTCCGGTCACTTTCATCGGTGCCAAAACAGTTGTCTGCAAATTAGCCATGGGCACATACTCCTTCATTTTGCGCTCATTAATCATTACATCAGCTTCTCCTGATCCTTCCTGTTGATATATGCGCACTTGTGCTACAGAAGCTTTGCGTCTTCCGACACCCGCAAAATACTTCTCCTTCTGGGAAGTTGTTGTCTTTGCTACTTTTGCCGCCTTTGGCGCATCCTTCTTTTCAACTTTTTTTACTGCTTTTACTGCCATAATTTATTCAAACTTACCACTTACTACTTACCACTTATAACAATAATTGTAGTTAGTGGTTAGTAGTCGGTTATCTTTAATGTGTAACGTCTACTCCGTGCTTGTGCTCGCCATCTACATAAACAAACAAGCGAGTCATCATCTTGTCGCGCAATTTATTTTTAGGAAGCATGCCATATACTGCATTCTGAATCACTTTGCGAGCATCTTTTTTCAGCAAGTCACGCAGCGCAATTGAAGTGATTCCGCCTGGATAACCACTGAAACTGTGATATATCTTGCCAGTCAGCTTGTTACCAGTCACAGCAATTTCTGCAGCATTAATCACAACCACCGCGTCTCCTCCGTCAATGTGCGGGGTATAGTCAACTTTACCCTTGCCACTGAGCACGGTTGCAATTTCGGTACAAAGCCTTCCCAGCCTCTTCCCTTTTGCATCAAATAAATGATATTGTCTCTTCATATAATTAACTTACCACTTACCACTAACAACTGACCACTTTGCAAACTTTTTTTCTGCTCGACATCATGTTATCTGTTGTAAGTCGTTTGTCGTTAGTTGTTAGTTTTTCTACACGAATTCAATCACTGCCATTTTTGCGGCATCGCTCTTTCTTTGTTCCAGTTTGGTTATTCTGGTGTAGCCGCTTTGACGAGTCTTGAAACGATCCAGAAATTCTCCGGAAAGCTTCTTGACTGCAACCAATGGAAGGTGTTTGCGCAAATCGCGAATAACCGCAGCGCTCTTTGTCGGATCAGCCTTCATTTTCTTCGCCTTAGTAATAAGACGATCGATTTTTGGCTTCGCCTCCTTGGCCTTTGCCTCAGTAGTTTTTACGCGCTCACGCACGATTATACTACCCAGCAAAGTCTTAATCATCGCTTCGCGCGGACCTTTCTTTCTACTAAATTTTCTTCCTGTTACTCTATGTTTCATACAAATATAATTCTAATCTACAAATAAATTCCAATCTACAAATTTCAGTGCCTCAACTCATTATTATTCACAATTCGTTGATTAGCATTCCATTGGTAGATTTGAATTATAAAACTATTGCTTTAATGTTAGCCCAAATTCACCGATCGCCTTCTTGATTTCCTTAGTTCCCTTCTCTCCCATTCCTTCCATTTCGAGAAGTTTTTCCTCATTGAATTTGATCACATCCTTAATCTTGACGATCTTGTGAATCTCCAAAACATTAGCTGTGCGAGTAGAAATTCCCTTCAAGTCAACAAGTTTAAGCTTGAGAGGGTCTTCTTGTTCCTCCTCTTTTTTTTCAGAAACAACCTCTTCAACCGCTTTTGTCTCTTCAATTACTTTTTCCTTTTCAGTCTCCTCAGAAATCACTTCAATTTGAGCTAACGTCGAAAATTGCTCAATCAACATCCTCACGGACTTGTCAAAAGCCTCTTCCGGCGTAATGCTACCATCAGTAACTATTTCCAAGGTTATCTTATTAAAATCTGTGCGCTTCCCTACGCGCATATTCTCAACTTCATAATTAACACGACGAATCGGTGTATATACCGCATCAATTGCAATAACACCGATTTCTTTTTCCGGACGCTCCTGCTGTTCAATCGGCACATATCCCAAACCTTTGCCTATTTCCAGTTCCATTTCCAGTTCAGTTTTTTTATCTGTAATAGTAGCAATAAGTTGATCATTGTTAACAACTTCCACGCTGGAAGAACAAATGATATTTTTTGCAGTCACCGGACCTTCACCTTTAGATTTAAGGGTAACTTTCACTGGTTCATCAGAATACATTTTGAAACGAACTTTTTTAAGATTAAGCACAATTTGCACTACATCTTCCATGACACCACTAATTGTGGAAAATTCATGGGAAACACCCTTTATCTTGACTGAAGTCACAGCAGCGCCTTCCAAGGAAGAAAGGAGCACACGACGAAGCGCGTTGCCCAAAGTAGCCCCATATCCAGGATAACATCCTAGAATTTCAAACTTGCCACTGTGATCATCAACAGGAATATATTTTGGTTTTTGAGGAAGCGATACTCCCTGCATAGCCTTTAGAACATGCTGATCGCGCCAATGCGCAAAGAACACGTTTATTTATCAAGTTAATATGAAATATGATTAGCGAGAATAATATTCAACCACCATTTGAGGATCAACATGAACACCTACATCCTCGCGAGTTGGAACGGAAACAATTTTTCCTTCCAATTTTGTGCCATCCAAAAGAATCCAATTTGGAATATCCTTCTTATTTTGAATCCATTGTTTTTGATTATTGAAATATGTGTTTTCAACTTTCAGAGGATTAATGGAAATGATATCACCAATTTTAACCTCATATGAAGGAATGGTGACGCGTTTTCCATTTACCATAAACGATCCGTGATTAACTAACTGCCTCGCAAGCGAAGGCGCGTTGGCAAAACCCATGCGGCGCACGACATTGTCAAGACGCATCTCCAAGCGAGCCATCAACAAATCACCTGTAACTCCCTGCTTACCGCTAATTTCTTCATAGTGCTTGCGAAATTGCCTTTCAAGCACACCATAAATGCGCTTAATTTTTTGTTTCATCGCAAGCTGCTTGCCATATTCACTTGCCCCCCTGGAAATACTTTTGCCATGCATTCCCGGAGCATAAGGTCTTCTGACCATAGCGCACTTAGAAGAAGCACAACGTTCACCTTTGAGAAAAAGTTTTTCTGATGCGCGACGACATTTCTTACATTTTGATCCTAAATCACGTGCCATAAAAATTCTTGAAACGTGGAGCGTAAAACGTATACCGCTTTACTCTCACATATATTGTTAGTCTTTTATCTTTAATCCATTACAACTCAAACTATACTCTACGAGGCTTTTTTGCCTTACAGCCATTATGTGGGATTGGCGTAATATCCTTAATGGAAATTAATTCAAAACCACGATTCACCAATGCCCTTATGGAAGACTCGCGTCCGCTGCCAACACCCTTTACATATACTTCCAATTCTTTTAGGCCATATTTCTTTACTTTTTCAGACACATCAGCAACAACCTGAGCGGCGGCATATGGAGTAGCTTTTTTTGCACCCTTAAAACCAAGCAAACCAGAACTTGACCAACCAAGAATAGCGCCATTTAAATCAGACAAAGCGACTTTGGTATTATTATATGTGCAATGAATATGAGCCTGCCCTTTCAAAATTTGCCTTTTGAGTTTTTTCTTTTTCTTCTTCAACTCGGCAGCAGATTCCTGGCTCTGAGCTTCCACAGCAGCATCTTCAGCCACAATTTCTCCTTGCTTTACCGCTTCTTCTGTTGTATTAATTTCTTCTGTCATAAAAAATTCTTGAAACGTGGAGCGTGAAACGCATAGCGTCTTGCTCTCACATATTCTATCTTAATTCGTTTTACGTTTCACGTTATGCGTTAAACGATTCTATGTCTTGGATTCGCTACGACGACCACTTCCCATTGTGCGACGAACATTTCCACGAACTGTACGGCTGTTGGTCTTTGTTCGTTGTCCATTTACCGGAAGACCCTTCTGATGACGAGAACCTCGATAAGATCCAATCTCCTTAAGACGCTTGATGTTCATCTTCACTTCATGTTTAAGTTCTCCTTCCACACGATATTTCTTTTCAACCTCCTCGCGAATCTTGTTAGCTTGGTCAGCGCTTAAGTCCTTAGTGCGCAAAGACTTATCAATTCCCAATCCTTCTAGAATGCGACTGCTTGTCGTGTCTCCGATGCCGTAAATATATGTGAGCGCCACATCAATGCGCTTTTCATCCGGCAAATTTATTCCTGCAATACGTACCATATTTATGAATTTTGAATTATGAATTTTGAATTATGAATTTTCGAGTCTGAATCCTCTCATAATTCATGACTCATATTCATACTTCTTGAATTTAACCTTGTCTCTGTTTGTGTTTTGGTGTAACACAAATAACGTAAAGTTTTCCCCTGCGCTTTACTATCTTACATTTGGCACAAATTTTTTTTACTGATGCTCGTACTTTCATATTTGGATGTGATGATAATCTGTTAATATCCACCAACCAACGGAATTAGTCCGCGAATGCTGATTTAGCAAATATTCACAATCAGCCTATTGGCATTTATTCTTTAATTAGCATCGCTTATGTTTACATTCTTTGTATAACCCTGCCCTTGGTCAAATCATATGGACTCATTTCAAGAAGCACTCTATCTCCTGGAAGTAAGCGAATATAATTAACCCTCATCCTTCCTGAGATGTGTGCTAAAACTTCATGCCCATTGTCCAATTTCACGCGAAAAGTGGTACTTGGCAGCATTTCAAGAACAGTTCCTTCCAATTTGATAAGCTCTTTATTTGAACTCATATTTTGTTGCAAAATATCACTTATTTAGCGCCAACCAAAAAACAGAGGGTGACTCGCCGGAATACTGTCCAAATGCTTGAAATCACCTTGGCAAACCTCTTGTCTGTCACTAAACTATGTTGTTTTTTAGAACGTACATCCATGATATCAAATAAGCCAAAACTTGTCAACATTTAGAAAGTTCCAATTGAAGTTACCAAAAATAAATTGAAACCGACTTGCTTTCCCTACGGTGCTACTTCCCTCATGAGTCCGCGACTTACATTATTACATGCCGGACAATTTTCAGTTT
>CAZCMV010000011.1:0-35686 GCA_964500125.1 uncultured Bdellovibrionales bacterium | reverse complement strand
TTGCCATTTAGGAGGCGACCGCCCCAGTCAAACTACCCACCAGGCACTGTCCCCGAGCCGGATAGGAAATTCGTAAAACGTTCTAGAGTAACTATGCCCGTTTCATCATTTGTCTTAAGTTAAACGTTGAAAAAAATAATAACGTAACTATTTAACAATACACGATACGGGTTTCGTAACCTTTACCGATTTTCGAAGTTCCTAACGGCCCAGGGTTAGAATTAAAACTTTGGCAGAGTGGTATTCCACTGTTGACTCCATGCCGACCGGAATCGGCACTTCAAAGTCTCCCACCTATTCTCGGCAACCAAAATTCCAATCCAATACCAAGTTGTAGTAAAGCTCCACGGGGTCTCTTCGTCTTGCTGTAGGTCGACGGCATCTTCACCGTCATTGCGATTTCACCGGGTCCTTCGTTGAGACAGTTCCCAAGTCGTTACACCTTTCATGCGGGTCAGAATTTACCTGACAAGGAATTTCGCTACCTTAGGACGATTATAGTTATCGCCGACGTTCACTGGCGCTTCGGGGATTGGCTTGCACCGCTCCCGTTAACGTTCCAGCACTGGTCAGGTGTCAGCCCCTATACTTCCCCTTACGGGTTTGCAGAGACCTGTGTTTTTGGTAAACAGTCGCTTGGGAAAATTTTATTGCAGCCAGCCTTGCGGCTGGCGAGACATCTCGCGAACTTACGTCTAGTTTTTTTGCCGAGTTCCTTAACGAAGGTTCTCCCGTTCACCTGAGGCTACTCGCCTCGTCTACCTGTGTCGGTTTCCGGTACGGTTGCAATAGTATTAACCTTAGAAGCTTTTCCTGGTACTCTGCTTTATCTCGTTCCTCTGATTTGCATCAGAGTTCCATTTGTATCTTGGACTTGTGCCAGACGGATTTGCCTATCTGACATCCTTAATACTCATACGTCAATCCAATAAGACGCGAAATATACTAAAATACGTCACTCCATCGAATACTACTACAGTGCAGGAATATTAACCTGCTGAACATCGACTACGCCTTTCGGCCTCGCCTTAGATCCGACTAACCCTGGGACGATCAACGTTGCCCAGGAAACCTTAGACTTGCGGTGTGTGAGGATTTCACTCACATTTTGGTTACTCATGCCAACATTCTCACTTCTCTGCGCTCCACGACGGGTCGCCCCTTACGCTTCAGTGCACAGAGAACGCTCTCCTACCACGCCACACCTCGAGAGGTGTGACATCCATATCTTCGGTATTATGCTTAGCCCCGTTGAATTATCGGCGCGAAGTCTCTAGTCTAGTGAGCTGTTACGCACTCTTTGAAGGATGGCTGCTTCTGAGCCAACCTCCTAGATGTCTGAGAAACTTCACTTCCTTTACCACTTAGCATAAATTTAGGGACCTTAGATGATGATCTGGGCTGTTTCCCTTTTGAGATCCGACCTTAGCGCCGGATTTCTGACTGCCATGGTACGCATCGCAAGAATTCGGAGTTTGGTTGAAAACCCTACGGCGAACCGCGAATTCTCATCCAGTAGCTCTACCTCTTGGATATAATTAACACGACGCTAGCCCTCAAGCTATTTCGGAGAGAACCAGCTATTGCCGAGCTCGATTGGAATTTCTCCCCTACACACAAGTCATCCCCGCATGTTGCACGGTGCGTGGGTTCGGGCCTCCTCCGCCTGTTACGGCGGATTCACCCTGCTCATATGTAGCTCGCCCGGCTTCGGGTCTAGTCCACACGACAAATCGGCCTATTAAGCCTCGCTTTCACTACGTCTCCGGAGGTTTGCACTCCTTAGACAAGCCGCGTAAAACTAACTCGTTGGCTCGTTCTGCAAAAAGCACGCTGTCACGGTCGCAAGCGACCGCTCCAACTCTTCGTTAGCATATGGTTTCAGTTCTATTTCACCTCCCTCATCGGGATACTTTTCACCTTTCCCTCACGGTACTAGTTCACTATCGATCTGAAGCAATATTTAGTCTTGGAAGTGTAGTGCTCCCAGATTCAGACGGGATTTCTCCGGTCCCGCCCTACTTGAGAACAATCACATCGTACACAAGCTCTTTTCACATACGGGACTATTACCCGCTATGGTTCAACTTTCCAGAAGATTTTGCTAAGAGATGCATTACGACCCCTGTCAACAGAGTCTGATTGTCTCGCAACCCCGCATCCCGAAGGATACGGTTTAGACTATTCCGCGTTCGCTCGCCACTACTTACGGAATCACAATTGTTTTCTTTTCCTCCTGGTACTAAGATGTTTCAGTTCCCAGGGTGTGCCGCGCAAACCTATTGATTCAGTTTGCGCTAATCCCACAAAGCGGGATTGGGTTGCCCCATTCGGAGACCTCCGGATCAAAGCTTGCTTAACAGCTCCCCGAAGATTATCGCAGCCAGCTACGTCCTTCATCGCTTGCTTCAGTCAAGGCATCCACCATACGCGTTAAGTAACCTTTCTTATTTAACGGTTAACAGTTAACAATTACCTAAACTGTTGTTGCCCCGACTCGCATCGGGGACTTTATTTTTTTGACCTACTTTTGACTTAATCATGATGGCTGCGCCCAGCATGTCTTTCCGCGACCTGACAGTGCCACACGTATCATGATAAGACCATAGATTGTAAAGTTGCAATATAATGCGGAAAATTATTCATACAAACATGCTATTATTTAAGCATGCAAACACAGACTGATTTCAGCACTATTTTTTAACAAAACAAAAACCGCTTGGAGGCGGAATCAAGACAATCGAAGATACCGATTGTTTTCACCCGCTTTTCTGCTTTAGTTTTTCGCGTAAGCTCCTCAAAATGTTTGTGGAATATTTTTTACACGTGAATTCATCATAGCAGAAAGAAAAAATGTGTCAACCCCTGCAAAAAGATTTGAAATTTAAGATTTGAGATTTGAGAAAAATAGCTTCTTTTAGGCATAATTCAAACAAGACAACTCCGTAATCAAATTAAAGCAGAGTTGTCTATAAATAAACAATTTTTGACTATTTTTTCATGGTGATTTCTTCGCGTAATTTTCTGAGGATTAGCGCCGCTTCATCCTTACCACCCAAACCAAAAGCAAGGCCCAGGGCCAAAGAGAGTGCTGCTACAAAACCAATAAACAAAGTATTTACCAATGAAGTAGCAATTCCCAATTGAATTAGCGCAGCGAGAAACCCGAAAACCACAATTGCCCAACGAGAAATAGTAGCTAAAACGCTAGCGCTAACGATGCCTGCGACATGCACACTTGATCGCACAACTTTATATGCCAAATTGCCCAACACAAAAGCAATGGCTAAAATTATCGTTGCAACAACAACTTTAGGTATATACATAATAATATGATTCAGGAATGCCGATGCCTGATCCAATCCTAAAATCTCAGTTGCAGCCATAAGAAAAACCAACACTAAAAACCATTTCACAAAATCCCCCATACACTTAGCTATGCTAGCCTCAATACCCAATGCACTAAGTTTTTTGTGAGCGTTAAGCTTGCTAAGCGCATAATCAAGCTTGGCAAAAGTAATGAGTTTTTCCACAACTTTTCCAATCATAACGGCAACAAAAAAACCGATTATCAGGATAAGAACAGCTCCCAACAACGCCGGCAAAAAACCAATGAGACGCATTCCTAAATCCAAAAGGGAGGTATTAATTGCTTGTCCCCATGTTTGAACAGAATTCATATTACACACCTCCTTTTCTTCATATTTCTTTCTAGAAATTTCATCTTTTTATACCTACTATTAGGATTGAATTTACTGCCCTTCTCAATTATCAATTCCCAAACTCTCGGGCGTATTTTCCACTCCATTTTGAACATTTAAAATCATTTTTTCAATCTGCTTTTTAGTTTCACTGGACTTAGTGTTTTCTCTAAAGCAAAAATTGACACGATATGCCTCATGTTAATTATACATTTTTTATCAATTAAAACAACGGCTATAAATTCTCGTATTATATTTCTAAGAAATTTCGATTGGTCTGCCGTATTGATCTTCATAACGGATGATGTCGTCCTCCTCCAAATAATCTCCCGATTGAACTTCGATTATTTCCAACAGCTCAACTGCTGGATTACTCAATTGGTGTTTGCATTTAGCGGGAATATAGGTGCTTTGGTTTTCATGCAGCGTTAAAAGATTTTCGCCATTCACCACTTTGGCTATTCCCTTCACAACCACCCAATGCTCCGCTCTGTGTTCGTGTGATTGCAGACTAAGCGCCGCACCAGGAAACACCGTGATCTTTTTCACTTTGTGATTAGCCGCGTTATCAATGAGCACTTCATATTTTCCCCAAGGACGATAGACCACGATATTGTGATTGACTTCTTTAGCACCCTTTTCCTTAAGTTTTTCAACCACTTTTTTTACATCCTCACTTCTTCCTCTTTTTTGCACAAAAACAACATCATTACTCTCCACCACAATAATATCTTCGACTCCAAGAGTTGCTATCATCTTGCCGGACTCCGAATGTGCATAGACATTTTTGGAATCCACAAATTCATGTTTGGTGCTAACACGATCGTTCTTAGCGGCAATTTCCGAAAGCACATCGAATGAACCGACGTCACTCCAATCAAAATCACCTTCGAACACGATCACGTTGTCGGACTTTTCCGTTATTGCAGTATCTATTGCTTCCTTAGGTAGCTTTGAAAAATCACTAACAAATGCTTCATAATTTTTTTTAAAAAATGCATAGATATCCGGAGCGTGTTTCTCCATCTCCCTGCTGAAAGTTTCGGCTGTAAAAAGATACATGCCGCCATTCCAAACATATTGTCCGGAAGAAATATATTTTTCAGCAGTCTCACGATCAGGTTTCTCTTTAAACATTTCTACCCTATAGAAATCTCCTTTCTTTTCGCCTTTTTTAATATAGCCAAAACCGGTTTCCGGAGCAGTAGGAGTTATACCAATAGTGCCGATGTGTCCATCAATTTTCGCAAGAGCTTTTTTTGCCAGTTTCCGATATTCTTTTTCTTTGCCGATAAAATGATCGGAGTGAACTTCAATAATCGGCAAATTAGGATCTATTTTTATAATCTCCGAAAGATACTTTACTGCCAACGAAATTGCTGGCATGGTGTTCATACTTGCAGGCTCGACTACTATTCTATCTTTCTTAAATTCAGGATAAATTTCTTTCAATTGGTTAAAGACATTAAAATAATTTTCTTGATTGGTTACAAGAAAAATATTATCTTGTCCGACCACGCCAGCCATCCGCAAAAAAGTTTCTTGCAAAAGAGACTTGTCGCTATAGAGTTTCAAAAATTGCTTGGGGAAGTTTTTGCGAGACAGCGGCCAAAGACGAGTTCCTGACCCACCACAGAGAATGATTGAATACATAGGTTTTAGGTTTTATATTTTAAGTTATGGTTTTAGGTTTTTAAAGGTTTGCTAAATAGCTAACAGCCTAATGCCTAACAACCTAATTCATTATACTCCAGCCAAAAAACCCTGTCTAATGCCAAAAAATGTCTTTTATGTTATCATTTAGTTATCTAAAACAGTAATTATACACTTATGGAATTAATCAACTTAGACCAAGCAGTAATTAATGCGCTTGATTTGTTTATTGAAAACAAGCCGCCTAAATTGGATTTATCCAAGTATAATCTACCTTTCGTTATTGGCAGTGGCAATGCCTATAACACCGGCATGATTTTGTTTTCAGACAAAGCTGCGATTTTTTCCGATGAGAGCAACTTCGAAGGACTAATTGAATCATACAAGCCGGTTATAGAAAAAGGTTTAATCTCTCAAGCAATCATCATTTCCGCTTCCGGTGAAAAAGATTCCGTTTGGGAAATCGAATTGGCCAAAAAATACAGCTTGCATACAACTTTACTCACTTGCAGTCCCGACTCATCTGCCACAAAAATTGCTAACGAGGTACTAACTTATCGTAAAGTAGCTGAGCCATACACATACAATACGTCAACTTATCTGGGCATGATTCTTTCCACGACACAAGAGGATCCCAAGGAAATAAAATCACTTGTAGAAAAAACGAGGCTTCCTGAAAATTTTGCTGAATATGAAAGCTATGCCTTTGTTTTGCCAGATCGTTTTGCCAGCATTTGTCCAATGCTGGATATTAAGAAGAGTGAACTTTTTGGACCATTCGTTTCCTTACGCGCCTTTCCTGAGGGACATGCCAGACATGCGAAATTTGTCATCCCCACAGAGAAAGAGCTGATAATATCAATAAATTCAGAAAACAAATATTTCGGTAATCCTGAAAATAGCTGGCAAATTGAACTTCCCAATGAAGCAAGCTTTGGCGCAATGCTCTGTCTTACTTATTATATTATAGGAAAGATACAGGAAGTTAAGCCTGCTTATTTCAAAGAAAACATCGCCAATTATTGCGACAGTTATGGACCAAAAGCTTATGGCAAAAACGAACCCTTTGAAGTAATCGTACCAGGTAACTGAAAATGTATTAGATATTAATATTGGTATAAAAAACCTCGGATATCCGAGGTTTTTTACATAATACTGAATACATTCTACTATTCGAAGATTCTCTTAGTTTTCACATACCACTCTCGCACATCACTAAAACGTTGCGAGGAAACAGTAATGTTGCGCATTTCATTTCCTTTAAGCGAACTGTTGACTGGATAAAGATATGTAGGACTATAAAGAAATATTGCCGGATTTTCATTTGCTATTAATTCCTGAATTTTTTGATATCCTTCTATACGCTTAGCTTCATCCAATTCCTGACGCACATTCTCCAGAAGACCATCAGCATCAGAATTATCAAACATTGCCAAATTAAGACCTGGGTCACGCTTCTGACTAGAATGCCAATACGGATAAAGATCAGGATTAAAACTTATTGCTTGCCCAAAAAGCAGTGCATCATATTCACGCGGACGAATATAGTTTTGCTGCAAATCCGAAATCGTGAGCATCTTCACCTCAACCTCAGCACCTATCTTTTCCCACTGTTTTTTAAGGATATCTGCAGTCTTGGCTAACTCAGACCAATCAGTGGTCACAATCTCAAATTTTAGCCGAGTGTTGCTTTTTTTACGAATTCCATCTTCACCTTTCTGCCAACCAGCATCATCCAAAATTTTATTAGCCTCTTCTAGGCGATTTTCTGTCAAATTTCCAGGATCACGATATTCTTTCATATTAGAGAGCAATGGTCCGTATGCAGGTAATGCTTTACCAAAAAGAACTGCATCTATTATTTCTTTTCTACTCACACTTATAGCTAAAGCTTTACGCACTGAATTTTCTGCCAAAGCCTCGTTCTTCAGTTGATTAAAAAACAAAGAAAAATAACGCGGAATAACTAACTCATGCAACGCAGTACTTTTTTTATTTTTTATTTCACCCAAACGAGCTGGAGAAATCGAACTCATACCCATAACCTCCTTCTTGTTGAAAGCTGCAAGCAGCGTTTCTTCGTCTTCATAAAAATTAAAAGTCATTCGTGAAATATACGCCTCGCCAAAATAATTTTTTTTATCTGCAACCAATTTATAAGTTAAAATGGTTCCATTTGAGTCTTTTTGAAAATCGGAAAACATATAAGGCCCCGTACCAATCGGTCGTAAATTATAGTCAGCAAGCGCAAATTTCTCCGACGCAATATTCTCCCAAACGTGCTTAGGCAAAATACCCAAAGTAAGATTATCCAGAAAGCCAGCATAGGGATTTTTCAGTTCAAATTGAATCGTTTTTTGATCAACAATACTTACAACAACTCCTTGCCAGTTTTGACGCAATGGACTTTTATACATCGGATCCAACAATGCTGTAACAGTAAAATAAACATCTTCAGCGGAAAAAGGTTGGCCATCATGCCAAATAACGTCCTGGCGCAAGTGGACAGTATATATTTTTTTATCTTCAGAAACCTCATATGACTGGGCCAAATCCGGCACAGCCTTTCCCTCATTGTCATAAGTAAATAATCCACTATACACAAGTTGAGCTATATCAGCATCAGCTTCACTAGTCTGGGAAAGAAGCGGATTTATATACATAGGCTGCCCAACAATACCCTCCACATATTCACCCCCTATCTTGGGTATTTCCTTGGTGTTACTTATATAAGCATGATAAACAAGCACCACAAAAGAAACCAACGCAGAAAGCGAAAGCAATGCCACAATCAGCTTATCGCGAAAAGTCAGAATTTTACCGATAGCCGCCCAATTATGCGGAAACAAAAGTAATATTTTATCTTTGATACTAATATGAGTATGTATTCATTATTATGCTGCAGAAATTATACTCTCCGCTATAGCCAATCCAACAAATGCCACCCCTAAAAACACAGACAGATAGAATAAAAATTTCTCCATGCCTCTTTTGGTATAATAACCACCAAAACTTTGGCCATAGGCAGCCCCAAGGCCACTTCCCCTATTTTGCAGCAAAATAGAAACCATTAAGGTTATAGCTACAACTATATGTATATAAGTTATAATTTTCATAATGATTTTACAACAGATAATAACTTAGCAAGAATAACCAAACCAGTCAAGCCTGATGAATTTATCTTATCGCACTTTCAAATGTCTGGCAATTAAAATAAATTGCCCATTTGATCAACATTACGTTTAAAGCGACCAAATATCTTAGGACCTTTAGGATTAGGCAAAAAAATCAAAGCCTCTTCAGAAGCATGAATTAATCCGTTATTATTTTTAGTTTTGGGATTTAGCATGATTTTCTTATATTCCAAACGAGCCAAAACATCTTCAATAAAAGCTGGAGAAAATATGAACTCGCCTATCGTCTGTACGAATTTGGAAAATTTCGAAGGCTTTAGTGCACACAATGGCAATTCTTCTTGCACAGTATAGTGCGGTTTAATTTTGGAAATCCAACGATTGGCAAGCTGAAAAGGAATATATATTTCATCATCATACAGCGGCAAAATGAAATTATATTCATTTGCCGAGAAAAGATCCTTAGTCACAACTTCAAGTGATTTATCGGTAATAAAATAATTAAGACACACTCTGTCTTTTATATTTTTACCATATCTGCGCTTGCCAAAAAAATGTAAGATGATAGTTATCAAAGTACGTCCTGTCCAAATTTTACCAGCCTTGCAAACAATGAGGACATCCCAATCACTTTTATTTTGAGCATTATTCATCGATACCCTGCCAGTCACACCAACCATACGCAAAAAAGGAACTGCGCGTAAAACACTCACTACTTTTTTAAGCCTTTTCATTTTGTCAGCAGAAATGTTCATTCTATTTATGCGTGTTTGAACAATTTTCTCCCTGCCCTTAAGTGTTAAAAATCCATTTTTTGAAGACACTAAAGATCGCAAAACATTATGATCAAACAACCTTAATATATCGGACAGCGAAACTTTTCGATGTTCATGTCTGTCATCATAATATTGTGCACACATCATATATTTCCATACCTCAAAAAACGTAAGGGGAAAATCCATCGCGTCATAATAGGCAATCGTAGCAATAATATTTTTTACATTTTCTTTGTCTTCTTCTGGAAGCATCATAAAAAGCAACGAATTACGAATCTTTTACCAATATACGAAATAAATGCAAAATAACAATCCAGGTCCTCAATTTACACATTAGTATATTCGTAAGAGATTCGTATTTCGTTGGTTATTTACATAATCCAATTCATTCGTCCTTATTTCCCAGGAAATGAAACGCAAGCCTTTTTTTCATCTTTACACATCAAGTCATTCACAAAAAGTCCAATAGCAGTCGCCACTGGAATAGCGAGTATGGCACCAAGTACGCCACTCATCTTAAAACCAATAAGGATAACCAAAATTACAATGATCGGGTTAAGACCGACCGCACGTTTCATGATTTGTGGCACAATCATGTGAATTTCCAATTGATGAACCAGCGTAAAGAGCGCTAAAACTATTAAGCCCGTTATTGGCGATACCAAAAAACCGACTGCAGTTGCAATAGTCGTTGCAATTACCGGTCCAACATAAGGTATAAGCTCCATAGTGCCTCCAATCATAGCAAGAATAAGTGCATAAGGTACATTAGCAAAATACAATACCAGAAAATCAAGTGCAAACACCGAAGCCATTAGGGCAATTTGCCCCATAACCCAACGACCTATCTTATTCTGTGCGCGCTCTGCAAAGGAGAATGCATATTCATGATACGCTGGCGGCGTGACAGCATCAATAAAACGTCTAAGCCCTTGCTTTTTTACAGACATATAGAAAGTTAACGACAAAACAACGATAGCAGAAACGAAACCATTGAATACGCTAATAGTCGTGGAGAAAATCTGACCAGTTGATTCAAACAGACCTGAAAAAATATTTCCAGTCGCTCGCTCACTGTCAAAGTCTATCCCATGTGTTCTAGCATACATCTCAAATCCCTTGAACACGCTATTAATCTTTTCAATGTATGTGGGTGCACTAGTGGAGAATTCTTTAAACTGACCTACTAGCGGCGGCACAAGTAAAGATATCCCCAGCGCAAGCAATGAAATTAAAATAATATAGATACCAAGCACTGAAACTGAACGCGGGATCTTTTTCTTTTCCAACATCTCCACCAATGGTCTGATTGTCGCTGTCAGAATCAGCGAGAGAATGAACAATACGATAATATCGCGGATGAAAAACAAAAACCACAGCCCTAAAACGAATACTGTAACACGAACCAATGCTGCGATAGAAATATCGATTGTACGTTTTTCCATAATACTTGAAATTATCAACTTACAATTTTCAATTATCAATAAATCTTCAATTTTTAAATTTTGCAATTCATTAAAAATTAATCATTGATCATTGAAAATTTATATCTTCAATATTTTCTCCAATTTTTTTTCATTGCGATGTGGCCCAATGATCGCCAAATTCAATTTCTCATTACAAAAAATATGTTTGGCAACCCGCAAAACATCTTCCGCGTTAACTTTATTAATCTTTTCGAAATATTCTTCCGGAGTCATAATTTTATTCTTGCGCACTTCTTGATCCGCGCAATACATTGCTACCTCGTCAGACTGTTCCAAACCCATAACGCTTTTGCCTCGAATATAATCCTTGGCATTGCGCAACTCTTTCTCACTTACTTTTTCCGTAGCAATTTTCTTATATTCTTTCAAAATAGTTTCAATGGTCAACTCCAACTTTCCATGATCAACACCGGCTTGCGTCGCCAAATAGCCACAATCTACATATGTATCCGTGTCAGTATGAATAGAATAGGCCAAACCTCTTCTTTCGCGCACTTCAATAAACAAGCGACTGCTCATATTGCCACCCAAAATTGTTGCCAAAATTCCCAAAGCAAAACGATCTTCATGTTCTTGCGGATAAGCGCGCACCCCCAAAATCATATGGGTCTGATCAGTTTTCTTTTGCTTAATCGCAATCATCGGCTTCCCTTGCTTTTCTGCAACTTTTTTAACCACAGGTTTTTTGCCACCGTCCATCCCAGCAAAATATTTTTTGATTTTGGCAATTACCTTTTTTTCGTCGAATTTGCCAGCCACGCAAACAACTGTGTCATTGGCCAAATAAAACTTATTCATATAGTCAATGAAATTTTTGCGCTTAAAAGAATTAATCGATTTTTTGTAACCAATTATTTCACGCCCCAATGAGTGTTTACCGTACATAAGATTGTCAAAAACATCACTAACGCTGCGCATGGGCGCATCTTCATACATATTTAATTCCTGAACAATCGTTCCCTTTTCACGATCAATCTCTTCTTGTTCCAATTTGGAATTTAGATACATGTCAGCCAATACATCCATAATGCGCTCAATGTGTTTACTGTCAGCCTTGGCATAATATGCGGTGCGATCTTTGGCAGTAAAAGCATTGAATTCACCTCCGATGCTATCCAGTTCTTCACTAATCGAAAGAGTGGTTGGTCGTTTTTCTGTGCCCTTGAATAGCATGTGCTCGATAAAATGCGTCAGCCCTGCTTCTTTCTCGCTTTCATAGCGCGAACCAACTCCGACCATGATGAACATAGAAGCAGTTTCAGTACCTTTTATCGGCGCAGTAATTATCCGCAAACCATTTTTGAGAGTTGTTTTTTTATAAATCATTATCTTTGAAATTATCAATTTTCAATTTACAATTTTCAATAAATGACCAATTTTTCAATTTTGTCATTTTATCATTGAAAATTCATTGTAAATTGATCATTGATCATTGAAAATTTACTAGAATTATTTCTTCTTAATCCTTGAATATCTAGTGAGTCCTGAACACGGAACTATTTCTATATTTCTTTTTTCCAATTCATCCAAAAATAAATTCATACCTAAAGAATCGGAAGAAATATGTCCGGCAATCACCACATTGATGTGAGCCTTCTCTGCTTGTCTGCGATGTTCTTCGCTCTGGTGCATACCGATTACCGTACCCACTCCCGCTTGAGCAAGCCTTTCATATATGTCAGCGCTTCCTTCCGTACCTCCTGTAATTTCCGTAAGAGCAATTTTGCCGGTGCGATTGTCTTCGTAACCCGTGAAAAGCCTTGGCCCCGCTCCTCTTTTTGCCGCCTCGACATATTCCGGAATTTCCAAAAGCGACTTGAGAATATCTCCAACATGTTCCGGCTTGTCTTTTTCCAGTTTATCCTTAACAAATTTAGCCACAAGATTATCAGCAGGCGTATGCACATTGATAAGATCCATGCCCAGCAAACGGGCCGTATCCACTGTCTTGTAATGGTTAGATGGACTTACGCCACGACTAACTTCATTTATACGTATCTTGGTAAGACTTTCTGCGATATTTACCGGCACGCCATATTGGGCAAACACATCGATTTGCAAATCCATCACATCATCAAGACCCGTAAGAGCATTGCCCACCGGGTGATGTGCAATAACCGCATCAATCTTATTTTTGGGGTCATGATTGGAAAGGTAGCGCGCAATGAGCAATTCAGCACTATCGATATCTACACCGACCATTACCCGCTTTATGTTTTTTTTATTGCTATCAAAATGAATTTGCGAATCCATGAATGGATTGGTCAGTTTTTCCTTATTGAAAAGTTCCTTCTGATCTTTAGAAAGTTTTTCATATTTATCCTTGATGCGCCTAAGCCTCTTTTCAATTTGAGCTTTGGAACGAAAATCCGCATCAATTCCCATCTTTATAGCCAGCTTATATATTTCTTGTAAAGTCATTTTTGCTAAAATTATCAATTTTCAATTTACAATTTTCAATAAATAACCAATTTTTCAATTTTGTCATTTTATCATTGAAAATTCATTGTAAATTGATCATTGATTATTGATCATTAAAAATTATCATTTAACTATTTTTCTTACCAAAGAATATTTTTTTGCACCGTCAACATCAAACCAGATATCATACAAACTTTCATGCCCTCCATGTGCAGATTCAACTTCTTTGCCGTTTTTATCAAGTATTTTTCCTATTTTAGCACGCTGGATTGAATCAGGATTCATAACTTCAACTTCGTCGCCAATATGTACGCTATTGTGTACATATGCTTTTGCGAGCTTTCCCTCTCCTTCCAACACCTCGCCGACAAATTGATAGGCTGCTTCTTGGTGAGAATTGGCAAA
The DNA here is from genome assembly GCA_964500125.1 of uncultured Bdellovibrionales bacterium. Classification (GTDB taxonomy): domain Bacteria; phylum Patescibacteriota; class Minisyncoccia; order Moranbacterales; family GWC2-37-73; genus CAZAFB01. The sequence continues at coordinate 22,109 of CAZCMV010000011.1, read as the reverse complement.
ATTATGCTCGGGTTCATTACCCAAAAGGAATCCCCGTGTATATCCCCGATGCATCAATTTATCAAGCTCTGACTGCTGCTCTTTTATAATGGCCTCCAGCTCCTTGCCTTCCATTCCATTTTCTATCGCATCCACTACTTTGCGATATGTGCGAATGACTGTGGCGACATAGGACACGCTTTTATTGCGCCCTTCCACCTTGAGTGACACCACGCCCGCATCAATCAAGTCTTTTATATGCGCCAGCAAATTCAAATCTTTGCTGTTGAAAAAATATGTGCCATGGGAATCCTCCTCCAATTCTATCCCGAATCTCTCCTTCCCCTCTTCCACTTTCATCGTTTTATAATCCCCACAATCCTCGCACCCTTGTTTGGAATTTGTATTTTGATTATTGAGATTTGTTTGGAATTTTTCATTTGATATTTGCGATTTTTGGGTGTAAGCCCAGCGACATGGTTGCACACAATCACCCAAATTAGCACTCCTTCCCATCATCCACTTACTCAAAATACAGCGACCGCTATAGCTCATACACATCGCACCATGCACAAAATATTCCAACTCCACATCCGGAACTTTCTCGTGAATTTCCTTGATATCTTCCAGAGTCACTTCGCGCGCCAAAACCACACGCTCAGCACCCAAATCATACCAGAATTTCACTGCGCGCCAATTGGTAGCATTGGCTTGAGTACTGATGTGAACCGGAATTTCCGGCGCTTTTTCACGAAACATGGTAACAATCCCGGGATCAGCCACAATTACTGCCGAAGGCTTATTCTTTTTCAAAAATTCGATATGCTTTTCAATTGTCGGCAAATGATAGTTATGTGCATAAATATTCACCGTGACATATATTTTTTTGCCATGTGCCTGCACATCCTTAATCGCCTTGGCCAATGATTCCTCATCAAAACCGTTGATTCTTGAGCGCATTGAAGTAGCCGGCACGCCACAATAAACAGCATCAGAACCATAGTGCAGCGCGTATTGCATCTTTTCCGGACTTCCCGCCGGCGCGAGAAGCTCTACTTTATTATTTGATAATTTATTGTTCATTGAGGTAAACTATATTATTTGTAATCACAAAGGCTTTGGCGAGGCACGCCCGCTGGAGCTAAAAGTTCTATTTTTTGCTTGTTTTCAGCCATATTGTGTATATTAACAGTATACTATACTTTACTCCTCATTGTCTTATTAGTCAATTAAAAAAGTATCTCCCTAGCTTTTTTGGCTTTTTTTGTGTTAGACTGGCAATATGACAACAATAGCATTAAACAAGCGGGCAAGTTTTGACTATGAAATCCTCGACAAATACGAGGCTGGTTTAGTGTTGACTGGAATGGAGGTAAAATCAATCAAAACCGGTCATATTTCGCTTAAGGGAGCCTTTGTTTCACTCCATGAGGGCGAACTTTGGCTCACCAACGCCACCATTCCCCGCTACCCCTTTTCCGACCCTAACAAAGCCTATGACCCAACCCGCTCTCGCAAGCTCTTGGTTAAAAGGTCACAAATCAAAGGTTTTATCGGCAAATTACACTCTGAAGGCTTGACACTTGTGCCTATCCGTGTGTATACTAAGAAGCGTCTTATCAAGTTGGAATTCGCTTTAGCAAAGGGAAAAAAGAAGTTCGACAAACGCACGGACATCGCCAAGAAAGAAGCGAAGCGAGCCATGGAGCGAAAGCTCAAAAATACTTAAGGCATTTTTGAAATTTTCAATTTTCAATGATCAATTTTCAATTAATTTTCAAATTAATAAATTTTGAAATTTAATCATTAATTGTAAATTGAAAATTGGTAATTGATCATTCCCGGATTGTTTTGATTGCATCAAAACAATCCGGGGTTGACTAGTTTCGACAGATCGTACTTTTCAAAATATGCAAGCCGATCACCCACGGTCATATCGCAAAACTGCCGTGGAAGATATAAGTGCAAACTTCATATCAAAAGCAAAAGCTCAATTTGCGCAAGCATTTTCTTTTGCTCCTGCTTTGGCTTAATTTAAGACTGAAGCCATCGAGCTGTTGATTTCTCATAGACAAATCTCGGTGCCAATCATGAGGATAGTATAAGATGTCTTCTTTGTGCATTTTATATAAAACAATAGCAAAGACATGACTATAAAGTTTTGTCAGTTTAATATTTATAGCCATGAAACAAACAAACTGACTACGCTTGTAGATTGTTTTGAATTGTTGATTTTGGACGCGGGTGCGATTCCCGCCAGCTCCACCGCATAAAATCATGAGCTATTGCGAATGATTTAAGCGCCCCATGACAATTTGTTCTGTAAATTGTTTTACGGGGTATCTATTTTCTGTGTCGCTCATGATCACGCGGCACAGCCATAAAAATAAATGTCTAACCTATTTCCTTAGTTGGGATTATGGATAGGCCACCAAAGCCATAAGAAAGCGATTTAGATTCAAGCCAAAGAAGGTAGACCCAATCAAGCATCTGCGCACCAATGAGCAGATTCGTATTCCGATCGTCTTTTTGATTGATGCTGACAACAAACAAGTTGGCGAAATATCAACCAGCGAGGCTTTGGTTATGGCGAAAGAAAATGAACTTGATCTAGTGGAAGTATCACCCAAAGCTCAGCCACCTGTTTGCCGCATCATGGATTATGGCAAGCATCTATACCAGCAGTCCAAGCAAATTCAGGCAAATAAGGCCAAACAGAAAAAAGTTGATACTAAAGGAGTTCGCTTGGGATTGCGCACAGATGATCATGATATAAATTTCAAGAAAAATCAGACTGAAAAATTTTTACGCCAGGGAAATAAGGTAAAAGTGGAAATATTACTGCGAGGACGCGAGAAGGCGCATCAAGATTTGGCCCGCACTAACCTGGAAGAATTTCTCAAAAAAATAGAAACTCCCTATAAGATCGAGGAAATGGTAAAACGTTTCCCGGGAGGATTTAATGTAATAATCGCACCAATAGCAAGCACTGAATCATGAAGCAAGAATCATGAATCAAGCTTGATTAGATATAAAATAAAAAATTCCTTTAATTCATAATTTGTGATTCAAAATTCATAATTCTAAAATTATGCCGAAGATTAAGACAAAGAAATCAGTGCTCAAAAAGGTGAAAATTACCAAAAACAAGAAGGTAATGCGTCAGTCAACCGGACAAAATCACAATAATTCCAAAGAAGATGGGAATGTGACTCGTTCCAAAAGACGCGACAAGAGAATGTTCAAAGCTGACGAGAAGAACGTAGTAGCAGCCCTACCCTACGCTAAATAATTTCAAACTGATAAACACCGATTAGAACTGATAAACACCGATCACGGATCATCCGTGCTCCGTGAAAATCCGTTACATATCCGTGACATTAGTATTATGACTAGAGTAAAACGCGGCGTAGCCGCATCTAAAAGACGCAAAAATGTTCTGCAGATGGCCAAAGGATTCCGCTGGCGCAGAAAATCCCATTTCCGCGCAGCAAATGAAGCTGTTCTAAAAGCCGGCACATATGCGCATCGCGATCGTCGCGCCAAAAAACGCACCAATCGCAGATTGTGGATCGTGCGCCTAGGCAATGCCGTTCGCCAGTTCGGAATTTCCTATAGTGCCTTTATTAAACTTTGCAAAGACAAGCAAATCGGCCTGGATCGCAAAGTTCTTTCTGAAATAGCCGTGCAGCACCCCGAAACTTTCAAGAAATTCATGGAAACCGTAAAATAATTTTCTTGCAAATAAAAAAACATCCCGCCTAGGCGGGATTTTTTTTATATATAATTTTCCGCGTAATTTCACATGAAGTCCACATTCTTTCAAATATTAAGAATTTTAGACCTTTTAACAATTATTTATTCTTATTTATTAATTCGTGAAAAAGTTTTTTGAAAGCGAAAATAGGCAACCAAATCCAAAGTGTTTTGCGAATTACTTTTTCCCCTGTAGCATGTATATTCATACATTTTTAAACTAAATTAAGATTTAAACATTGCGTCATTTCATAAACGACATCTTTCTTTTCCACCACAATGCGCCAACCTTTTTCTTGAGCTATTTGTTTGAGATTATCGTTGGGATTTAATGCAATAGGATTTTCCACTAGTTCCAAAAACTTAGCATCAGATTCCGTATCTCCAATACCATAGGAATCTTCCATGGTTAGTTTATGTTCAAATACAAATTGTTTAACTACCGCACCCTTATCTCTTGTTGGCTCAAACACGGTTTTCCCCGTGTACACACCTTTTTCATTCATCTCATAAACACTGCCATAAGCAGCATCAAAATGCAAATGCTTATTATTAAATTCACGCACGATTTCAACTGGTGATCCCGAAATAGCAATAATATGATATTTTTCCCTCCTTAATTTTTCTATTAACTGCTCGGCAAAAATATAGGTTCTATCCTTATGAAATGCTACAACCATTTTACTTGCATGTTCCACATCCTCCTTTTTACAACCCTTTAGATATTTTTCATATAATTCCACCAGGGCAAGACGGTAAGTCTCATACGTGCCTTTATGTTCAAGCCACGCTGTATATAGATCAACAAGCTGATCGCGAACTTTACGCGGAAAAACATTAAGCCAGGAAAGCTCATTAATCAATTCAAACGCCAAATTCTTACGAAAGATCGTGCCGTCGATGTCAAAAATTGCCAATTTGTTTTGCTTTGTCATTTGTTAAATAATATTAGAATCATTTGAATGACCGGATTTGAGTCGCTCGAATCGCTGGAACTTAGTTACAGCAACTCTAACTTACAAACTCCACCATAATTTACACAACAATTTTATTATACAACTCATATCCTGCAATTCCAAACGCAACAGCAACATTAAGTGAATTCTTTTCGCCACGCATTGGTATTTCAATAACAGCATCACATAAATCAATAACTTCCTTTTCCATGCCGCTTGGTTCATTGCCCAAAATTAACACTACTGACTTTTGCGGAACATAGTTTTTATAATCAACACTTCTATCATCCTGCTCAAGCGCAATTATTTCAAAATTATTATTTTTTAATTCCTTAAGCAAATCAAATATATCATCTCTTTTTTCCCAAACCAAATTATTTTCGGCACCCAAGGCCGTTTTGGCAATCATTTTTTGCACACTAGTTTGCAGGATTTTTTTATTGTCATGCGGCGAAGGAGAATATCCGGTAAGATACAACTTGTCTATGCCTATTCCATCAGCAGTTCGAAAAATAGCGCCTACATTATAAGCACTCCTTATGTCATGTGCAATTATATATAATTCCTTTTCCGTATGCATTTTCTATAAATATTCTACTTCTTTTTGGCTTTTTTGAGCTTCAGAGTAAAGTGTGATCCGACACCTTCAATACTTTCTACACCAATATCACCTCCCATCTTGCGCGCAAGTTCTCGAGAAATCCAAAGACCAAGTCCCGTCCCGGAAATTTTTTGAGTCTTATCGGTCTTAATGCGATAAAATTTTTCAAAAAGATGTCCAGCTTGTTCGGAAGACATACCCAAACCGGAGTCAGCTACAATAAGATATACAAATTCTTCATCTTCTTTACCTATAAGTTCAACGACTCCTTTGGGTGTATATTTTATCGCGTTGCTGACCAAGTTTACTATAATTTGCCTTGTGCGATCAGAATCAGCAAGCACTAAAGGAATTTCGGAGAGCGATATCTTCAATTCTAATCCTTTTTCTTGGGCCAACACCTTGTGTTGCTCAACAGTAGCTAAAGCTATTTCTCCTACAGATATTTCACTAATATTAATTGGAATTCTGTTTTGTTGCAATCGAGAAACCTCCAATAAATCCTCAACCAATTCACGCAAACGTTTTGTTGAAGCTCCTATCTGCTCAACATAGTGAGTCGTCTCTTGCATCCTTTCCTTGGTGGAATTACCTTCCCTTAAATTATCTCCCAACAATTCCACATATCCTTGCATAGCTGTGAGTGGACTTTTTAATTCATGACTAGCCATTGAGATAAAATCATCTTTCATGTGATCAATCTCTTCGAGCTTGGTTGCTTTAATGGCATATTTCAAAGTACGCATGTGATTTGCTACTAGCAAAAGCACTATAAGAAGAGAAACGAATGTCAAAATATAAACTCTTGAAATAGCTGCTTGCACGAATTCGTCATGTGCATCCAAAGACATTTGAAACATCAAGATGCCGACTTTTTTTCCATTTGAATCTTTGACTAACTCACCGATGTTCCAAAATCTGCCTCTTTCATCACTACCCAAATATGCCAGAGGTTTTTCTCCATTCCACAAAAGAGACATAACAACATCCTCACTTTGAATGCCTATATCCTCTTGCTTGTTTGAAGCAGCGATAACATAAGATCCATCTTTTTCAGTGGGTCTGAGAAACACTACCGCTCGCACCTCACTGTCTTGATCAGCTATTAATTTCAGCTTGGCATTGATTTCGTCTAACCTTAATTCATCGCCAGAATCTTCAGAAATAACTATCCGAGAAATATTTCCCGCAATCAAGCCCTTGCTTTGCAATAATTGATCAGTAACGGCTTGAAAATTATTCAATGCATAATAAGTATTGCCGAAAAGCAGTCCCGTAATGACTACAATCAAAACCAGCGAGAAAATAATCGCTGGATTTTTTCGGATAAATTGAAAAGCATTATTAATGATGTGCTTCATCACTTTGATGACGATATGCGACAACGCCTATAAGAAGTAGCGCGACGCTTAGAAATACCGCCATAATAATTAGAGCAATTGAAAGGTAGGCATTCTTTTTTTGCATCATTGGCGGAGCCACTTTTCCTACTCCATTATCACCCATAGAAGCCACAACTGTCGCGGCTTCAGCAGTCTTAACAAAATTGAGCGGCTGGCTTTTGGCTGTTATTTTGCCAGTATTATCCGTCACTGCCACATATATTTGATGTTCTCCGTTTTCCAAATTCTTATCCAAATCATAGGACCAATTACCATCAGCATCAGTTCTTACCGTTACCACAACAGGCGAATCACTATAGATATATAAAGTCACAAACATATTCGGCAATGCTCTTCCATCTATACGCAGAACCTTTTGCTGCTGGAGATTACCAGTCTGTTCAATATCGATCATGGAGACATTTTTCACCAAATAACGCTCGTCTAGATCGCCTACCTCTTTCGGATTCTGAAAAACAACTTTGTCTTCTTTATTTCCAAATGACGGCTTAATTGGATCATAACCAGATTTTATTTCATCCCCATCAAGATAGCCATCTTGATCAGAGTCAGGATTATTCGGGTTCGTCCCTAATCTTTTTTCTTCATTATCGAAAATACCATCACCATCAGTATCCACTGAAGCATCTTCAAACTCCTTATTAGGTTCCTTTGCTATTTGCGAAGAAATGACTGGCAAAGAAATTGCAAAATGTACCGGATCAGTTTCAAGTGTTCCGCCACTGCCAAGATATGAGCGCGCAATCAATTCATAGTTCCCATTTGGAAGATTGCTTGCAGGAAAACTTAGCTTCCAAACGCCATTCTGTGCGTATGTCGCTTTTTTAAGATATTTTGTCGCATCCAAACCAGCATTTACCTGTCGATAAAAAAATTCCACTGAAACAGCTCCTGCTGCCCGCACCGAAAATTGAACATCACTTCCAACATATTTAGCGCCTTCTTTTGGCTCTTCTATCAAAGGAGCAACATATTTAACCATAACGCGACCTGTTTCTGAGTTAGTATCAGAAGAACTAACACTATCAGATTTAGTAGTGCTTTTTGTTGTTGAAACTTCTTTCTGAATAACAGGGTTGGGTTCCGCATCAACGCTTGTGCCAACAGGATTTATTGCAGGGATAACCGTACTATCCGTAATGGATTTCGTAGGAATGTCAGTAGAGGTATTTGTAGTAATGACCGGTTGTGAAGCTGGAGCGCCTGCTTTGTCATCATATCTTTTTAACTCAACATCTTTTGTGTAATTATTATTTGTCCTAACAGGAAGAGCTGTAACATCGTCTGCTGAAACTGAAACGGTTTGCGCATCAACGGAATCCACCATTATATTTCGAACAGAATTTCTATTATCGGAAATAAGGAAACCTTCTTTTTTTGCATTTAAATAACCACTCAAGGCTATAATTCCAAGAGAAACAAAAATAATAATGAATGGTATTTTTTTTCTTCTTTTCATTTTTGTATTAAATTAATTTATCAGTTAACATATTTTACCACAAAAAAATTCTTTATAACAATTTTCAGCTATGAATCAACACGGGTGTTCCTATTTGAGCCCAATCGAAAACCCTTTTTGCCGACCCAATGCCCAAACGAACACAACCATGAGATACTGGTATCCCAAGATGGCCAGCTCCTTCCTTATATCCTCCTGGCCACTCTGGAAGTTCATGAATACCAAATTCTCCGCTTGGCACTAAAGCCATCCAATATGGCATAAACAAAGAATATTTTTTTGACCAAGGCTTTTCCGCCTTATTATGGATAGCAAAAACACCCTCCTTTGTTTCCATGCCGCTTTTTCCAGAAGAAATCAGATAGGAATCCAATGCCTTGCCATTTTCAAAAATAACCATTACCTGCTTAGCTAAATTAATATCAATATATTTTCCGTCTTTCATATACGCAACCGTATTATTTTTCGCCTGTTGTAATTTTATCTGCGGATCACTATCCCAATTTTCAGGGGGCAATATTTTTTTTGTTTCAAAAGAAGATTCATATATTTGCTTATATTCTTCAGCTTCCTGAGTAAAATATTTTGCATAAATCCTAACAGAATATTTTTCCCCTTCAATAAGATCACTACGTGGCGTCAGAAGAATCTGCCCTTTATCGTTATCACGCACATAAGTCAAATCTCCCGATGGATTAATAACGAATTTTATATCCCATTTTTTAGACAATCCTTCAAAATAAACAACTATTGGATTTTCTATATCCAGAAAAACGTCTTTTTCATTATCTATGGGAGAAAAATATTTAATATGCGGATATGGCAAAGTTTTAAACGACAACAAAGAATTAACCTGCACAAGAAAAGCGCTTCTAGCACCTGATAAGGTTATTTCATAATGAGTATCAGGAAGCCAACCCGCTATTGGTTTTATCAAAAAACGCTTGTTTTTTTCACTCCACAAATACGTAACGTCTGTTTTTGGCTGAATATTTATATTTTCCGCTATACCGTCAACAAGCATCGGCTGGGAAAAATCTATCTCTATGGCATCACTACATCCTATGTTTATGTTTTTTGCAAGAGATAAATTTACCGCAAACACACTTTGATATGCAGATACCGCAAAACCGGCCCCAATGCCAATAAGCACCAATAGAACTATATAAAAATAAATTCCTACTTTATTTTTTCTTTTAAACATATTTAATTAATTCTATTTTCATCAAACAATCGACGCGCCTGATCCCATACTGAAGAATTATTTTTTTTCTCAGCCAGCCAATACCACCATTCCACACCCCAAATATATATCTGCTTCATGCCGGTCTTTTTAGCAAATAAAACATTGTCTCTCAAGATTTCAGCATTCATTGAGGCAAGTTGTGCTTCCATTGAAGCATCCGTAGTCCAACCGGAAACCCAAGGCTCTCCTTGCAACTCAATTACTACAGCATTAGATTGGTTTGCAAAAATTCTTATAAGTAATTGCTTCAGCTTAAAAAAATTAGGTCCGATTGGATAGCGCCAATGACCAAGAGGTTTGCCAAAAATTTGTTGAGAACTATATACCTCACGATACATAGTGGTACCAAAAACATCTGCACGCTTTGCTGCCTGTATCCACAAACTTAACTCCCCGCTATCCGTAACTATAATCGGTCTTGTCGGATCAGTGCTTTTTGCTTGCATAATTTCAGCATCAATTTGTTCCGGCGAAATAGTACCGCAAATTCCAAAATTTAAAAAAGGCTCATTTTCTATTTGCCAATAAGCAATTTCTGGATGATCATTTTTGTAACGATTGATCACTGTTTTTTCAAAATTAAGCAACAATTCTCTTTTTTCAGCTTCCTTAGATGCCCACTTGGGCACAAAACACTCCGGCCAACGAGGAACCTTTTCTCCCAGAACTAAAATAATTTTAGCATTTCGTTTTGCAGCTTCTTGCAACTGCCAATCAATATCTTCAAAAGAATATTCTCCCCGCTCACTCTCAACCAAATCCCAATAAACCGGAATACGAATGTTGCGTACTTTCAAGTCGTCCAAAACTGCCAAATATGCTTGCCTCCAATCCAAACCAATATCCGAAGCATAACGCGCCGAAAAAGTAACCCCCAAAGGGACTGGTTCCTTCACTTCTCCCACAGGAAGGTTTATGTAACCAAAAAACAAAATCAGCAAAGAAAATACGACTATTGCAGCCGTGTATAGGCTTTTGCGTATTTTTCTGTCATTTTCCGTTAATTTTTTTTTCATAAACAATAAATTTAACCAATCCCGTCAACAACTAAAATTCCGGAAACCAAATACATGCCAATACCTATAATCACTATCGCCAACAAGCGCTGGAGCCAATCATTTAAAGAGAGATTTTCACCAAATATTTTCGGATATTTCAAGGAAGCCAAAGAAGCAAAAAGAATCACAAAAACATATTGAATAGAAGTCAGAGAGTTAACCAAAGTAGCACTACCCAAAGCTATAGCATAGTTAAACATAACAGAACTGGTTCCTCCTATTATCTTATTTGATATAAATAATGCACCTGTCTTGTAATTTTCTTTATGACCTCTCTTGAAACCCTTGAAACTTCTAAACACTTCAAAGCGCCAACGTGGGATAAGCAAGATTATAAATATCGCAAAAAAAGAACCTATTCTGGTCCAGAAAAAACCATTAAAAAATGTTTGTTCCGCATATACTAATTTAAAAATAGCATAAGCTCCTGCAAGCAAAAAGGCTGAAATAAGACAATAATAAAATCCGGAAAAAAACTTTTTCTTATTTATTTTGAGGGGTAAATCAAAAGAAATAAGCAAGCCACCTAATAACAACAGAGTCATACCCAAAAATTCAAAATATCCCAGAACTTCTCCAAATAGCAGAAAAGAAAAAAGATATGTTCCCACCGGAGTTATTGCTCCAATCACCGGAATAACCCTTCCTGCTTGCGATTCGCGAATGGCAAAATACATAGCCATGATCCCAAAACTAAAAAGCAGCCCCGAAAAAATACTTATACCAAACTGAAAAAAAGACGGAATAACTATTCCGATAAATGGCAAAAAAATAGCCGAACCAAGCCCAAGCACATTAACATAAAAAGTGTAAACAGCAGGAGAAGAAATTCTCTTTGATCCCAAAAGAAATTTATCCAGAATATTAGCCAGCGCACCTAAAAAATAAGCTCCCGATGCAATCAAGATCCAGGTCATATATTTTTATTTTGTTTATAACATAATTGTACAACATAATTTAAAGCCAAGAAAGGCACAAAGTAAAAGAGGTCTCTTTTGAAGACCTCTCTTACTTTATTCAATTTGCTTTCAACCTTCATGTCTCATCAATTTGCTGAAATACAAATCGACATCACTTACCCATTTGCGGACTGCTTGAGGATCATGTCCTGCACAGCTAGAACCACATTTCCACACAACCATGCGTGAGGGAGTATTAAGATTTTTGTCGACCAATTCACCGATGCGACCACTGATAGCATCCACAGCTTCTTCAGGATTTGCAAAACAACCATATCCCATTGCTGTGCCTCGACTTCCAGCACCTTTGTATCCCCAATAATTGTAGCAAGTGTTTCCGTTTTTAGACGGAGCAGCCTTGCCCCAATCGCTCTCTTTCTTGGCAATACCAATGATTAGTGCGGCAACACGTTTATCTTTTTCAGCTATGAACGGCACCATTTCCTTGATTGGCGCATTGCCAACCACATCATAGATTTCTCGTTCAAACTTATCCTCTTTTGCATTAGAAACAATTTCTAAGCTTTCTTCCCTTTCGGCACACTGACTATTCTCCGACTTAGGCTCCTGAAAAATCGGCGCCTTAACATTTTGAATTGAGTCTTTTATTGATGCCTCGGGAACATTAACATATTCTGTGTATGCATAAGCATACTGTTTCGGTTGTAAGCGATCTAGGCGAAAAAAAGAACCAGCCATGACTGCCATGGCAATGGTCGCGATTAGGATCTTTTTTTGTTTCGCCCGACCTTTTTTCTGCTTCCAGCTTAGCAACCACTTCCCCCATTTAGGGTTATTGCCCATACGGTAATATTACTTTTTACTATCCCCCAATGTGCCCATCTAGATCAATAGCTATTTTGGACACGCATTCCAGGGTATCATTAGTACAGGCTATGGTCAATCAAGTTATCCACAAGTAAAAATATTTTTTATCTATTTTCATAAAAAAATGGCTTCTCTGAGCCATTTTTTGAATTTGTCGTCAAATGTTTAATCAACAAGTTTTTTCATATACATATCAACATCACTGATCCATTTATTAGCCGCGGCTTGTCCTCCTGTTGCAGCACAACTGGAGCCGCATTTCCAAACCACCATTTCCGCCGGTGTATCTATTTTTTCTTTGTTTATGAGGTTATCCAAACGCTTTCCTACCGTATCCACAGCATCTTTTTTACTATTAAAACAAGTATGCCCACCTGTTCCCATCAAATTACGCTGTCCGCGATAACCCCAATAATTATTACAATCCTGTCCTTCTAGGGTAGGTACACGCTTACCCCAATTACTTTCCTTTTTAGCAATAGCAATAAGATAGGCAGCAACCTTGCGATCTTTAGCTAAAATATAAGGAAGCATTTCTTCAATAGGGTAACCCTTCACCAATTTACGCGCCTCTTTTTCAAACTTATCCTGATTATCAATATCATCAAACTGGTGAAAGACCCTCTCTGCCTCAGTAACTTCTTTATCATCTGAATCGGTTTTTTGAATTTGTTGTTCCTGCGAATTAGGATAAGCAACAACACTGCCCGCAGCCGCGCCTTGTCCAAGATATCTATAGATCATAGTCATGGAGAACATGCCTAAAAGTATAGCACCAACAATTGAAATATTCCAAAGACGAACCAAAGAAAATTTTTCCCTAAGGCCAACAATAGCGCCATCAACCATCTTGTTGCCATGCTCAGATATAATATCAAGCCTGCGCTCCAAGGAACGGACCAGCAAGGTTGAGAAAGGAGAGCGATAAGTTTTGTATTCGCGCAAAATACGACTGCTCAAACTGTCCCATTTTTTAATATCACGATCCAATTTTAAACCTTTTTCGATGGACTCATATTCGCGTGGCGTAATATAGCGCCTGGAATCTTCTGTAATGAATTTATTATTACGTCCCCGAGAAGAAATGAGTTGGGAAAAACCTTCCTGCTTATTTTTTTTGGCGCGTAAATTTTGATAAAATGAAATATCAAAAAAAATATCAGCCTTTTGGGATGCCTTGCTAGAATTAATATCTATTTTTGTTTTTTTATTCAAATTCATTTACAACTCTTTTGTTTTTACGTCATCGAACCATATCATAATGCTTTTCAAGCAAACTATTCTTCTATTTTTTTTCTGAAAAAATCAATTACATCAATGTCACCAGTATAACATTTTCCATCAGCTGCGACAAATGGCACACCCAACTCATCATTTTTGATGCCACACTTTTGAGCATTTTGCTGCCACTCGATAAAATTTTCTTTGGACTTTGAGTCGAAAACTTCCTTTTTAGTGTATGGTATCTTATCGGAAACATTATTTTCATCCAAAAAAGCTTGCACTTTTTTACAGTGGGAACATTGCTCGCCATAATAATATACTATTTCATTATTGTTCGGTTGCGATTTGGAATCAAAATTAGAGGCGACTCCCCAGGCGATCAAACAACCCATTATAATGATAGCGGAAATAGCTATAATAATCATCAATCTCTTTGACATAATATTTCGGTATCTTTCTAGTAAATTAAACAGGCAATCAATTAAAACTTTTCATGATTTTATTATACCATACCTTCTTTTGCGAAAATAATACATACTTAGAGCTACAATAAAAGCAATAGCCGAAAGAATTTGACCTTCAGTAAGCTCCAAACAACCAAAAACATCATATTTTTTTTCCTCACGAAAAAATTCAACCACGAAACGCACAAAAGCATACCCTGAAATATAAATTAGTAATAACTGGCCGGAAAAAACAGCTTTGTTGCGCAACATCCAAAGAAACACAAACAAAACAATCCCTTCTCCGAAAGCTTCATACAACTGTGACGGATGACGCAGCAAACCGCCTTGATTGGCAGGAAATTGCATTCCCCAAGTCACTTTAGTAATTCGACCATATAATTCGCCATTAATAAAATTGCCAAGCCGTCCAAAAAAATATCCCAAAGGCACTGCCGGAACAATGAAATCAGCCCACACAAAAAAAGACTGTTTTTTTAGCCTAAGAAAAAGATAAGCAGCAGACAATCCACCGACAAGCCCCCCAAAATAACTCATGCCGTATATGCCCGCATAGTTCCCCAAATTATCAAAAGGTGAAATGATCGCCAAAGGATTGCGCAAATAATATAGTGGTTCGTAAAACAGAACATACCCGAATCGCCCTCCAATAATCAATCCCACAAAAACAAAAACTAAAAGCTGAACTAACATCTCATTTGTAAATTGTAAATCATAAATCGTAAATTGAAATTCCCCTTTTTTCATTCTCCATCTCAATAAAAAATATATGATTATAAAACCTATGATATACATGATAGCATACCAGCGAACTGCAAAAGAACCGATCGAAAAAACGATCGGATCAATGTGGGAGGGCAAGTGCTGATACCAATAAACCATGGCTTTCAGTTTTTAGTTTTTAGTTTTCGGGATTGAATTCACTAAAGGCTAATCATCTAGTGAAGCTACAAGCTATTTATTGTACTTCCCCAGTTGTTGTTTGAATTCAACAGCATATATTTCCCAAAGTGCAAGAAATATCGCCACGACTAACGGTCCAATAATGAATCCAAAAAAACCAAAGAGGCTTATGCCTCCTAAAGTGGCAAAAAACACAAGCAGTGGGTGCATTTGTGTATCCTTGCCGACTAGTTTTGGACGCAAAAAATTATCAATAAGTGATATTACCAAGCCACCAAAAGCCAAAACTATTAATCCTTGCCAAATATTTCCCATAAGAAGCAGGATTATTCCTGCTGGAAACCAAATAATACTTGCTCCAAACATCGGAATAAGAGAAAGAAAAGCCATTAAAATACCCCAAACCGCTGCCGAAGGAATACCCACAGCAGCAAAAAGAAATCCGCCCAGCAAACCCTGCGCCAAGCCAACAACGAGACTTCCTTTAATTGTAGCCATGCTTATGGAGATAAATTTATCAACCAACAATTTTTCATGCTCATTCCTAAGAGGGCTCAAATGCATAATTCGCTTTACTAAATTCTTGCCACCTATGAGCAAATAATAAAGTGTGAAAAAAACCACGAAAGATATAAACATGAAATGCGCAACACCCTGATAAGCCTTTTGTCCTATCAAAAAAACATAATTTGCTGCAGAAGTTGCTATGTTAGAAATCATTTGGGGATCAATTCCCGACCCCAATCCAAAGTATTTGCCAAACGGACTTCCTTGAATTGAGTTTAAAATATTTTGAGTATTAGCCAAAAAAGAATCACCTTGTGCGATTTCCTGATATAAATCAGCAGCTTCCTTGACGACCAAGCCGATCACAATGGCAAACAGAGCTATAAAAAGCGATACAGCCATGATGGAAGTAAGAAGCGCCGCAAAATGCCTTCGTTTTCCCACTATTCTTTCAAAAAATTTTTGCGGCCCATGAAAAGTTACCGCCAAAATGGCTGCAATACCAATAGCCAGCAAAAAAGGTTGCAAAACAAAATAGGTTATTATTGAA
Organism: uncultured Bdellovibrionales bacterium; assembly: GCA_964500125.1. GTDB lineage: Bacteria > Patescibacteriota > Minisyncoccia > Moranbacterales > GWC2-37-73 > CAZAFB01. The sequence continues at coordinate 6,216 of CAZCMV010000011.1, read as the reverse complement.
ACTCCCACCAAAAGAACGATAAAAAAGTAGGCGTTGAAATTTTTTAATTCCATATTTTTTTCTTATTTTTTATTTAATCTTTGAACAATTATTGCACATATTGTCTATATTATAGAGCAAACCCTCAAAAAAAGCTATTTACCGATTACTGTTTGCCCTGAAATTCTAATCTTGATATAATCGAAAAGCAAGATAATTTAATTTAGAAGATATGAAACCGACAAGCATTTCGGTGGTTGTTTTTTGGTTTAATATAGAAATTATAATTTCTAACAATTTAACTAAAATAAACCACGAAAACATTTCCATAACTTCCCTAGCTTGATATAACTAGAAATTTACTTAAGATAAGATTGAAATAAATAAAAGATATAAATGATTTTAAAATAAATTCAAATGAAAAATATTTTAATAAATAGAAAAAAAATAATTCTTTCTGCGGACGATTTTGGCATAAGCGCCAAAGCCAATAGCCGCATCTTAGAATTGGCAAGCCTAGGAAAAATAGACCGTGTTTCCGCAATGATGGGATCACATAGAAGTTTTACCCAAGAAGAAATAGTCTCGCTCATGCATTATGGAATAAAGATAGACATTCATTTGGATTTGCCTGATTTTAATGTTAACAGGAAACATACGGGCATTTTTTCAAGAATATTCCTGCTGACCTATCTTCATTTAACAGGAAAAATAAATAAGAAAAAAACTGCCGCATCGTGGAAAAAACAAATTGAACTTTTCAAGGAATGCTTTGGGAAATATCCTGATGGCATAAATTCTCACGAGTATTTACATTTTTTTTCTCCCTATTTTCAAATTGCTCACAACCTTCAAAATAAATACAATATTCCATTTATTCGCCTGGGTAAACGAGATGTCCTTCATTTTAAGGATTCGCGTCATTTTATTTTAAGATTAATGCGATATTTGATATCAAAAAAATGCGCCCTGCAAAATATTATATCCTCCGACCACATGGTTAGCCTGGATTGGATAGGTGACATAGAAGATTTTGCCAAAAATCTGCCACAAGGTTCTACTGAAATAGTTTGCCACCCGGAAAAAGACCAGGAATACCAATCGATCCTGGCCTGGTTCTGAAAATAATTCAAAGATAAAAGAGACGTGTTTATTATTGTTTCTTTTTTTTCAGATATTCTTCACTGACTGTTTTGGTAATAAGCAGACCAAAAAGTGAAGCTGAGAAAAAGAACAAGATATGCCTTATAACTTCTACTTGAGTTACCAGGACCAAAAAACTTCTATGAAAATAATATCCCAAACTAATAAAAAATAAGGCATGCAAAATCGATGCGGCAGCATTAATAAAGAAAAATTTACGCCATTTGACTTTTAGCATTCCGGCTAATACGGGTCCGAAAAAACGCAAGCCTACAACAAAACGAATAAAGAAAATTGTTTTGCCGATATGCTCGTGCATCACATGTTCGTAGTGTATAATCTTGTTTTTACGTAATTTATTCTTTAAACGATCTACATATTTGCTTCCACGCAAACTCATTAAAAACAGAATGTTGTCACCAACAATGACACCTCCGGCGGCGGCGGCCACCGCAAAGTACAATTTTATAGGTCCAATTCCCGCAACGTAACCAATAATCAAAAGAGTGACTTCTTCAGGAATAGGAATAATATAGCCTGTCAACACGGAAAAGCCAGCTATGCCCAAATAAGAAAAACTTTCTATTATTCGAATAACATTATCCGTATTTAAATCATTGAAATCAATCATGAAAAAATTATTTTAGATAAATTCTACCAACCATTATATCATTTTTCTACCTTTGCGTAGAAGCGCCGGCAATCTGTTCAGTAGATGGTATTGTATATGATTGCAAAGCACGCTCCCAGCGCATCACCATAGGATCTTCAAAATTTGGCCCTAACTCGGAAAGCGGATTATCCTTATTTACATAATAGAGGATGCTGTGCTTCACTATCGGCACTTCACGAATTTCCAGCTTTGATTCGTCAGTTTTAGCAACTTTTTTTTCACTCAATTGTTTACCAGTTTTTTTATTGAAAAATGCTTTCTCTGTCGCCGGAGCACCAGCAAGCAAAGCAATTTTAGTATCAACCCTTTCATAATCGGCAAAATATTCTCTTTGCTTACTATCCAGTGCTCTTGCCATAAGTTTATTCCAAATCGGTGCCGCCACAAACACACCGTCGCTTCCGGGCTTCATTACCCTACTATCATTATTACCCGTCCAAACACCAATGGCAATCGAAGGAGTGAACCCGACAGTCCAAGCATCCTTAAAATCTTGAGTTGTGCCTGTTTTAGCAGCAACCGTTTTATTTGATAAAATCAATGGACTATTTGGGCCAAAGATTGGTGTGCGAGCCGCATTATCTGAAAGAATAGAATCAATCTTGCGTGCAACTTGCGGATCAATAACTTGTTCATTAACATTTTCATGTTCATATATTTTTTTACCATCAACAACAGTTATGGAAATAATCGGATCCGGACTATTTTTTTTGCCGTCATTGGCATAGACCGAAAATGCCCCCGTAAGTTCCAACAACCTTACATCCCCACCACCCAAAGCCAAGGAAAGTCCGTAGCGCTCGCGCTCATTAAGCGTTGTTACGCCTAAACGTTTGGCAAAGTCAAGCATATTATCAATCCCACCAAGATATAGTGTCTGCACGGCTGGCACATTAAGCGACATTGCCAATGTCTGACGCATAGAAAGCATGCCATGAAATTTGCCATCATAATTCTGGGGAACATAATCACATCCTGAACCATCAGGACCAAAATTGGTAGGAACATCAAATAAGATAGTTTCAGGCTGATATCCTCGTTCAAAAGCATTGCCATAAACTATGGGTTTAAAAGACGAACCTGGTTGACGAGGTCTCAAGGCCACGTTTACCTGTCCATCAATTCTAGTATCGAAATAATCACGACTTCCGACCATAGCCAAAATCTCACCACTTTTCGGATCAATCGCCACCATGGCGGCATTCTCGCCGTTGAATCTTTTTTCATTATAAACAGCTCCTTCAGCAATTATTTTTTCCGCATCCTTTTGCAAAGCCACATCCAAGGAAGTTGTTACAATAAATCCGCCACTTTCCACTTCTTCCACTCCATATTGTTTCTCTAGTCGCTCTTTTACGTACATTACAAAGTGAGGGGCAATTATATTTTCCCTAAAAGGCATTATTTTGGTAAAAGTATTTTGTCTTCTAGCTTCCACAATTTCGCTCTCAATAGTTAGTTCAAGATCCTTCATACGAGACAAAATATATTTTTGCCTTTGCATCAGCTCGCCACGATGGTTGCCATAAGGAGAAAAATAAGTCGGAGCTTTTGGCAGTGCGGCAAGAAAAGCTGCTTCATCCAATGTCAGATACGCGGCATCTTTGCCAAAAAATGTTTGCGCTGCCGCCTGAATGCCATAACTATTGGAGCCATAGGGCACTTCATTGAGATAATAATCAAGGATCTGATCTTTGCTATATTTTCGTTCGATTTTTATAGCAAGCAAGGCTTCTTTAATTTTGCGCTCAAAAGTACGATCACGAGTCAGGAAAACATTGCGCACCAGTTGCTGAGTAATTGTTGAGCCGCCTTGCACTACACCCCCCTGCTGAATATTAGCTTTAGCTGCACGAATAATTGAGGCAGGATCAACACCAAAATGATGATAAAAAGAATCATCTTCGGCAGCTATCGTTGCCAAACGCATAACATCAGGTATTTGATCGTGCCCTATAACCGTTCTATTTTCTTCTCCATGAATTTCATATAACAATATTTTACCTGTGCGATCATATATCTTCGAGGTCTGAGCACGTATTCCATCATGCTCAATATCCCCGTTGCCAATAGAACGATACATCAAAGCCAACATCACAAATCCCAAAATAGAAAGAACCAAAGCCGCATCGAAAACACCTAGAATAATTTGCAGAAAAGCTCGTAAAAATGGATGTTTTTTATTCTCAACGCCTTTTTTCATATGTTTTTCCTATTCAATTCTTACTACAAGTATATCTGCCTTTATAGTACAAAAAAATCCACTTTAGAGAAAGCGTAAATGTCAAACCAAACCTAAGACACGTATCTTTGCATTTTTGCCCCACACCACTTTTATCACTTAAGGGGTTATACAGACAAAATGCAATGCATTTTTATAAACAAAAGTCAGTGAAACCAAAAGTTAGTTTTTCTTCCTTGCGGCTTTCACGCGATCGGTTTCTTTCAAATATTGCTTACGGAGACGAACGCTTTGAGGGGTAACTTCCAAATACTCATCTTCATTTATAATTTCCAAGCCACGTTCAATGGAAAGTTCCCATGGTGGCGTAAGTTGAATTGCATCATCAGAACCTGAAGCGCGCATATTAGTAAGTTGCTTGCCTTTCAAAGGATTGACAGTCATTTCCTCACCTTTAGTCACATTACCGATAACCTGACCTTCATAGACTTCTGTGGCAGCCTGAATATATAGCACGCCGCGTTCCTGCAAATTCGCCAAGGAAAATCCGAGCGCTTTACCAGTTCCATTGGAAATCATCGAACCTACCTCACGACGTCTGATTTCGCCAACATATGGTTTGAATCCGATCACACGTGCAGATAAAATTCCTTCTCCTTTAGTATCAACAATAAATTGACCTCGATAGCCGAGCAATCCACGCGTCGGAGCTTCAAATAAAAGACGCGTTTGAGAACCTTGTATTTGCATGTCTGTCATGATTCCTTTTCTTTTTCCCAAAGTTTCAATCACCGTGCCTGCAAGTTCACTCGGCACGTCGACCGTTACCTCTTCAAAAGGTTCGGATTTAACCCCGTCGATTTCTTTAATAATAACTTGCGGTTGCGATACCTGAATTTCATATCCTTCGCGACGCATATTCTCTAGAAGCACAGCAATGTGAAGTTCTCCACGTCCATAGACCATATAATATTCACTGGAAGAAAAATCAATCTTTAATCCTACGTTTACTTCCAATTCTTTTTCAAGTCGCTCTCTTATTTGCTTATTGGTTACAAATTTTCCTTCTTTACCGGCAAACGGCGAATCATTAACCAAAAAGCGCAAGGAAATTGTCGGCTCGTCAATCATAATAGCCGGCAAAGCTTCTTGCTCGGCATTTTCACAAATAGTTTCGCCAATATCGATTTTTGGAAAACCAGCAATCATCACGATATCGCCAGCATAAGCTTCGGCAACTTCTTCGCGTTCCGTACCTTTAAAAGTATAAAGCTTGGTTACACGCGAAGTTTCCGCGCTGCCGTCCAGTTTTTTCAAAGTCAAAGTTTGCCCCGATTTAATCGTGCCTTCATGAATGCGTCCCACAGCCAAACGTCCCAAAAAATTATCATAACCCAGATTAAAAGGTTGCATGCGCAATGGCGCATCTTTGTCAGCTTTGGCTGGATGTACCTTGAGCAGAATTACATCAAGAAGCGGCATCAAATCTTTTGATTCATCATTCAAATGTTCTTTAGCGATTCCTTCACGACCGATTGCATAAAGCGTCATAAAATCAAGCTGTTCGTCGTTAGCGCCAAGATCCAAAAACAGTTCATACACTTGCTCTTGCACTACATCCGGTTGCGCGGCTGGCTTGTCAATTTTATTGATCACAACGATCGGTTTCAAGCCAAGCTCCAAAGATTTTTTTAGCACAAATCGTGTTTGCGGCATCGGCCCCTCCTGTGCATCAACCACCAAAACAACGCTATCTATCGAGCGCAAAACGCGTTCCACTTCTGAACCAAAGTCGGCGTGACCAGGAGTGTCTACAATGTTAATTTTGGTATCACGATAGAAAATTGAAGTGTTTTTGGCATAAATAGTTATACCACGCTCTTGTTCAAGAGCGTTATTATCCATACTTACACCTTCACCCACCATACCGGTCTGACGCATAATAGCATCCGTAAGTGTTGTTTTACCATGGTCTACATGAGCTATAATTGCTATATTTCTGATTTCCATAAAATTATTTAGTTATAAAGTTCGTAAAATTTTTCAAAAAGAGTTCCTTCTTGCTTTATGAAATTTAAAAGCAATTCAAACCTCCAAAATTAAAACTGCCTTCCAGGCAGCAGTACCTTCAGTGCTAAGCTAAAATATATCACCAACGATCACCTTTGTCAACATTAGTATTGCCTATGAAGAAGATGAGATACATAGGTAACACTCTGGATTTAGCAAAATTAAAGGA
>CAZCMV010000010.1:0-36916 GCA_964500125.1 uncultured Bdellovibrionales bacterium | reverse complement strand
TACCAGACGCCCATTGAATTTAGTAAAGTGTTACCTATGTACTCATCTTGTACATGTGGTTGACTTTTTATCATTTTAGGTGTATAATAAAAGAGTATCTAAAAATAATTTTTTTCATCTATGCCCTCTTTGAGGGCTTTTTTAATTTGGATTTGATTAAAAATTAGGAATTAAAAATTGGACATTTTTTATTTTTTATTCTTTTCTCAGTGCCTCCATCGGTGAAAGTTTTGATGCTTTCCAAGCTGGATAAAAACCAAAAATAATTCCCGTAACCATCGAAAATCCAACTGCAATCAAAATGGAATTTAACGTAACAGCGAACGATATGGCAAAACCGAACAATCCCAATAAGTATGAGAAGGAAAATGCGGTCACATATCCCAAAACAATTCCAACCATACCGCCGATCAAGGTGATAATGATCGCCTCCAACAAAAATTGGTAGAGAATATCCGCAGAGCGAGCGCCAACTGCCTTACGCAAACCGATCTCAAAAGTACGTTCCACCACTGCCACATACATTACATTCATAATCCCAACACCTCCGACCAATAGCGATATTGAAGTAAGAGCAAGTAACAAAATATTTATGGTACCGAACACGTCAGAGATTATTTCTTGCGCTTCCTGCATCGTCATAACCGCGAAATCATCTTGATTTGGATTAGAAATATCATGCTGACGTCGCATCGTATCAATAATGTCGGCAGCAGTCACGTCTATCATGTTTATATCCTTGACCCTGGTCATGATAAACCTGACATAATCAATGCCTAAAATTTTCTTCGTAAGCGTCTGAACTGGAATATATATAAGTTCATCATAATTAAAGAACGTTACCACGCCTCTTTTTTCAGCCACTCCGACTACTTTGAAATTCATGCCTTTGATTTTAATATCTTTGCCAATCGGATCATCACTACCAAAAAGTTTTTCTTTAATATCAGAACCAATCACAACCACCTGTGCAAGATTTTTATCTTCAATGTCGGAAAAAAACACACCTTCCTGCAGTTTTATTCCTCGATCAATATTAGGCATATTAGCACCTACTCCATATAGTAGTGTTCTTTTGTTTTCACCGCGATAACTGGCAATTTCTTGCCCCAATGTCCCCGCCGCATATTCCGCTACATTAGGAATACGTGAAATAGCTTCACCATCCGCAACTTTCAGTGTTGTGATATTTACGCCTTGTGCCTGCCCGGATGCGTTGGCAGAAGATGTTTGCGATGTAGCAGGAATTTTTATTTCCACCTGAATAAGATCTTCACCATAACTGTCAAACTGACCTAAAATATAATTCTTAACTCCTTGACCACTCGAGGTTACCACAATCACACTCATGATTCCGATCACGATTCCAACCAAAGTCAAGACAGTCCTGCCCTTGTTATTGTGCAGGTTTTTGAAAGCAAATTTTATTGAGGTTAGTAATTGACGTAGCATTTTTATGTAGAAAGTATTATGTAGCATGTATAATGTACACATAAGTAATGAGCCCATACATTATACTTTCTACATAATACATCATACTCATTCATAACGTAATGCTTCCATTGGGCTTATTTTTGCTGCTTTGCGTGCAGGATATAATCCAAACAAAATGCCAATCAAAATTGAAACGGATGTCGCAACAATTATCGAATAGAGTGAAATTATAAACTGCCATTTATATCCTAATGCATTTATTATGACACTGGTCAGCAAGGAAACAAAAATTCCGACAATAATTCCAATAATCCCGCCAACCAAAGTGATAAAAATCGCTTCAACCAAAAATTGAACAACGATATGGCGTCTTCTTGCTCCAACCGCTTTACGCAGACCTACTTCACGAATACGTTGATTCACGGAAATAAGCATAATGTTCATAATTCCGATTCCCCCGACCAACAATGAAATCGCAGCAATTCCAGCCAAAAAATATTTCAAAATGTCTGTAATGTTCATCAACATTTCAAGTGCTTGTGCCGTATCGCGCACCGAAAAATCATCGTCTGCAGGATTTTTAATTCTATGTCGCTCGCGAATGGTCATCTTAATATCAGCTGCCGCTCTGGGAACATTTTCAGCCGAGTCAATACTTATGCGCATAAAATTTAGATAATCTATTCCCAATAAAATTTTTTGGGCGGTTTGAAGTGGAATATAAATAAGATCGTCAGTACCGCTAAGCCCGGAAGATCCTCTTTCTTCAAACAATCCAATGACTGTAAAATTGGTATTTTTGAGCGTAATAACTTTTCCGACAGGATCAACATTAGGAAAAAGATCTTTCGCACGACTAGATCCCAAAACCGCTACGCGAGCAAGTCCCTCATCTTCTTCTTCGGTAAAAAATCTTCCGGCAGCAAGATTTATTTTTTCCACATTCAAAAGACTCGCCGAAACACCCTGAAAATTACTCGTGATTGAAACACTGTCATATTTGGAAATGGCCACACCACTAACATATCCGCAGGCAGCAACAACATTAGGCGCGTTCTTTTTCTGCAAAACATCTTTCAAGTCGTTAATTTTGAGTGTCGTCGTTGCGACACCCAGCGCCGAGGCGGGAGGACCCTTTTCATCAGAAGCTCCGGGAAGCACTCCAATAAGATTAGAACCCATTCCTGCAACTTGATCCAAAATCAACTGCTGCGCGCTTGCTCCAATCGCCATTACCACAATCACCGATGCAATACCGATAATAATTCCCAAGATCGTCAAAAACGAGCGGAACTTGGCCGCCATTAGGTTTTTATAGGATATTTTTATAGGCGAACTTAATTTCATAAGGCGACTCTAATATACCAATAATCACTCTAATGACCCTAATTACTGAATGCACCAAAATTCGAGTCATTAGGGTGTCATATTCGAGTATTAGAGTCGCTTATTTTAACAGTTCTCCTTCCCCGTCCGCTTTGAGCCGTTTAATTACCGACTCGTCTCCGACGATCATTCCATCCTTAACTGTCAAAATACGCTTTGCATGCTGAGCAGTATATGTTTCATGGGTTACCAAAATTACGGTATGGCCACCATCATTAAGTCTTTGCAAGATGCGCATAACCGCAAGTCCCGACTTGGAATCCAAATTTCCAGTTGGTTCATCGGCAAAAATAATCTCTGGCTCATTAACCAAAGCGCGCGCAATCGCCACGCGCTGCTTTTCACCTCCGGAAAGCTGGTTGGAAAGATAATTCACACGATGTTCCATACCAACAGCATTGAGGGCCGCCATAATTCTCTCTTTATTGTCCAATTCCAAATGATCATCATCATAAAGAAGCGGCAACTCAACATTTTCATAAACGCTTGTCCTTGGTAGCAAATTGAATGATTGAAACACAAAACCGATTTTCTTATTGCGAAGTTTGGCAAGCTCGTCATCAGTATATGAATCAATATTTTTACCTTCAAAAAAATATTCTCCGCCAGTTGCTCGATCAAGCATGCCCAAGATTTGCATCAAAGTAGATTTGCCCGATCCAGAAGGACCCATAATTGAAACAAACTCGCCCTGTTCAATCACAAAATTCACACTGCAAACCGCCGTGGTCTTAGTACCCTCGGATTCATATGTTTTGCAAAGATTTTTAACTTCAATTAGTTTCATAGGACGGATTGGACATATACGTCTCACGGGTCGTATTCGTCCTATTATTTTTGATTCACAAACGTCACTACCTTCTCTCCTTCCTTCAGCCCGGATTTGACTTCCACCATTCCCTCATCTCCTTCCAATCCTGTTTCGACGTATATTTTCTTCGTCGTATTGTCCGCTTGCAACACGTCAACATATTTTTTCTTTCCTTCGGTTTTCGCTGCACGCATCGGTATCATTAGGACACCTTTCTTGTCAGCAGTCGCGATATCAACATTGGCGCTCATCCCTGGTTTGATGCGAGAATCAACGTTATTCAATTTCAATTTTATTTTATAATAAACAACATCCTGAATTGTGGTTGATGCCGGATCAATTTCAATTATTTCCGTATCAAAAACATCTTCTTCAGTTAATGAATCGAATGTAACCTTCGCATGCTGGCCTAATTTTAGTTTGGTAATGTCAGATTCCGGCACCTGCGACTCTATAATCATATCCAAAGACATCACGCGAGAGAATGTCTCCTTGATGACTCCGGTGCCCAAGATTTCACCTGCCTTGTTGTTAACTTCGGTAATTATTCCATTGACCGGAGAAACCAGCGTGGATTTTTCCAGATTTATCATGGCGATATCATATGCCGCACGGGCCTGTGCGACTTGGGCATCCCGGGAAGTCTTAGCGTAATCAGACTCGGCAGTCTTCAATCTGGCCTTCGCGCTTTCGACACTGTTTTTAGCATTGGTTTCAGACAAAGCTGCTTGTTCGCGAGCCGTTTTCAAAGACTCCTTGGCGGCATTCAATCTACCCTCCGCTGTCGTTAAGGTTAATTTATTGGTTTTAGTCGGATCATCGTCATACAATTCTTTGGCATCATCATAATATTGCTGAGCATCATCAACTGCTTGCTCAGCCGCAGCCATATTTTGCTTGTTTAAATCTTTTGTATCATCCAAAACATCTTCAGCATTATCCTTGGCAACTTTAGCTTCTCTTAGTTCATCATTATTACTACCAGCGTTGGCGACTGCCTGATCCAAAGCGGCCCTAGCCTGGTCTGCTTGTTTTTGTAAGGTGGCATCTATCAAAGTAGCGATCTTGTCACCTGCCGCCACTTTGTCACTTGGTTTGACAAAAACCTTTCCTACCCGTCCGCCCAATTCGAAATTCAGGGTTATTTCTTCATTTGCCACGAGATCGCCGGTTACGGAAACAGTTTGGGCCAAATCACCTTTTATCACATCAGTGGTAGTGTAGGTTGTTTTGGGCGCACGGCTTTTTACATACCAAACCACCCCTGAAACAATCGCAAGTACAATAACAATGAGAATTATCCACTTTTTTGTTTTAGCCATAAAAATAATACAAATGATGCGAATTTATGCTTATCTACAAATATGCAAATTGTGCGAATATTTGCATCATTCGCATATTCGCACCATACGCATTAATTCGTAGATTTGTATTATAATAAAAATTTCTGTTTACACTCCCCATCCAACGCCTCATTCACCAACGCATCCGCGACTTTGTTTTGTTCACGCGGCACATGCACCATGACAACAGAATTGAAATCCAACATCAGATTCCATATTTCGATGAAATATTGTTGGATGCGCGGCTCTTTCAATTTGTATTCGTGATTAAGTTGCTTGACCACAAGCTCGCTATCCAAACGACATTCTATGTCTGCTTTTTTAGCTTTCGCATTTCCCAAAACTTGTTTCAATTTCTTCAAACCGAAAATCAACGCCTCATATTCAGCGTCATTATTGGTTTTGGTGCCGATACATTCACCGTATTTTTTCCCTAACGTTTCTATGTTAACACCGATTCCGGCTGGTCCCGGATTTCCCCTTGATCCGCCATCAGTGTACATGACAATTTTTTCTGTAGTCGTAATCATGAATTAATTATAACATTTTGCAAAATCATATACAACATCACCAGGCTGAAATAACAATCCTGATGCATTTCACTAGAGACATGAAATTAATTTATTTAAATTAATCCCGCCTCCTTGCGGAAGGCGGGATTAACATGCGGAACAATAAATTTCACTAGAGAACTGCGTCTTTTGCTGCTTTTGCAACGCGAAACTTAACAACTGTTTTTGCGGCAATTTTAATCTTTTCTCCTGTTGCTGGATTAACCCCCATGCGAGCTTTGCGCCTTACCTTTACAAGCTTTCCAAATCCAGGAAGCACAAACTCACCGCTTTTTTTAACTTCCTTGTAGGCAATCGTAGTGAGTACATCAAAAACACCGGTAATTTCTTTTTTGGCCAATCCGGTCTTTTCAGCTAATGCTGTCACGATTTGTGACTTAGTCATTTTCGCCATACGTTTTATCTTTTATTTATTATTTACAACGTGCATGTTCCGCGCATACACGTCTATATTATATACCATTATTTCTAGACATGGAATAGCTTTTACAGTTATTTGTCAATAGTTATGGTGCCTTTACAAATTCAAGGTCAAAAAAACCTTTCCATACTGACCTATTTTATAAACAATCAAACAAAAAACAACTTCGTTTCATCATAAAACTTTTAAGCTATTAGTCTAATTAAATTTATCGACAAAGCATTCGCCGATTTCGAAAACAATCATTATTTGCTATAATTAAAGCATAATCATAAAAAATAAATCTATGTTTCTCAAGCTCATCTACACCTTTTTTCTCAGTCTACTGATTGCCCTTTTTGTAGGCTTGGGCATCGACGCTTTTTATCCAGGACCAACTGCTCCTGACTATCCTTCTGTATTGAACCTTGCCAAACCAGAATGCGAAAATTATGCCGAGCTCAAAGCAGAGCAAGAAAAATTCGATCAAGCACAAAAAGATTTCAATGATAAATCAAAAACATACAACCGCAATGTTTCCATTATCTCTCTTGCTAGTGCCATCATTGTGATGATTGCAAGCTTCGCCTTTCTTCCTAAAATCAAAATGATCGCCGACGGCATTCTTTTGGGCGGCGTGTTCACCACAGCATATTCCATCATCCGCGGCCTCATGAGCGAAGATTCGCACTTTCGTTTCCTCGTCGTCACTGTCGGACTTATCATTGCACTAGTTTTGGGATACATTAAATTTATCAAGACGAAAGAAACAACCGAGTTCTCTCAGAAATAAGAGTTTTATCTCTATTGTGTAGCTCACCCTGCAGCAAATTACGCAGCAAAAAACGGACTAGCCAATATCCGTTTTTGTTTTTTTTAATTATACTTTCTGCAATATCACGTCCCTCTGCGATAAAGATTTTCCAAATCAAAAGTATTTATGCCCATATTTTTTTAATTCTTTTTTGGTTTTTTTCATAAATTTTCCAAAATTCCTATCCTTTTCCCTTTTCTCCAATTCGTTCATTTCATAATAATCAGTTTCTTTTTTAAGCCCGACATAATTCAAGTATCTATCTTTATCCAACTTACCATCTTTTAATGCCTTCAACACTTCACACCCCGGTTCATGAATATGCGTGCAGTCAATATATTTGCATCCTTTAGCAAAATTTGATATTTCATCGAATACATTATCCACCCCTGCATTAACGTCAGTCATGCCAATTTCTCTAATTCCTGGATTATCCACGACAATACCTCCGTTTTCTAAAAAATACATTTCTCTGTTTGTCGTAACATGTTTGCCCCTATCCGAATATGAACTGATGTCACCCGTTTTAATTTCATTTTTCTCTAACAGCTTGTTTATAATTGACGATTTACCAACTCCCGAAGAACCAAGAAAACAATACGTCTTTCCTTTCTTAATATGATTTTTTAATTCATCCAAACCTTCGTTATTTACTATGCTAGTCAAAATGACGTCTATATCACCTAGTCTATTTTTGATTTCAGATAATTTCTCATTAAGTTCCGCTTGGGGAATCAGGTCTATTTTATTGATTATGATTACTGGCTTGATACCACTATCCTTAACTACGGCCAAATATCTTTCAAAACGGTTGACGCTAAAATCTCTGCCGACAGACTGAACTATAAAAGCCACGTCGACATTGGCAGCAATAACTTGAACATCATTTTTTTCTCCACCTTTATTTTTGTCACCAAACCTTCTTTTGATTATTGATTTTCTCGTCAATATAGCCTTGATCATTGCCTGATTATTGTCGAGTTCATTAATAACAACCCAATCACCAACAGCGGGATAATCCTCTTGTGACTGCGCTTTAAAAACCTGTTTCCCTGTTATTTTTGCCAGAAATTCACCGTTTTCATTTTTGACTTTATACGCCCCTTTATATTCGGCCATCACTCTGGCAACAGCAAAATTATCCGATTTCAACTCGGTTATTTGAGACTCAAAAAAATCATCCCAACCCAAATCTTCAATTTTTATAGCATTATTATTCATATCAATATCATAATAGCATAAAAACCACCCTTTTACAGGTGGTTTTCTGCTTTGAACTAAACTCAAGGCAAACGACCATTAGATTAAGCCAGTTACCGAAGTAACCAGCGTCACCATAACTCCAGAGAGGAGGTGCTCCGTGAGAGAAAATGCTAAAAATCAAACAAGTCTCCTAAAAATCCTTCTCGCTTGTGCTTCTTTTTATAGCCATAACTGGAATAGTGATCATCATGATGGTCATAATAACTTTGTTGGTTATTATTCATTGGCGGTGTTTGTGACATTGGCCTTTCTGGCGACTGATTACTAGCTGTTGATTTTTCAATGATTTTATCCAGTTCGCCTCGGTCAAGCCAAACGCCTCGACACTGTGGACAATAATCAATTTCCACGCCTTGGCGTTCAGACATTTGCAAATCAACATTGCATATTGGACATTTCATAAGTTTTTTTACTTTATTTATTATTCAACCAATTGATACATTACAAAACATTACGTATTTTCAATCAATTTTCTTTTCGGCTTAAAAAACAGTTTAGCTGTTTCGATTATAAGAACAAGCATAATCGAATTGGCGATCAAAAGACTCCAATTAAACGCACTCAGCGACACCAGTCCGAGCAGCTTCTGGGTTGGAGGAAAATAAGTAATAATCACCGACAAGAATAAGCTGGCTCCCACAACGGCAAAAAGTCCTTTATTTGACCAGAAGTTTTCATATTTCCAAAACGGTTTCCTAAGCGTCCGAAAGGAAAAAATAAATGAAATAGAACTAAAAGCCAGAGACATAAAAACCATTGTCTGGCCCAATGCAAAATCGTTTTTTTGAAAACCGAAATACCAGAAAAATGCAAGTGAAGTTATTCCTGAAATAAGGGAAACAATGATTATAATAGCAATTCCCACTTTGTCCAAAATGGCCTCGTTCATTTTTTTGGGTCCGTCCAACATTGTTTCCTTTTCTTTTGGTTCAAAGCTTAAAATAAAATCCTCGGGTCCGTCACAAAGAAGATTAATCCAGAGAATTTGCACGACAGAGAGAGGAAATGGCCAGCCCATGAATAATGCTCCCAAAATAACCACCACTTCAGCAAACGAATTAGAAAGAATGAACAGGATTATTTTTTTTATATTTTCAAAAACCAGCCTTCCACCCTCTATAGCTGAAACAATTGTTTTGAAGTTATTGTCAAGAAGAATGAGGTCAGCGGTTTCCTTGGCCACCTCGGAAGCGTCTCCCACTACAATTCCAATGTTTGATTTTTTGAGAGCAAGCGCATCATTGACTCCGTCTCCAGTCATCGCCACCACTTCTCCCAAATCTTGAAGAGCATTCACGATCCTTAATTTTTGTTCAGGAGTGACTCTAGCGAAAAGCAAAATACCGGAAATCTTTTCTTTTAACTCACCATCACTCATTTTTTCCAAGTCAGATCCTTTCAATATTTCTTCGGAAGCAATTTTCATTCCCAATGATTCCATGATCCGGACTGCGGTGCGGTGATAATCCCCAGTAACCACTTTTATCTTCAAACCTGATTCTCTGGCAATTTTTAAGGTTTCTTTTACTTCCTTTCGAGGCGGATCCCATAGCCCAACCATTCCGGCCCAAAAAAAGTCGGTGATGTTTCCATTTTTTATTTCTTCTATTTCATTCTTGGCAATTTTTTTATTAGCCAAAGCCAATATCTTCAATCCTTTTTCCGCCCATCTATGGATCCTGGAAGTGACCATTCTTTTATCATCTTCAGATAAATTAGTCATTCCGAGAACAACTTCCGGTGCCCCCTTGATTGAAACGAGAAAATTTTCAGGATCTTCTGGTAAATGGTTAACTGTCAGCATGAACTTATTCTCACTTCCGAATGGAATTTCAAAAACCCGCTCACAACCATCAAATGTTTTTTGAGGCTCAAAATTCTTGAGCTTTTCCAAATATTCCCAAAGGGCAATCTCCACTGTATTATTCCTGTCATTACAAAGACACATTGCCTTGTGAATTTTTTCAAGATCAAAAAAATCAATTTCTGTAATTTTCATATTACCCTCCGTCAATGTCCCTGTCTTGTCGGTACAGATTGTCGTTACCGAACCCAATGTTTCAACGGCTAAAATTTTTCTAATAAGCGCTTTTCTTTTCAAACTATCCCTCATACTCAATACCAGCATCAAAGTAATAATAACAAGCAATGCTTCGGGAATTATAGCCACCAAAATTACAGCAGAAAGGTCCGCCATTTGAAGAAAATCTCTGCCGGTCAAAAAACCGAACAAAAAAATTATCACTGCCAAAATAACCGAAATAACGATCAGTGTATGTGTTAATTTTTTCAGACGGATCTGAAGCGTGGTAACAGGCTCTTCTGTTTCCTTTAAGGTTTGGGCAATTTTTCCGATTTTAGTTTCCCGCCCAATTTGTGTTATTTGGATAACCGCCCGACCGGATGAGATAATTGTTCCCATAAAAACCTCGCTGCCTTCTCTTTTTTCTACTGCCTCACTTTCTCCAGTTAAAACAGCTTCATTCACAAAAAAAGTTGTACTTTCAATAACCCTACCGTCTGCTGGAACCTTGTCTCCAATACCAAGAAATACAATATCTCCGGGAACCAATTCTTGAACATCTATTTTCTGCCTCTTATCTTCCCGAAGAACTTTGGCAATCGGTTTTACTAATCTTTTGAGGGCAAGCAAGGTCTTCTGCGTTTTATTTTCTTGAAAAAACCCCATTGCGGCATTGACGATAACTACTGAAAAAATAAGGAATATATCCATATATTTATGGAGAAAAAAAGAAATGACAGCCACAAAAAAAAGAACATACACCAAAGGATTAGCAAACTGAGAAAGAAAGAGTTTTATGGATGGAATGGCCTTCTCTTCCGGTAAACTATTTTTTCCGAATTCAAATTGTCTTTTTTTAACTTCTTCCAGAGTAAGGTTTTGATAATTCATATTTAATTTAGATAGAGGCTTAAAAATATTTATTGGCAAAAAATTCGGCAAAAACAAACAATAAATAGAAAAAGATTAAAATCGAAGCTTCTTTTTTGTTTAACGATTTTCCGGTTCGCATAAAATATAGAAGAATAACCAAAGCCGCAACCATAAAACTTCCGGTTATATAAATAATTTTAGGATTAAAGGCAAAAGGAGAAATAAGCGCCAATATTCCAACCACGATAGTTGCATCGGTTACAACCATTCCCATTATATCTCCAATTGCCAATTCATCATGATTTTGCCTCACAGCTTTAATGGAAAAAAATAATTCAGGCAAAGTTGTTCCCAAACCAACAAAAAACAGTCCTACTATGATCGGATGAATATCAAGGTTCTCCGCCAAAGAAACACCGAATTTAACCGTAAAATTAGCTCCCACTAATAAAGCCATCATACTTAGAAGCAAAAAAGAAAAATATTTCCAAGAAAAATGGCCACCTTTTCCAATAATTGAATTTCTGTTTCTCCAAAATAACAAATAATAGAAATAAAGACCTGCCAAAACCAATATTATACCCTCCCACCTAGAATAATATCCGTTAAATCCGAATATTACAGGCAAAGCAACAATCAAAACGTATAATTTAAAATGTTTTATGATCTTGTTTTTCACCATCAAAGATCGGGAGCAGAGAAAAATCGGTATCGCGAAGATAATTGTCAAATCAGCAACATTGGCTCCAAGCAAGGTTCCCAACCCAAATGAAGGAGTGCCTTGCAA
The DNA here is from genome assembly GCA_964500125.1 of uncultured Bdellovibrionales bacterium. GTDB lineage: Bacteria > Patescibacteriota > Minisyncoccia > Moranbacterales > GWC2-37-73 > CAZAFB01. The sequence continues at coordinate 25,210 of CAZCMV010000010.1, read as the reverse complement.
AGCAGAATCAATACTAATAAGAGACTCGGGCAGTGCGGAGATAATAGCAATTATCAAAAATCCCATTATATATTTGGGTATTTTTAAATTCGTGGCAATTTTGGTGGAATACTGAATGGCATATTCCGCACTCTTGATTACAATAAACAAAGCAATGATAAGTCCGATAAGAGCAAGCATTTTTTGTTTTGAATTTTAAATATTTATCAACTGATTTAACAATTCAGTCTGCATTTTTCGCAATTAACATCATAAATCATAATTCCCTTCCGCTTCCGGCTGATGCATAATTTCTTCTATTCTTACTATATTCTCCCCTGACGGTGTCTTTATTGATATGGTGTCATTGACCTTACAACCCAAAAGACCACAGCCAATCGGCGAAAGAACAGAAATCTTATTTTTACTAATATCCGCATCTTGCGGAAAAACCAACCAATACGTTAGGCTGGCGCTTGATCCAATTTTTGTAAATTTTACTTGCGAATTCATGGTTATAACATCAGCAGGAATTTTTGCGGAATCAACAACTTCTCCCCTTTCTAATTCCTGAAGTAAAGCTTCGTCATATTTGTCATGAGACCATTTTTCTTTAAGCAGTTCCAGTAGCCTTTTCTTGTCGTTTTGTGTGATATATATCTTTTTATCCATATTATATATTTATATAATTAAAAAACCAACTTCTCGTTGGCTGTTAAATTAATTAAAAAATTAAAACAGCCGATTTCAAGAAATCAGTGGAAAAACGGTAATTCTGCTAAATTTTTTCATCATGATAATTTTTATTATGAGAATATCTTCATTTTAGCAAAGAATACGAATAAAACAAGTCTTTTTTTTATTAAAACATGCTTAAACTGCGAAATCACAGAACGATACGAAAATAATTTATCCTATTCTTTTAATTTTGTATATGCTAATCATAATTATCAAAACAAAAAAATCGCCCGGGAGCGATTTTTGATACAGATTTGAAGTTTTTATATAAAAGTCTTACTCCTCAATCCTTTTCATTCCTGCAGTAGCTGCTACATTTTCCGGCTGAATTTCCAAGGCTTTTTGAAAATATTTCTCCGCATTCTCCTTGCTGTCGTTAGAAAGATAAATATTCCCCAAAAGAACATATAGATCAACCGAATCTGCATTATGATCAATACCATCTTTGTAAACCGCAATCGCATTATCAGTTTTTCCCAATGAGTACTGATACATATTGGCTAGATTTATATAGCTGGTGGTTGATTTAGGATTGAGTTTGATAGCCTGTTGATATTCTTTAACCGCTTCTTCGTAATTTCCCTGATCACGAAGAGCATTGGCCAAATTGTTGTGAGCAACCGCATTATTGGCGTCAACATTTATTTGCTTTCTATAAGTTACTTCAGCGCCTGCCAAATCTCCAGTTGCATATTGAGCCACTGCATAATTCTGAAGGTTATTGGAATCGGAAGAATTCTCAGCCTTTGTCTTGAGATCTTGAAGATTGTTTTTGTACTGATCCAAAAGCGCGTTTGTTCCTTGTTGCTCCTTGATGATTACCTTCTTGTGAGTAAATTTATCAATAATCGCATTCTTCTTCCAAAAACCCAAAGCAGCCAAAACGAGAATCAAGACAATAATAATTATGACTAATAATGATTTTCCTTTTTTGCCAGATGAGACCGAATTTTTGACGCTAGTCTCCATGTTTTTTATTTTTTATATTTAATAATTTTAACTATATTAATTTTACCTCTTTTTTACGCCTTTCACAAGACTATTTTTCAATTAATTTGATTATTTTTTGAATCCAGTTGAGATTATCTTTAATCTGGAAATTAACATCAGTACTTCGAAAGTCCGTGCCATTAAGTTTAGCCGCAAGCGTAGCATCTTTTTTACCTATTTTTTCCAAAGAAATGTTAGTCTTCCAATTTCCTTTTCTATCGCTAGTAGCAGATCCAATAACTTTGTTATCCGCCATAATCAGAACGGTTTTGTTAGGAACTGCAGTTCCAGAAACTGTCACCCCTTCGTCAGTTCCTAAAACCAAAGAGCTATTGCGCGGAGAAAGAATGGAGGGCACAGAAGCAGCTTCTATGGAAACTGTTTCTTTGCCTTCGCTATTTGTGAATGCATCTTCATTGCTAGTGGAATTATAATAATAGTTGTTAATTATGAAGGTGTAATAATTATTTGTGTCACCTTCGTTGATTATTTTCTTTGTTATATTTGTCGTTTCACCATCATCGTCATCATCGTTGTCATCTTCGTCATTGTCATCATCATTGTCATCACTTTTTGAGCCACTTGAATTTGACTCGATATAGACAGACTGATTACCTGAAATAATATCATTGGATGAAGCAGTTAAAGTGATAAGTCCGGAAGTGGAATCCTGATAATAGAAATTAATGCAGCTTTCACCGGAACTTATTGTTGAATAAGTTTTATCCCAACTCCCGGTGGCACTTTGGGCAAATTTTCCTGTCGTTGAATTAGAACTTAGATTTACTTTTGTATCACTTGAAGCAGTAATGTTGTTCCCTAAAACATCTTGAAGACAGACAGTAATAGTGCCACTAGAAATATTTGGAGAGATTTTTTGACTTGGAGTGGTAAAGACCAATCGGTTGCCAGAGACCGATCCCCCATTTCCTTCATTGGCAACATAAACAACCGTGGAAGAAAGACCAGCCACACTAGCAGTTATTATTTGTATATTGCCGGAGGATCCAAGAGTCCAATCAACCGAAGCCAAACCATCCGATCCTACTGTTACTGATGTTGCATCAACCGAACCAGAACCGGCAGAAGGAGTGAAAATTACCACCTTTCCAGATGCCGGACTTCCGTTTGAATCCATTACTTTTGCAACCAATGGTTTATCAAGAACCGACCCTGGAGTGCCTTCTTGGTTGTTGCCGGAAACATACGTTAAAACATATGGCTCCGCGTAAATTACTTTGATAGAATTTGATGTCCCTGAAACTGAACCGCTGGTGGCAGTGATTTTGGTAGTTTCAGCTTTTACCAATGTCGTATCCAATTGCGTGGTAGCTACACCATTGTTAAATGTTACAGAGGTGGTATAGGAAGGATGATTTCCAGAAGAGCTATCTCCGGGTCCCGAATAAGAAACAGCCTTTGACCCGTCATAAGTTGTCGCTATATTTCCATATTCATCTAAAGCGCGCATCGAGGAAACAACGAATGGGAGATTGACTGTGGCCGTTGAAGGTGCCAAAAGACTAAACTCAGACTCAGAAGCAGCTTTTACGGTAATTGGTAATGAATCCCCGTTCAATGATCCAATATTAGCAGACAAAGTTACGGTTTCAGCATTATATAAAGTAGTGCTTACTACATTATTTGTTCCATTGGTAAATTCCACAATGTTAGTATAGCTAGGCGCAGTACCATCCGGAGAACTGTGTGGACCGGAATAACTTACAGTTTGCGAACCGGTAAATGTGGTAACTGTGTTTCCTAAAGCGTCAATGGCTTTGATGGTAATGTTGAACGGAACTCCGGCTGTTACTTCGGAAGGAGTAGTAATATCTAATAAAGAAGCGGCTAACGGAGTTCCTTCAGCATTGAAAACAATCGGTGAACCAGTGAGTCCGGAAGCTTGCGCTTGAGCTTCATTAAAACCACTTCCAGTGGATGAACCGATAGTCCAAATGACTTGAGCGCGTCCATTGCTTGCGGTGGTAGCCGTGGAGGAAGAAACTTGTCCGTCTCCTCCGGTAACCACAAAGGTCACTGAGTATCCATCTTTTAAATTTCCATAATTATCTTTCACGGCGACAACTAAGGGCGAAGGCAAAGCGGAATTAACGGCGGCGGTTTGGTTGTTTCCAGAAATATATTCAATCGAAGCGGCAGTATCAGAAGCGTTCACGGCTATGCTATTGCTGTCGCCGTTTATAGTTCCGTCATCAAGGTGAATGATAACTGTTTCTCGGGTAAATAAAGAAGTAACTAAAGTTGTGGTGGAAACTCCGCTGGTGAAATCGACTGAAGCGGTGTAAATCGGAGAGTCGCCGGATGAACTGGTGACCGGTCCGGTATAAGCAATTGTTTTGCTTCCGGAATAAGCAGTGGCGACGTTTCCATAAGCGTCATGAGCAGTAATTGAAGTCAGGTTGAAACTTACACCAGCAGTAACGGGTGTTGGAGAAACGGCATGGAGATGCGCCGGGTCGCCAGCTGAAACAGCGACGTCACTTGATTGTCCGGACACCAATCCTTGAGTCAAAGTTATTTTTACGGTTTCGGCTTTTACTAACGTGATGGCGGAAGTGCTCGAAGCTTGTCCAGAAGTAAAGCTAGCTGTAACTGAAGAAGTCGGAGTTCCGCTTTCCGGTCCGTTTCCAGGTCCGCTCAGAGTCAGAGTTTGAGAACCAGTGTATTCGGTAGCTAGATTTCCATACTGGTCGTTGGCAGTAATTTGAACATTGGTGAAATTTGTTCCAACTTGAGCAGTTGTAGGAACAACAATAACAAAATTTTTGGCTGCTCCCGGATTTACCGTGATTGTTCCAGTTGAGTCGGTCATCCCCGTGCCGCTATCAAAGCTAATTGTTCCCGACTGGGGAGCTTTTCTTGGAGCGAATGAGATGTTAGTTGCGTTTGTTACGTCAACTTGAGAATAGGTATCAGTTGCATCAAATCCGGTTACGGTCCAATGGCCAGCAGTGGAATTTCCGGCGAAGTTTCCGGATACATCATATTCGGTGGCCCAAAGAGAAAGCGGCGAATCAACATTCATGATCGTATTACCTATTTCAGTAGCCGAACCTCCGGAAGCATTGGTTATTTTTACCGAAGCAACATCTCCGGCGGTAATAGTTATATTAACGCTTCCGGTTCTTCCGGTTGTGTTAGTGACGGTGATGGATCTTGTTCCCATTGGTCCGGTATATTTCAATATTCCGGATAAATCAGCGGTGCCGGAAACAAAACTTTCCGCTTGATTTAGAACGGCTGATCCTCCCGAAATGGTCATTGTGGCTCCGGAACTGGCAATGGTAACATCATTTCCGACAGCTGAGGCATCATAGCTGGTGACAACATTTCCGTAAATATCTTGGGCAGAAATGGCAGCTGAGGTAAAAAATTCATCATTTTTTTGTGGAGAATTAAATGCTAATCCGAATTTAGCAAAGGCGCCGGGACCGAAAGTAACGGTATTACTGTTGGAACTGGCTGAACCGGAAGCAGCGGTAAAAATACGGCTACCGGCTAATCCGCCGTAAGTCATTTTTCCGGAAAGATCCGCCACTCCGCTGGAAAAATCTCCGGCTTGATTCAAAACATTGTTGGCGCCTGAGCCCAGTCCGGAAACAATTCCCCCACCCACGGATTCAGTGATGGTTACGTTGTTAATTGAAGCATCGAAATCCGTTATTACATTTCCATCCGCATCTTTGGCGGTCAAAGTGTTGGTGCTGGAAAAAGCGGTGTCCATGACTTGCGGACTAGTGAGTGAGAAATCAAACGAAGAAACGGCGCCGCCTAAAATGTTAACAGTGGCGGTCGTCGTTTTGCTGTCAGCGGAAGTAGCGGTGAAAGTGTGACTTCCGGTGGTGCCTGAGAAAGTTAATTTGTTGGCGAGGTTGGCGACTCCACTTGAGAAATCACTGTCTTGATTTAAGACATTTGAATTGGTTCCTCTCAGTCCGGAAATGGTTCCGTCAGTCGGAGAAACACTAAAAGTAACGTTGTTGAGCGAGGCCTGGAAATTTGTTTTCACGTTTCCGAAAGTGTCCAAAGCAGTCAGAGTGTTGGTTCCAGTAAAGGCCTGCCGGTTTCTTTGAGGAGTTGCAAGCGACAATGAGAAACTGCCAAAGGAAGCAGGGGTAATGGTAAATGTGTGCGTTCCATCAGTCCAAGACGGAGTGACCGGGCTGGATTTGTGAGCAGTGATGGTCCAAGTGGGACCAGAAGTTTTTTCATCGTAATAACAAAACTGAGCGCTCGATGATCCGATGGCAATTGGGAGGCTGGTAATTTCCGTTGAAGTGCAGGCATTCGAAGAAACGGAATAAAATTTATGCGTTCCACTGGAAGTGGAAGTCAGATCGATTGTTGTGTCAGACAAGACGACTGAAACATCACCGGAACTATTTCTAGTTTCAACGGTAATTATTACTGAATTTTGTCCGGCGGTAGCAGTCCAAGAAGATGCCGTAAGCGCCAAGCGGTCCGGTTCCGGAGTAACGACATTCAGGGAAACTGATGCTGGTCCTTGGGAAGTAGTTTCCCAATATGGAGTAGTCGGTTTGGCTTCCCATTTAAATAAAACGCTAAGTTTATATTGGTAAGTGTGGCCAGCACTAACATCGGTATCAGCATAGGTTAAATTACTTCCAGCTGATTGGCTGATAACCGCACCGGAAATTTTAGAAAAACTTCCGCCGTCAGTGCTTTTGTAAACTTGGTATCCGTAAATGGAATTGTTGCTGGTTCCGCTAGATGCCCCTTGATCATTGTCCCATAAACCTTGCCATCCAATAGTTATGGAATTTTCATTTGCTGTTGAAAGGGCGGGAGTTGGAATGGGTTCCATTACAATATCAGCAAAAGGAATTTCTTGATTTGGACTAATCATAGGAACACCCTGAATTACCATGCTTCCTCCTCCAACCCATGTGTTCCCAGTCCAGCCAAATTGTCCGTTTTTGGTTTCCGCTGCTATCATTGCCACATCCTCATCGGCATAAAGAGGAGCGTCCCAGAATGAACTTCCCGGATCACAAGCAAAAAAAGCGGGATAGATCGAATCGGCAGGTGTAAATGAAACCCGATCATCGGTAAACATGCCGTAATTCCATTCCGGAGCAGCATACACATTGGATCGGTAAGCATATATTTGGGAATAATCGACCGGATTCGGATCAGTTGTATAATGTTGCCTTCCGGTCGGCGTCCAGAAAAAAAGTTGCCCAACCACAAATTCAGGATCCGCTGCTTTTACAAAAATAGGAAAAAGCAAAAAAGAAACATTAAAAACAGCCAGGATTAATGATCCGATTAATTTGTGTTTTTTCTTTTTTGCCTTTTTGTTTTTCATCCCTAAGTTATTGATAAGGATTAAGGATCAATGGTTGATTCCAACCGAGTGATTGGGTCTCTCCTGACAGCTGAACGTAGATTCCATCTCCCGGATTAATAGTGAAATTGCTGGCTGTCCATTTATGCTGGGCGGTTGAATATAGGTAGAAAGCACTGACATTTTGAGTATTTGGATTCCAGAGAGCCACTCGATTAATTTTTTTGTTTTTTTCATCGGAAGCTGAACCGGAAAGTGCGCCTTCAAAATCTAGAACAATATCACTGGCTGTTCGATATTTAGTTGAGTATGGAATTGAAATCCAATTGGTATTTTTGTACGGTGAGGTGTTTACGGTCAGTAAGAGATTACTTGGTTCATCGTGGCCTACAATTGTCCAAGTAGAATTTTCAGTGTTGCCTGACAATTGAATATAAATTCCATCCCCCGGATTAATGGCGAAATTGCTGGCTGTCCATTTATGCTGAGCGGTTGAATACATGTAGAAAGCGCTGACATTTTGAGTGTTTGGATTCCAGAGAGCCACTCGATTAATAATTCTGTTTTTGTCATTTCCGGCTGAACCGGTTATCGATCCTTCAATTTCCTTTACGATATCGGAAGCCTGAGTTAATTCATAATGACTATATGGTTGACTGATATTAGGATTGGTATAACTTCCTATATGATAAGGCAATGATATCCAATAGGTATTTTTGTAAGGATCTGCATTAACAGTGAAATCTTTCTTCAACGAAAACACCATGGTTGAATAACCACTTTCTCCAGAATTATTTTCCGCTCTAAGGATATAATAATACACATTGTTATCCAAGTCACTCTGAATTGTCGACCAAGGAATAGTATATTCAGTCGTTGGTGAGTTTACCTCGGCCATTTTTACCCATTGAGAAGAATCATCGGTTCCAACATTTTGTTGAATTTGTGTTTCGCAAAATGGTGCAACAGAGCCAGTGTCTCCATATCGATGTGAATTTTTAATTTGATCAATGGTACATGGATCTTGAAAAAGCGTGGCATATTTATTTCGGCTTCGGTACAAATTATATTTGGTCGCCCCATCGGAAGCGGTCCAGGTGAATTTCAAATCATAAGTTTCGGAAGCTGGAGGGGTGGAAGTCAGCATTTTTTCGATGTTGAAATTTGTCGGAGCCAGAGCTGGATTATTTTTGAAGAAAATATCATAGTGATTATCTTCAGCATATATCACGCGAGTGACATTTTCCGGATGATCATAGCGATGAATTTCATAGTCATTTGGATCGTCGCTTCCGGAATATATGGCGGTAGTCAAGTAGAAAGCAGTATGGCCCCACATATCTTGCGGGATGAAATCGGATTTCATCGTTCCGCTATATTGCCCTGTTCCCGTTCTGGTTAAATCACTTTTATATAAAACGTATTGACTGCCGGTAATTTCCGGATGATGAGCAGGAACAACAAAGTTTCCTCCGTCGTCTTTCCAAGCAATTGAAAATTTGTCCGGATCAGCCAAAAGACCGTTATGCCAGGTACGAATCGTAAACGGAATAGAAGCGCCCAGAATTTTATTATCCGAATCATAATTAACTTCAATTTCCCAACCGGAAAGCGGAACAGCTTCGGATTTAGTGGAAACAATGTCAGTATTAGTGGTTTTCACGGCTTGAATATCAAGCGTGTATTGTCCCTCGGTTACTCGATTTGGCAAGTCGGCATCATCCAATCCACTCTTGGAATAAGTATAATTTGTGACATTAGGAACAAGATTAGTGGAAACAACCGAGCCGCTCAAATTTTTCCAGGTCAAAGTTAGATCACATGCAACCGGAGAACCGGAACTTGAATCAGTAAGACTGATGTCAAAATTAGCGGAACCGTAATAGTTAATTCCCGGTTTGGTGCTTTCACGAGTATAGATATGTGAATTGACTTGAGGCCAATGGGAATTGTTAGTAACAGTAATCGTTTTATTGACATTTATGTTAATGCCCTGAACGACAACAGCCAGAGAATCATTAGAAATGGAACTGTTATCTGCGTTCTCTACCCAATCGTTGGCGATGATGGTAGGATTTCCGACGGCTGAATCTTTGTAATAGAAATTTACGAAACTCAGGTATTCAGGAATGGTGAAAATTCCAGTGCTGTTCCAAGGCCCTGTCGGACTGGTGGAAAATTGTCCGGTACCAGTTGTGGAAACGAGTCGAATCGGGAATCCTCCACTCGGCGCATTGGTTGGCTGATCATTGCTGTCTTGGATTTGAACGGTAATCATTGGCGAAGCATTGTTGAGTCCGGAAACCAAAGGCGGAGTGATGTCGATAAATTTCACTTTAGCCGTCGTTCCGGCCGTATTTCCATATACAGTTATTTGAGTTTGGCTTCCGGTTATGTTGTTAGTGTCGGTGGCAGTTATGGTTTTTTCTCCGGAATGAAGGAAAGCAGCACCGTTTTTGAAAGTGTGGATTCCTTTATCAATGTTGGGAACAAAAGTATAATCCCCCGGAATGATCGCGTCGGAATCAGACGCAGTGAAATGAATCGTTCCGGCATACCAAGTAACTACATAGTTTTCACTGTCTTGAGCCATGACGACAATCGAGCTCGGATTACCTTGCATGTGCGGATCGGAAATATTGGTGACTAGCAAATGATCAACAACTTGGATTTGAATCGTTTCCTGCTGAGTGGCATTGGCCCAGCCGGTGTCCGGAGTTGGTGGCAGATTATCCGAAGCGGTGATGGTCGGAGTTCCCATGTTTCCGTCATGATAGTAGAAAACGCCCGTGCTTTGTCCAGCAGGAATAGTAATGTAGCTTATTCCCCAGGAACCGGTTGAAGAAGTGGAAAATTCTCCATCGATTGAATTGGTTCGTAAATAAATCGTGGCATCGGTAGTCGTGTTGATGGCGGTTCCGAATTGATTTCTGAGTTCTACTTGCATCGGAGCGGATGAATGTCGGGCAGTAATAGTTTGAGCGGAACTAGTGATGGCAATTTGAGTGATGGTTCCGACGGTAACAGTCATCGTTCCCACAGCATTGGTCCAAAGTGTGTCTGGACTACTTACGTTGGTATCGGAAATGGTAATGGTTGGAGTTCCAGTATTTCCGTCTCGATAATAAATTTGAAGGCTAGATTGACCGGCGTTTAAGGTGACGGCTGTGAGCGTCCATGGTCCTCCGGCATTAAGTGAGAATGTTCCTTTGTTGGACGACGAAAACAAATATAAGGTGGTGTCAGCTAGAACAGGAGTGTCGATTGAATATTGATTTTGGGTTTTGATGGTTATTGGATCGGAAATTCCTCCAGCCACCACGGTTCCTAAACTTGGGCTGAAGGCAATCTTAGTTACGTTTCCAGCCACCACAGCATTAGTTTGAGTGGCATTTAAAATTCCCGTATCCGGAATATCCAACGGACTTACGTCGCTGGCGGTTACGACCGGATTTCCAATTGAAGTGTCTTGATAATAGAAATTCATAGCCGAATTCCCGGCGGTGATTGTTCCACTGGTGATCAGATTGCTACTTGAGAAATCGGTTGAGAGTGAGAATTTTCCATTGCTTGATGTAGTGGTGAGATAAACCGGAAGTTCAGAAGCAGTTGGCGAAGCATTTCCATACACATCTCGAGCTTGAACAGTAATGGCGGAAGAAATTTGTCCGGCTTCCAAACTCTTAGGTGTGGTAGTGAAGGAGAAACGATAAATATTGGACGGATTGATGTTTACTGAAACGGTTCCGTTAGAAAGTCCGGTGTCAGGGCTCTCGGCAGGCGTGGAGACATCGGAAGCAGTTACGGTTCGCGTTCCGGAAACAGTTTCCTGGTAATAAATTGTTTGTTCTCCGCTTCCGATGGCAATAACGAATGAGTTAATGGTAGAGGAAAAATCAGTGGAAAGTGAAAATTTGCCTTGAGCGGAATCGGAAGAAAGATAAACAGTGGTTGAATTGGTTGCATTTACTTTCACACCGTATTGATTCTGCAGTTGGACATGCAAAGCAGTGTTTTGTCCGGCGACAATAGACGGCGTTGTGTCGGTTAATCGGATTTGAGTTATACTTCCCCAACTAATGGTTTCTTGTTGAATCGCATTAGTAATTCCCAAATCAGTCGGATCATCCAAAGTTGGTTGATCACTCACAATAACGCGCGGAGTTCCAGCAAAAGTATCCTTGTAGTAGAAAGATTTGGAAGATTCGCCAGCTGAAACGGCAAGAGAAGTTATAGTTGAACCAAATCCGGAATCTAGACTGAAAGTTCCTTGCGCGGAATCGGAATATAGATAAATATTCATCGTAGCGCTAGCAATGGCGACATTGCCATAAGTGTCATAAAAAGAAACAGCAACTTGCGGTGAAACTTGACCGGCCATAAGCGAACGCGCTGCAGTAACAAAATGGATGCTTTGAATACTGCCGGCAGAAACAGTGAAGGTTTGAGTTCCGGCGGATAATCCTTGGCTTGGTGTTTCATCAGCGGTAATAGTTTGGGCGCCGGAAATTGTGTCTTTATAATAGAAGAAGGTGTCATTGGAACCAGAAGCAATTGAAACTGAAGTGGTGCTGCTCCAGGAGGATCCGTTTTGAATCGAGAAAAGTCCATTAGCCGAAGTGGAAGTTAAATTGATAGTTAAATCGGAAAGCGCGTTAGTGGCGTTTCCATATTGGTCTTCCAATTCCAATCGCATTTGATCCGATTCGATTCCGGCGGATTTTGTTTGAGCGGCAGTGGTGAAAGCGAATTTATTCGGACTTCCGGCATTGACGATAACATTTTGCGAATCTGTGAATAATCCCGAAACCGCATTTAAGGCGAAGGTTCCGACTTTTTGGTTGGTGTAATAAACAATTACACTATTTGATCCTCTTTTAATAGTCGCGCTGGTAAGAGCGGAATTCGGATCTCCGGAAGTTGAAACAAACAGGGCGCTGGCCGAAAGCGGTGAAGAAGACAAATTAATCGTGAGATCATCTTCCAAAATAGCTGGGCTACCATCGATTCTTTGCGCTTGAATTTCAATTGCTCCGGTATAATTTCCGGCGGTTATGGTTTGAGGCGAGGAAATAAATTTGATGCCAGTGGCTTCTTGACCATAAACAGTAAGTGCGGCAGTAGCGTTTAAGATTCCCGTATCCAGACTGTCAATCGGGACGTGATCGGAAACAGTGATGGTTTCATCGCCAATTGTTGAATTGTCTCGATAGTAAAAATCAACCGTGCTAGTTCCGCTTGAGATAGTGGCAGAAGTTGCATTCCAAGGTCCGGTTGAACTTAAGGCAAAATTTCCAGTGCCTGAGCTATACATATATACAGACTGATCAGCCAACATCAAAACCGCATTTCCATAAACGTCTTGGGCTTGAACAATATAGGCAGAAGTGGCATCTCCAGCGATGACGCTTGACGGCTTGGCCGCGAAGCCGAATTTATAGAATGATCCGGAAGAAAATGAAATATCCTTGATTCCGGCGGTCCAGCTTACGCCTTGAGAAATACGCTCGTCGGCAGTTATGGTCGTAGTTCCGGAGTTAGTCTCTTTGAAATAAAATATTTTTTGATATTGGCCAGCTGATAAAGTCAAGGAAGAGATCGGAATCCAGGAGGTGTTAGAAAGAGAAAATTCTCCAGTCGTTCCTGTTTTATAGAGATCAATAGCGATATTATTCAAAACTGCTGCCGGCATGTTGGAATCAGTTTGAGTTTGCAAAGTGATTTCTACCGGACTTCCAACAATAGCTGAATTTTGAGCGCTAAGATTGATATGGGAAATTTCCCCCGTAATTACTTCCATGGATTGTGTGGATGAAGTCAGACTGATGCTAGGGGTGACAGTTAAAGTGTAAGTTCCTTGCGTACTATCGCGATAATAAAAACTTTTGACGCTCTCCCCCGCCAAAACAGAAATATTCAGAGTAGAATTCCATCCGCTCATACCATCTGAAGAAAATTGGCCGGTAGCGCTGGATGATGAAATTGTTTCGGTGAAATTGGACGGAGCAGTGGTTTGATTCCCGAATGCATCGGAAACAAAAGTGGAAATCGGACCGGATGGCGTGTTGGTGATGATAGTTTGTGGACCACTTAGGAACATGAGCTTGGTCGCACTGTTAGCGACGATCGTTTCTGTTTGGGCAATTGCCGAAAAACCAGTCGGACTGGCTATGATTGTCGGCGTTCCTAAATTCCAATCTTTATAATAGACATTAACAACATTACTACTTGCGTCAATATGGTTGATTGCGACCCAGTCGGAAGAACTGCTAGAAAATTGGTACTGCGAGCTGGAAGAACTCAGAGTCAGTCTTATTGAAAAACTCATCGTAGCCGGATTATTATATACGTCATAAGCCTGAATAATTATCGCGCCGGACGCGTCTTGAGCTGGTATTATTTGTGGATCGGTTACGAAAGCAAAGTGATGGACGTCTCCTCCGATAATATTCGCATCTTGCGTTCCTCCGGTTATTCCGGCGGAGTTAACTGAAATTGTTTTCATTCCAACCAACGTGTCGGAATAATAGAAAGTAGCAGTGGAATTTCCGGCAGGAACATTAATTGAACTTAAATTCCAAGGACCGGAAGCGCTCGAAGCGAATTTTCCGTTAGCAACATCTGAAGATGAAAGGTTAATATCAACAGGGTTTCCTAAGACAACCACGTTTCCATATTGATCGCGGAACTGTACGGTAAGTGAATTATTTTCTCCCGCTTTAATGGTCCGAGCTTGATTTATAAAAACTAAATTATTCAAACTGGCGGCATTGGTATTAAAAGCGAATGTTCTGCTGGTGTATCCGTTTTTAGAAGCGGTAATGGTAACCGCGCCGGCAGTCGTATCTTTATAATAGAACTCGGTCGAAGATTGTCCGGTAAGAATTGTGACATCAGTTGCGGTGAATGTTCCAGCGGAATTGGTATCAAATCCTCCAGAGGTTGAATTTGAAGAAGAAAGATTCACGGACAAATCGGAGGAAACAGATACTGGTTGATCATATTGATTAAGTGATTTTAAAGTGATAACAGCCGAAGGCATGCCGGCAGTCAAACTGTTAGATGCTGATTCCAAGGAAAATTTCGTTGGCGCGCCTTGAATGATAGTTTCTGTTTGATTGGTCGAATAACTTCCGCTAGAAACGGTTATGTTCGGATTTCCTAAAGTAATATCTTTATAGTAAACCGTAGCCGTTCCAGTTCCGTTTAAAATAGTGGTGGTGGTTATCGTATTATTTCCCAAATTTAGGAAAGTTCCGCCGGAAGAGGATGAAGAAAGATTAACAACTGTGTCGGAATTAGCGATTGAATCATTCCCATAAATATCGCGAAGTTGGATTACAATTCCCCCGCTCTTTTGTCCGAGCTCTAGAGTTTGAGGCGAATTGGTGATGACTAATCCACCTAATCCCGGCTGCGAACCGATGACAAAAGTGGCCGTTCCGGAAGTTATTCCAGTCTGGCTTCCGGTTACAGTCACACTTCCCGCTTTTGTGTCTTTATACCAAACATTGGCTACGCCGTATTCATTCAGTCCCGGCTCAAAAGTAAACGAAGTGATTGTTCCGTCAAATGAACCATCTGAGCTAGTGTCGAATCTTCCGGTCAGATTTGTGGACGATAAATCCACTGTAGTCGTTGACGTATTTCGAATCGGAACATTCCAAGCATTTCGGGTTTCCACACTTAACAAACAAGCGCTTCCGGCAGTGCAGGTTGATCCAGGAAAAGTGACGGCGATGTAATTTAATGTTCCCCAAGTCAAATTTAAGTTTTGGGAAATTGATTCAGCTCCCGGCGCCGTATCAATCTCAGCGTTGAATTGAATTACATTCGGTTCGGCGCTGATATTTTTGTAGAAGAAAGAGGCCGAAGATTGCCCGGAAGGAATAGTGACATATCCGGTCCAGGAACTTTTTTGAGTAAAAGGTCCGGAAGCAGAGGAAGAATAACTTCCCGTTGTGCTCGATCCAGAATCGGTAATATAAATATTTCGAGGAGAGCTCAGAGTAACTGGGTTATTGTAACTGTCGACAGCCATAATAGTAAACGGTCCAGCCACTTGTCCGGCTTCAACGGTATACACATTGTTAGTGAAAACTATTCCATTGTAATTTCCAGCTAGAATGGAAACATTCAAAGCGGCATTAGTGATTCCATCATCGGTTCCCTGAGTTGAATCATCGGCGACGGTTATGGCGGTTGTTCCTGCTTTCGTGTCTTTGTAGTAGAAATTAATAGAAGAATTTCCAGCAGAAATTGTGGAACTAGTAATTGCTGACCAACTGGGCGACGCGTTCGAGGAAAATTCTTTGGTGGCGCCAGTTGAGTTGGTGTAAAAATAAACCGGAAGGTCGGAAGTAGTTGGCACTTTAACTCCATAGGAATTTCTGGTTTCCACATTCAAAACTCCGGTTTCATTTCCGGCAACGATCGAAGGCGAAGAACTGGAAAAGGCTAATTGAGAAATAGCGCCCGTATTGATCGTTTCGGCTTGGGTGGCGTCAATAACTCCGGTAGTTCCATCTGGAGTGGAACTGTCGGAAGCGGTTATTGTTTGACTGGCTAAGTAAGAAGTTTGTTTGAAATAGAACGAGGCGCTGGATGAACCGGCCGGGATGGTTATGGAATTGACAGTGGAAGAAAATGAAGAATCAGTGGAGAATATTCCTTCGGGATTGGAACCGGAAAGATAAACAGTAGTATCTTGGGAAACAGAAACCGGATTGCTATATTGATCCTGGGCTTGGACCGTAATTTGCGGAGAAATTTGTCCAGCAATCGTGGAAAATGGAGCGGTGGTAAAAACAAATTTATCAATCGTATCAGCAGAAACGGAAAGTGCTTTGGCGGCATCAACCAATCCTATATTTCCATCCGCCGGCATAGCATCCGAAACCGTCATGTTTAAAGTTCCAGCTTTAGTATCTTTAATATAGAAATTCAGAGAATTGCTTCCGGCCGGAATGATCGTTCCAAATGGCGTGGAAAAATAAGTTGAACCATTAAGGCTAACTTGGGTTGAAGCGGAATTGAAAGCGAAATTTATTGGTTGGTTCTCAGAAACAGTTACGGCATTTCCGTATTGATCGTAAATAGTTGCGGTTTGAACTGAAGATACTTGTCCGGCGGTAAACGGATCAGAAGAACCAGAAATGCCGATTCTGTAAGCAGCTCCTACTCCAGAGGTTTCAGTTTGAGTATCATTCACCCAGCCAATGTCATCCCCAGTTCCCTCATCGTCTCGAGCGGTCAAAACATGCGCTCCGACGGTCGTATCTTTGTAGAAAAAGGTTGTGGAACTGAAATTGGCTTTGATAGTAACGACAAAAGGCTGCGTGCTAACCCAGCTTCCGTCCAAGGCGCTGGTGGAAAATTGCCCGCTAGCTGAATCGGTATAAATATAAATATTTTTGTCGGCAGTAACATTTACTGGTGAGCCGTTTGAATCCTGAGTCTGGATGGTCAAAGTGCCATATGTTTCAATCGGGAATGATTGAGGAGAGTTGATAAATTTCACTTGGGAGATGGTTCCAGCATTTGGCGCACTAACGGTAATGTTGCATTGCTGTCCGGTAATGTTCGGATCAACGGTGTCGGTTACTGTTACACACCATTCACCCTGCGTTCCAAAGCCGACGCCGTTCACGAAAGTGTGTCCGCCAAGCATATTTGAGGTAATCGCAAAATCTTGAGGAAGTACAGCTAGCGATTCGGTGGACGAAAAATGAACTGTACCCGTGTAATCATGAAGTGGATTTCCTTGATAATCAACTGCCTGAATCGTTACAGAACTTGAAGTCCCAGCTTTTACTGGATCAGTTACTCCAGTAATCAAAAATCTGTATTTACTGGTAACAGTAATTTGTTTGGCAGCAAACGTTCCACCAATTTCAGAAGGAGGAGTTGCGGTGATAGTCGGAGTTCCTTTTGCATTGTCCTTATAATAGAAAGTTGCCGATGATTGCCCAGACGGAATGACGACAGAATCATAGTCCCATCTGGTCGAAAGGTCTTCCATAAGACTTCTAGCAAAAAAACCGGAAATTGAAGTTGATGAAAGCGAAAGAGTAATATCGCCCGGAGCCGACAAAACATTTCCGTTCAAATCTTCGGCCGTGACCGTGAAAGTTCCCACTTCAGTTTCGTTCTGAGAATCCGGAGAAACAGTAAAAACATATTTATCCGGATAGTATGAAAATCCATTGGTGATTGCTGCATTTCCTCCATCATAACTTGTGACAACCACATCAACTGCACCGGCTGCGTGAGCTGGGGTGATAGCAGTAATAGTTTCGCTATCTACAACATTTATATTGGTAGCTGATAACCCATCGAAGGTCAGGGTTGGTGAGGCAAGATACTCATACGCTTCAGTGGGAGGAGTAAAATTTGTCGTCCAGCGAGCTATACCCTTGGAAATACGAAGTTCATCTATATGACTATCAGCTGGTGCCCCCGGATAAGACATCGATAATTGGGCGGGTTCTACGAAGTTAGTTGCTTCGTACCCGGTACCGGTCCATATCAAACTTCCATTTAAAAAGTATTTGATCGTACCGCCGGATCTTACAAAAGCATTATGGACCCAGGACCCGACTGGGTGGGCTACTCCAGTATTAATGTACGCGTTGGTGTCCATATATAAATGAACTGTGTCGTTGTAGTACTGAATGCTAACACCATTGACACCATCTTTCCTTATTGTGTAGACAATTACCTGATTATTCGATGACTGCCTATATGCCCAGAAATCTATCGTGAAGTCGCCGGTTCCAAAATCGAAGTCAGACAAATTGTCGGTAGAAGTCATAACGGAATTAATAAAGCCACTGTGTGTTCCAAATTTTTTGATGGAGGTTGAATAGCTATTTGGTGCACCGGTAGTAAAAGTGTGTCTACCTGTCGAGTCTGTCATGTTATTGTCAAAATGAAAAAGTGCTTTTACGTACGGATCGGAATTGGGTGTAAAGTTTGACCCTTTTATGGTCACATTTGTTCCGCCAGCTGAGGGGCCAACATTAGGGGTGATACTTGTGATTGTTGGAGGTAGATTAGTGTAGGTTAACCCTTCAGTCAGTGTGGCTGATTGAGTATCGGGATTCGTAACTACCACATCCACTTCGCCGGGAGTGTGAGCTGGAACAACGGCTGTTAAAGTGGTGGAGTTTACAAAAGTCACACTAGTGGCTAATGTTCCGCCAAAGGTGACGGTGGGGGTTTCAAGGAAGTTGGTTCCAGTAATCGTGACAGGATCTCCTCCAGTTCTAACGACATACAATGGCGTGACTGATGTAATAGTTGGTGGCGGTTCTCTGTAAGTAATTCCATCGGTTAGTGTTCCGGTTTGGGTATCTGGGTTAGTAACAACTACATCATAAGTACCCATCTCGTGAACTGGAACAGTGGCAGTTAAAGTGGTGGAGTTTACAAAAGTCACACTAGTGGCTGATGTTCCGCCAAAGGTGACAGTAGCACCATCAAAGAAATTAGCACCAGTGATCGTGACGGTTTCACCGCCTGTTTTGGATACATAAGAGGGCGAAACATCTGTGACAACTGGGGCCAACTCTCGGTAAGTAAAGCCGCCATTTAATGTGCCTGCCTTTCCATTGGGGTTTGTCACAACCACGTTCACTGGTCCAGCAGCGTGAGATGGAGTGGTAGCTGTAAGGGTAGTACTATCAGTGAAATCAATATTTGTGGCAGCCACACCATCGAACGTAACAGCTGGGATAGCAATAGGAGTATAGGAATTCGTAGGTGGCGTGAAGTTTGCCGTCCAGCGGGCTACACCCTTGGATACACGCAATTCGTCCAAATAACTAGCCGTTGCAGCACTGGCATGCGAGAAACTTATATAAGAGGTTCCAGTGAAATTAGATGCACTATACCCCGTTCCCGTCCAAGCAAGGTTACCGTTCAGGTACATCTTTATAGTGTTGCCCTGTCTGACATAGGCATTATGTACCCAAGAACCAACTGGGTGAGATACTCCGGTGTTAATATAAGGTGCACCATTAAAGTACAGATAAACCTTATCGTAATAATACTGTATGCTAAATAACGCCGTACTACTGCTTTTCATCACACTAAACACAACAGAGTTGGTTGATGGTGCTCTGTAGGCCCAGAAATCAATCGTGAAATCTCCGGTTCCAAAATCAAAATCGGATACATTATCAGATGAACTAATTACCGACGAGATGTAACCACTATGTGATCCAAACTTTTTAATGGAAGTGGAATAACTACTTGCCCCCGCTGAAAAAGTATGTCTACCTATTGTGTCAGTTATGTTGTTGTCTAAGTGAAGAAGCATCACTGCATTGGGATCAATGGCGGACTCAAAATTTTCTCCTTTTATGGTTACATTAGTTCCGCCACTAGGCAGACCATTATCGGGATTAATACTTGAAATAACTGGTGGGAGATCAGCATAAGTTACTCCATTAGCAAGCGTTGCAGATTGTCCATCTGGATTAGTCACAACCACGTCTACTGCTCCTCCATTGTGAGCTGGAATAACAACACTGAGCGTGCTGGAATCTACTCTTGTTACGGAAGTTGCCTCGATTCCTCCAAAAGTAACATCTGGAGTATCAACAAAATTGGAACCTGAAATCGTGACAGTATCTCCACCTGTTTTTAATCCTGTTGGCGTAATGGAAGTTATTGTTGGAGGCTCAACATACGTAAAAGCACCAGACAATGTTGCTAATTGACCGTTATAGCTAGTAACCGTAACATCCTTTACTCCAGCAGCGTTAGCGGGAGTGGTGGCAGTGATGGTGTTGGAGTCGATGAAATTGATGTTGGTTGCTTGTTGGCCACCAATGGTAACATTTGATTGGTCTGTATATGGAACCACAGTACCCCAATTAGTTAGCCATGGTTTGTTGTATACATTAGGACGAAAATGAGAAAGAGGTGCGCGATAAATGGCGTTGGTAGCAGAGGTAATATATCCACCAAAAATATAGAAATAATCATCTATTATTGCAACACGATGAGAACTCAAGACTGCCGGCAAAGTTGCGGATTCAACCGTCCAAGTAGTAGGATCGGATATGTTTGCACTTAAAATAGTATTTGCAGAAGAAGAGGATGTTGTACTCCAACCACCCAATAAATATATCTTGTTTCCAACCACAAACACTTGGTCACTTTCCCTACTTAAACTGACAGGCATAGTCTTTCCTGTATTGACCCAGGTAGTCGGATCTGAAACAGACGCGCTATATATAATATTGGTACCACCCCCACCTCCATTTGCAGTAGCACCATTGAACAAATAGAGGGTTCCGTTAATGTTTGCGCCAGCAGAATGAGCAAGATTGCCTGGCAATGTTTTCCCGGTATTTGTCCAGGTTGTCGGATCAGAAACAGGTGCGCTATATATAATATTCGTAACCGTATTGGTAGCTGTATTTCCACCAAACAAATAAACAGTATCGTTCACTATCTGCAATAAGGATCCATATAATCCAGCAGGAAGCGTTTTTCCACTAACAACAGTCCACGTGGTTGGATCTGAAACAGACGCTCTATATATCGAATTGACAGATGAAGAACCGTTATATCCGCCGAAAAGATATATGTAATCTCCTATAACCGCAACAGAACTTCTTCCCATTGCGATAGGAAGAGTTTTCCCGGTATTTGTCCAAGTTGTCGGATCAGAAACAGGTGCGCTATATATGATATTCATAGCCGCATTGGAACTGTTATATCCACCCAGTAGGTAGATGTAATCACCGATGACTACAAGAGATCCTCCATACAATACTCCTGGCAATGTCTTCCCGCTCACTACTGCCCAGTCACTATCACCTCCACTGTTTGGTGGTATGAAATTACTTCCACTTATCGTTACATTCATTCCTCCCGCAGTTGGTCCACTTGTTGGAGTGATGGATGAAATTGTTAGAGCTGAATTTATGTATGTAAATCCGTTAGCGAGTGTTGCTTCTTGATCACCAGGATTTATTACAGTAACATCAACTATACCTGCATCATGTGCCGGCACCACCACACTAAGAGTGCTAGAATTCACAAATGTTACTGAAGCAGAATTCGTTCCGCCAAATAATACTGTTGGAGTACCATAAAAATCACTTCCGGTTATGGTCACTGTGTCTCCTCCAGTCTTAAGTGAACTGTTAGGAGTGATGGAAGTTATAGATGGAGGTGCGATGTAAGTGAAAGCACCAGAAAGTGTTGCACTTTTCCCATCGTAATTAGTTACGATTACGTCAGTTGCTCCTGCAGTGTGAGCCGGAGTGGTTGCAGTAAGGGTCGTAGAATTTAAAAAATTAATGTTAGTTGCATTGTTTCCGCCAACACTTATATTACTAAGGCCACTATTATATTGATCAAGAATTTCAGAATCACTTAAAACCACTTTTGAAACAGTAACCTCATCAATAGCACCTTTAAATGGTGACGAAGCAGAAGTACCAATATTTCCGATAAAATCATCCGCTTCAGCTCCCTGTTGAGCTGCGACATTTGTCCAAGCGCTGTCAGGTTGTCCATCTAGATATAACCTAGCTTGACTACCATTATATACAACTACTGCTTGATGCCATTGATCAAGTGTATATGTTGTATTTCCAGTAATAAGACCTGCTACGCACTCCTTGTCAAAATAAAGTTTTCTAGTTGAACCAGAATATGAATGTAAGCCATAAGAACCATCACAATTTCCTGTAGAATAAAGAGTGTCATAACTTGCATTCCCTCCCGTACTTGGAACCTTAAACCACGTGCTTATAGTAAATGGGGCACTATCTTTTTTGATCAAATTTAAATTTGTAGCAACATAATCACCACTTCCATTGAAATTGCGTGCATTTGAATATTTTCCAGCAACTAAAGTCGTGCCGAAAGCTGTCGCATTGTAAGCATTACATGAATCAGGAAAAGTTAAACCTGATGATTCATCAAAACTCCAATTTGACAATGTGTTGCTTGTACAACTTGGCGTAAATTTAAAATCTAATCCTGTAATGATAATGGAATCGCCGCCGGTCACAGGTACGTTTGAAGGAGTAACTGAGGTAATTGTCGGAGTGGCAGCGCTGGCTTCGCCGACAAACGTCATCTGCATAACAAAAAAAGTAAATATTAAAACAAATATTCGTTTGAACGTTTCTTTCGTGTTTTTATTTAAAGCGATAATATTCATCAAAAAATACTTATCCCCTCTCGGCGAATTAGGCTTCTATTGCACAAAATGTTCAAGTGCAGCTTTCGCCGCGGAATTATTTTCGTCAATTTCAATTATTTTTTCATACTCTTTCTTTGCGTCGTCTTTGTCATTCACCTTTTCATAGGCAATGCCCAACAACAAACGCAGCTCGACCGTTTCTGGATTTTTATTCATGCCTTGTTGAAACACTTCAATCGCTTTGTTTGGTTGACCAAGTTAATATTGATAAACACTGGCTAAATTCGCGTAAGTAGAGATATTGGTCGGTGCAAGTTCAATAACTTTTTTATACTCTCCAATCGCCTGGTCGAATTTTTTCTCATCCCGTAGCGCGTTTGCCAATCCGCTATGCGCCAAATCGGGCAATTGTTTTTATATTTGTCAATCAAAGATACATCATCAACCGTTTTGGTCGATTTTTTCTTATCACTGATCGATTGCCACATAAAATAGCCTGCAGATCCGGCAACAAAAAAATAAGCGTGCTGGCAATTTATAAATATTTTTTGTTTAATTTTTTATTTTTATATTTTATATTTATACCTTAAAGCTTGTATAAATTTTGACTTCATTAATTTTTTCGCTTTATTTTCTTCACTATGCTCTCTCGCATATCTTCAACTTTAGAAACCACTTCGCTAACCTCTTTAGACACATCAATGAGTTCTTTTTCCACATCATTGATATCACTAGCCAAATCTTCTTCCGATATTTTTGTTTCTCCTCTTATTTTACCACTCAGACTATCCCTTTTGAGCTTTTCTATCTTTTGCATGGATTCATTTACTGCCCGAGAAACATCAATGAGCTCTTTTTCTACTTCCAATGATTCTTCGTTTATATCGTCAAGATTTTCTTTGTGTTCCATGCCCGGACTATCATAATCGATAATCCGAAGCGTTTGAACTTTTTCTTCACTAGGACCAAACACTGAAGGTTCCAAATCAAAATCGAAATTATTTTTTTTCTTTCTTGCTTTGAAAAATTTATTTTTCCAAAAAAACAATAAAGCAAAAAACAAAACAACAAATGAAATGAATATTATCAAAACAATAATCCAAGCCTTGTCAAAAATACTCCAGGAAGAATCACCGCTTGAATCAACAATAGTAAAAAATATCCGGTCACTTTGGACTGTTCCAGCCTTATTGTCCATGAAAGAAGCAACTACCGAATACTGTCCGGGAATAAAATCGAATTGAGGAACATAAACCCACTCGCCTTTTTTGTCAGCAGTAACATTACCGTTAAGTTTGGACGTAGCTTGATGACGGATGAATTTTCTTTCAGAATCCTCATCGATCACCATGATGTTTACAATCACTCCAGAAGAAGCTTTCCCTGAAAATTTTACATTGGTGTTCACAACCATTTCTCTTGCGCCAGGCGAAGTGAGTGAGATGGCGGATTTTTCAGAATCGTTAGTTTGACTGGAATCAGCTCCATCTGTTGTTTGAGATGAATCGATCTCATCTTTTTTAGCTTTCTCCTTGTACTCATTGTTGGTGATGTTAACTTTTCCAGAAGGATCGTTTATAACATTATCGATGATATCTTTTACTTCTTGTGAAGTATCGGCAGCTTTGACAAAATGAAAAGTAAAACAAAGAACCAAAATAACACAACAAAGACCGGAAATCTCTTTGTTTTTTATTGATAAGGCAGTGTTATTTTTGCTGTGAATATTCATAGAAAGACACCCAAAAAAAATAAGAAATTTATCTAGTTTCTTATTTCATTATAACACAAGAAGGATAATATTGAAGAGGCGTGATTGAAGTTGTTTTTTGAACTTCATGAAAAGTCAGGCCTTGATATTTCATATTAGTTTTGATTAAATTTTTCAATAATATATTAATTTAATACAAATGGATTATTTTCCAATGCAAAAAACACCCTTTCAGGTGCTTTTATGCCTACGCCTTATTTCTTTTTTTACCCCACTGCCAGCGTGGCTTTTCGCCTTTCTTATAAGAAATAAAAATAAGTAGAATGGTTAATATAATGATTGGCAATGCAAATGTCAAAAAATTACTTCCTGAATCAGGATTTCCCGGTATAGCATTTTCTCTAATAGAGACAAGACCTAAAACTAATAAAATATAGAGTAATATGACGCACCAACCTTGCCATTTCACTGGCGTCCATCCCCAACCGTAGAGTTTTCGCTTAAACCAGTATCCTTTTGAATCGTCTTTTAAATATGAGATGTATTCTTTGAGCATAGGCATGTTTTTTATCATATGATCTTATGCCTTAATAATACTCCAAGACAAACAAAAAAACACCTCCTAAGAAGTGCTTTCATGCCTACAGCAAAACGAAAAGTTCTTTATAAAAACTCCATTATCTCAAATGCCATCCCCGTCATAACCGCACATACTTTTCTATCGCTTCATCGGTTATCTATACTCTAGAAATATAGCCGAATTGGCTCTATATAAGCCAGTATATGCATTTTTACGCCATAACTTCTGCACCGAAACTACTCTCACAGTGGATTGATTGCCATGCAAATAAGCAGGCTAATAGAGTTTTAACAAAGAACTCTCGTAAGCTATTGTGGTCAGTCCTCAAGTTGTGTTATCCAAATTTTTGCTTACCTAAAGGTAAACAAGATTTACATTGAGCTAAGCTCAAGGCAAACGACCATTAGATTAAGCCAATTACCTAAGTAATCAGCGTCACCATAACTCCCTAGAAAGGAGGTGATCCATCCACAGCTTCCGCTACGGATGCCTTGTTACGACTTCACCCTTATTATCGATCCCACCGTTGTCCCCGGTTTAACACGGGGCCTTCGGGTGTTACCGACTCTCTTGGTGTGACGGGCGGTGAGTACAAGATCCGAGAACGTATTCACCGGGACGAGCTGATTCCCGATTACTAGTGAATCCGGCTTCAAGGAGTCGAGTTGCAGACTCCAATCCGAACTGGGACCGGCTTTTTGGGATTGGCTC
>CAZCMV010000009.1:0-46619 GCA_964500125.1 uncultured Bdellovibrionales bacterium | reverse complement strand
TCCTTTAATTTTGCTAAATCCAGAGTGTTACCTATGTATCTCATCTTCTTCAGAGCTTCTACAAAGAAGAGTTGCTCCTGATCTAGATTTTTGATATAATTGAAATATGAGTATCAAAAGAAGAAAAAGACACGCATATATTGCATGGGTAATTATTTCAATTTTAGCCGTCTTTTCCATGGTCGCTTTTCTGATTGCCCCTGCTTTTACAAATTACGGATAAAAAAATGAAAAAGCCGATATTTTCTCTAGCGGCCCTTCTAAGCATCGGCATCCTGATAGTTGCTGGTTTTGTTGGGTTTGCATCTTTCAAAGAATCGCAGCGAAGCAAAAAAATTAAGGATATGATAGCTTCATTGGAAGAGCAAAAAAGAACAATCGAAAAAGAAAACATCGATCTAAGGGAAAAAATAGCATATTTTGAAACGGATTATTTTCGTGAAAAAACTGCCAAAGAAAGGTTGAATATGCAAAAGCAAGATGAGAAAGTTGCAGTGGTAAAATTTCCCGTTGAAGATGAGGAAGAACAGAAAATTGAAATTGCACAAAAAGAAGAGAATGAGTCAAAACTTTCTAACTATCAGAAGTGGTTTGGTTATTTTTTTAGCTATGAACAATAAGAATTTGATAAAAATAAAATATGAAATTGAAAGAAAAAAGCAAAGCCATATTCAATTATTTTTCTAAGCCGAATGTTCCGGCGATGATTTATGGAATTATTATTTTGTTAGGATTGTTTTTTGTTGTTTTTGTGGGCATGACTTATATGCATGACGGTTCTGCAGGTACTGTTTTGGGTAAAATTATTTCAAAAAAGTTTTCTTTACCGGCTGTGGTGGTTAATTATGTCAACTTTATCGCCATAAAGGAAGTTCAAAGCGATATGGATGCCCTAAGGTCATTCTATGAAAATCAGGATTTTTCTTCTGTTGGAATGCGAGTTGATTTTTCGACGAGTGATGGTGAAAAGAGATTGAAAATAATTGAAAAAAAACTTTTAAACAAGCTTATTGAAGATAAAGCGATTTTTTTGTTGGCAAACAAGAGAGGCATAAAAATTTCTCAAAATGATTTAGAAAACGCTGTTGATAAAAAGCTTGAGGAATATAATATTGGTGATGATGTGGAAAAAGATTTGCGGAAGAGATATGGCTGGACAATAAATGAATTTAAGGAAAAAATAGTTCTGCCTAATATGTATCAAGAAGCGTTATATGATAGTGTTGCCGATGAGTTAGCATCCCAATCCATAGAGTCTAAGGAAAAAATTGAAATGATACAAAAGGAGCTTGTTGGTGGCAGGGATTTTTCCGAGGTAGCTATTGAATATTCAGAAGGAGCCTCCTCTTCTGAGGGAGGAGAGCTTGGCTGGATGTCTTCCGAACAGTTTTTGCCTGAAATTTCAAACAGGCTTTTTAGCGATGGATTGGAAAAGAACGAGATAATTCAAAGTCGTTTGGGTTATCATGTTTTTTATATTGAAGATAGAAAGAAAGAGGGGGATAAGGACGTAATAAAGTCTAAGCATATTTTTGTGAAAACAAAGAATTTTGCAGATTGGCTCGGTGAACAGATGAAGAACATGGATATATATATACCGGCCAAGGGTTTTTATTGGGATAATAATGAGGTTGGAGTGCAATTTTCCAGTCAAGAAATGAGGGATTTCGAAAGTGCTGCTATGGAAAATGTCGATGGTGATGCTTCTCTTTTTTTCTAGGAATTTTTAATTTATAAAAAGCAAAATTTGTACATGTTTTTCATGAGTGGTTAAAAGGTGATAAATATATGCATTTTTTGCTCAAAAATATGGGAAAACCAGTAATAAATGAAGACTTATGTATTGGTTGTGGAACATGTGAATCTCTTTGTCCTAATGTTTTCAAAATGGAAAACGCAAAGTCACATGTAATTAGTGAAGATTGTGGAGATTGTGATTGTCAGGAAGTTGTTGATAGCTGTCCGGTAAGTGCTATCTCGTTGGAATAACATTACCTTTGTTTGTAATAAAAATTTAATCTTAAGACACAAACATCAAAATTCAGTAATTTGAAATTTACTTTTCATGTCCCAAAAATATGGAAAATATTCAGCTAAAAGAAGAAAAACAAGAAAAGAATAAGAACGAGGATAAAAAAAATTTTTCAGAACAAGCCACTAAAACCAGGCGAAGACTTTCTGTGGTTGTTTTTTTGGTGTTATTCTTTTTAATGGCTGTGTTTCTAGGAATTTCTCTTGGCTATTTTGCTGATAAGGCAAAAGATTTTGGTAATATTTTTATCGGTAAAATTGAAAAGAAATTTTTAAAAGAAAATAGTGGCAGTGTAGAGAGGCAATCAGAGTCAGTTCAGAAAATAATTATTGAAGATAATGCCGTTACGTCGGTAGTTGAAAAGAGCATTCCTTCAGTGGTTAGCATAATTGTTACAAAAAATGTATCCAATATGCGTTCATATAATTCGCCCTTTTTTGATTTTTTCGGTTATGATGAATTTGATGAAAATGAAGAAAGTTTGAAAAAACAGGAAGTGGGTGGAGGTACGGGTTTCTTTATTTCCAAAGATGGCATGATAGTAACAAATAAACATGTGGTTGATGATGCAACTGCTGAATATACTGTCGTGACAAATGATGAAAAGGAATATCCTGCAAAAGTTTTGGCGCGCGATCCGGTTCAGGATATAGCTGTTATTAAGGTCGAGGGAAATGATTTTCCGGTTTTACCTCTTGGCAATTCTGACGAAATAAAAATAGGGCAAACAACTATTGCCATAGGAAATTCCCTGGGTGAATTTTCTAATACTGTAAGTAAGGGTATAATTTCAGGGCTTGGCAGGAGTTTGACTGCAGGCGATCAGTACGGAGGCAAAAAAGAAAGACTTTCTAATATAATTCAGACTGATGCTGCTATAAATTCAGGAAATTCCGGTGGGCCATTAATTGATATTGCTGGGAATGTTATCGGCATTAATGTTGCTGTTGCACAGAATGCTCAAAATGTTGGCTTTGCTCTTCCAATAAACCAAGTAAAGAGAGTCGTTGATCAGGTAAGCAAAACAGGCAAGATATCAACGCCTTTTCTGGGAGTACGCTATATTCCGATAGATAAAGCTATCGCCCAGGAAAATAATTTGCCTTTTGAATATGGAGTCTTGGTTCAGCGTGGTAACAAAATTACTGATCTTGCCGTAATTCCAGGATCACCTGCGGACAAGGCTGGTATTATGGAAAATGATATCATTTTGGAAATCAATGGTAAAAAAGTTGATGACAAGAATCAGCTTGGCGATGCGATTGCTACTTTCAATATCGGTGATATTGTTACGCTCAAAATCTGGCATAAGGGCGAAACAAAGGATGTATCGGTGGTATTGCAGGAGAGGAAGTAAAAAATCCTAAATCTTAATTTCAAATTTCCAATAAAATCCTAATTAACAAAATTTAAAAAATTTGACTTTTGAACTTTTTTGAAATTAGGATTTTAAAATTAGGATTTATAGTTTATGGATATAAATCGTTTTACAACCAAAAGTCAGGAAGTGTTGCGCAGGTCGCAAGAATATGCACTTTCTTTGAATAATCAGCAAGTGGATGAGTTGCACATGCTTTTTGCGTTGGTAACACAAGAAGGCTCTATTGTCCCTACTATTCTTCGAAAGCTTGGCGTTGATTCTGCTTCATTGATTGAAGAAATAGCTTCTGTAGCAAAGAAATATCCCAAAACGTCCAGTGGTGGAGTTGGGCAAATCTTCATTACTCAGAATGTGATGAAAATTTTAGAACAGGCTGAAAGAGAAATGAAAGATATTGACGATGAATTTGTTTCCACGGAACATGTTTTGCTCGCTTTTTTGATAGTACCTCAGCAGTCAAAAACAATTTTGGATAAATATGGTTTAGATTATGAGCAAGTTCTGCAAATACTTTCCGAAGTTCGAGGTTCACAGCGCGTGGACAATCCAGAACCAGAAGGAAAATTTCAGGTTATTGAAAAATATACAGTAAATCTTACAAAGTTAGCCAGGGATGACAAACTTGATCCCGTCATAGGTCGTGATGAGGAAATTCGTCGCGTAATGCAGGTACTCAGTCGTCGTACCAAGAATAATCCGGTGCTTATTGGTGAAGCAGGAGTTGGAAAAACGGCTATCGTGGAAGGTTTGGCACAGCGTATTATTATGGGCGATGTGCCAGAAAATCTTAAAGATAAAGATATCATTTCTCTCGATCTAGGTTCTTTATTAGCAGGAGCAAAATTCCGGGGAGAATTTGAAGATCGTCTGAAAGCTATATTGAAAGAAGTCGAGCATAGCGCTGGCAAATACGTTTTATTCATTGATGAGTTGCATACCTTGGTTGGTGCTGGTGCGACTGAAGGCTCGCTTGAT
This sequence comes from uncultured Bdellovibrionales bacterium, assembly GCA_964500125.1. Classification (GTDB taxonomy): domain Bacteria; phylum Patescibacteriota; class Minisyncoccia; order Moranbacterales; family GWC2-37-73; genus CAZAFB01. The sequence goes on along the minus strand of CAZCMV010000009.1, from coordinate 42,231 downwards.
GCTTCAAACATGCTTAAGCCTGCCTTAGCGAGGGGAAGACTTAGGACTATTGGTGCGACAACAACCAAAGAATATCAGAAATATATTGAAAAAGATGCTGCTCTTGAAAGACGTTTCCAGCCGGTTATCGTGAGTGAACCTTCAACTGAAGACACGATTGCAATTTTGCGAGGCATTAAAGAAAAATATGAACTGCATCATGGAGTAAAAATTACGGATGAAGCCATTCAAGCTTCGGTCAAACTTTCGCAGCGATATATAACTGATAGATTTTTGCCGGACAAGGCGGTTGATCTTATTGATGAGGCCGCTTCTGCTCTGCGCATGCAAATTGATTCCATGCCGATTGAGATTGATCAAATTCTGCGTTCTGTCAGGCGTCTTGAAATTGAAAAAAAGGCTCTACAAAAGGAAAAAACAAAGGATGTGCGCAAGAAAATAATTCAAATAAACAAAGAATTAGCGGAGCTAAAGGAGAAATCAAACACTCTAATGCTTCAGTGGCGTACGGAAAAAGATTTGATTACCACGAGTCGTCAGCGCAAAAAAGAATTGGATCAACTGAAATCGCAAGCAGAGCTTGCAGAAAGACAAGGTGAGCTGGATAAGGTTGCGGAAATTCGTTATGGTAAAATTCCGGCTTTGGAAAAGAAGATGAAAGATGAAGAAAAAAAACTCAATCGTATTCAAAAGGAAAATTCCATTCTTAAGGAAGAAATAACTGAAGAAGATGTGGCTCGTGTGGTGTCGCGTTGGACTGGAATTCCGATTGCAAAAATGTTACAAAGCGAATTGGAAAAGTTGGCACATTTGGAAAACGAGTTAAGTCAAAGAGTTGTTGGACAAAATGAAGCAATTAAGGCAGTGGCTAACGCGATTCGCCGTTCACGTGCTGGCATATCTGAAGAGCAGCGTCCGATCGGTTCTTTCATATTTTTGGGACCGACAGGGGTGGGAAAAACAGAACTTGCCAAAACACTTGCCTGGAGCATGTTTAATAATGAAAAGGCTCTTATTCGCCTTGATATGAGCGAATATATGGAGTCACATTCTACAGCGAAACTTATTGGTTCACCGCCGGGATATGTAGGATATGAAGAAGGAGGTCAACTCACGGAAATAATCAGAAGAAGGCCATATTCGGTGATTCTTTTTGATGAAATTGAAAAAGCACATCCACAAGTGTTTGATATTCTTTTGCAAATTATGGATGATGGTAGGCTTACGGATGCGAAAGGCAGGACTGTGAATTTTAAAAATACAGTAGTGATAATGACATCTAACTTAGGTTCTGATATTATATATAAAGCTCAAGAATTTGGTTTTTCTGATGAACCTAGAAAAGAGACCTTCAGAGAAACTGAAATGCGAGAAAGAGTCATGGGTAGTTTGAAAGAGCGTTTCAAACCGGAGTTTTTGAATCGTGTGGATGAAATTATTATTTTTCATCCACTTAGCAAACAAGTTATTGAAAAAATTGTCGGCTTGCAACTTCGAATTGTTGAGGATCGTCTTGCTGCTAAGGATATCCGTATGAAAGTAAGCGCGCAAGTGAAGTCATATCTCACACAAAAGGGTTATGAGCCACTCTATGGAGCACGTCCACTTAAACGCGTGATTCAAAATGATATTCTCGACGAGTTGGCGTTGCAGATCATCGAGGGCAAAATAATTTCTGGTGATAAGGTTAAAATTAATCTTGAAAATGACAAGATAGTGTTTAGCAAATGAGAGACTCTAATTTACCAGTAGGCGCTCTGATGGCTCAAATCGTTGAATCTTAGGGACTAAGTCCTCGATGGGGGCTTAGTTATGTTATAGTATGTAAAATTTGTAATAGATTTGTAATCTCTAGGGACTATGTTTTTTCATCTGCAAGTATTTCTATATTCACTGCTATTTGCCGCTGGGCTTAAGATAACAACCTCGCAATTTGCAGAGGAGTTAATAACCAGGGCGGTTGGCGATTTTCCAGGAGTTACTTTCGTAGTAGTTTTGATATTGATGGCCTATGTTTTTCTTGTAGCCAAGAAAATAGGTAGAAAATATTCTATGACCCCAGTGCCTGTGTTATTGGCACTCTCTTCTCTTGTTCAGATTTATTTTATAGATTCACAGTGGCAGCGTAACATTTTTGTTTTTCTTGCGGCATCAATTTATTACTTTCTTCATTTGGGAATCTATAGACTACGCTCGTATGATAAGGATCAAACTGCTCGTGGGTTAGTTGCTTCAACCAGTTTTGCGACCCTATTTTTTTGTTATGCCATAATAATGGGGATATATATAAATTTTGCAGTGGGACTTTGGGTTCTGATGATTTTATTCCTTATTTCAACTGTTTTGGTAAGTGCTCAATACCTCTATCTGGTAGAAACGGACAGAACGACAGCATGGAAGTTCAGCATTGTGCTTGGTTTGGCTATGGTTGAAATTTCCTGGATATTGAGCTTTTGGCCTTTTGGCTACTTGACAACGGGTGTGGTTGCGCTTATGGTTTATTATGTGTTTTGGGATTTGGCGAAAGTATATTTTACGGGATTTCTTTCCAAAATACGCGTAATTGTTAATTTGGCGATAGTGGCAGTGCTCATGGCTTTGGTTTTGGGAACATCGCATTGGCTACCAGTAGTGTAAAATAACAAAGAAAACAATTTTAAAATCCTAAATCTAAATTTCCAATAAAATTCTAAAGCCAAAATTTCAAAGTTTTTTGTTTGTAGGATTTTGTTTTTTATTAGTCATTGGGATTTTGGATTTTTCAATTTTTATTATGTCTGGATTATTCAAGAAAAAACATGTTGTACGTTTAGTGACATTGCTTTTGTTCGTTTTTGTTGTTGGCGGTATTGGCGGGGTTTTTTTTGAACAATATGCGATTCCGCGTATTCGTTCCAATGCGAAATTTTCTAGGTTACCTTTTTTTAAGAAAGCATCTGAGAGCGTTACTATCATAAACAAAACTGAGCAAATTACGGTAAATGAAAATGATTCGGTAAATAAAATTGCTCAAAATGCAGCAAATTCTGTAGTCAATATTCTTTCAGCAAATAGAGAAGAAACAAAAATAAACAAAGTAGCTTCTTCGGTTGCACAGAAAGAAAGTGTCAGTGGCACTGGTGTTATCGTTACAAGCGATGGTCTTGTTGTAACTTATAGAAGCGCTATTCTGGAAAACAACGCTGATTATATAATCCTATTGTCCAGTGGTTCATATTACGAAGCTAAGTTGATTGGAATAGATGAATTTACAAATTTGGCTTATTTAAAAGTAGATGCTTCAAATTTGCCCGTGATTGCTTTTGCTAATTCTGATTCCTATTATCCAGGCAAAAAAATGGTGGTTATCGGAAATTCATTCGGTGAATATCAAAATCGTTTTTCAGCCGGACTTCTTAGTAATGTTGACAAAATATTTAATTTGGATGGAAAAACCGTTTCGTCCACAGAAAAACTAGAAGGCGTTTTTGAAACGGATTTTAACAACCAAAAAGAATATATAGGTGGTCCAATGATCAGTTATAACGGGGAATTGGTTGGAATCGTAGGTTCTTTGAATGTTGATAATATTCAAAAATATTTCCAAATTCCTGCCAATGCTGTACGTGCCTCAATGGATTTGGTAATCAATGGAAAACTTGGTGAGCGTCCGTTTTTGGGCGCGTACTATATCCCGATAACTAAAGAATATTCTTTAGTTAATGAGCTTAATCGCGACAGGGGTGCAATGATATATTCGGTTTCAGGAAAACAAGGATTAGCTATCATTGCTGATTCTCCTGCAGAAAAAGCTGGGTTAAAATTAAATGATATTATTATCGCGGTAAATGGTCAGGAAATAAACCTAAGCAATCCGCTTTCCAATGAGCTTAGTAATTTTAGCAAAGGAGATGCTGTAAATTTGCTGGTTATAAGAGAGGGCAAGGAAATAACCATTTCCGTAACAATTTAGAATCAAGAAAAAGGGGGGACGTATGGGCAGAATGAAGGTTGGCATGAAAGTGAAGCTTGGTCCCTATGGAAGGGCTGGTGACTTTTGTGAGAAAGCAACTATAAGGGATGACCTTGTGGGGCATAGCGCTATAGTTGTTGAGATTTTAGCTGAAAAGGATTCCCGTGGTTGTCGTCAGGTGATCGTGGAAACGGATGACAGATATCGGATTGAATGGCGTATTTGCTCTTTGATATTCGTGCAAATTTAAGAATTGTATTGCTGTGGCGTTGGAATATCAACGCCTTTTCTTTTTGTCTTTTTTGGGATATAATCTAATCATGGTTATAGGAATTAATGCGTCTTTTTTACGCAAACAAAATACGGGAATAGGGCAAGTGACCATCAACTTTTTGAGAAAATTGATGGAACTCTCAAATCTCAAATCTCAAATCCCAAATCTTGAGGTGGTTTTATATTTGGAGGAAGATATGGAACTTAAATTGCCGGATAATTTCAGCAAGAAAGTTTTCTTGCCTTTTTATAAGCGGGATGATTTGATTAGGAAAATTTGGTGGGAAAAATATTCTTTGCCTCGTCAAGCCAAAAAAGACGGCTGTGATGTTTTTATCAGTCTTTATCAATGCCCGACAATTTTTGGTGTTAATATAAAGCATTTGGTGATAGTGCATGATATTATTCCGAAATTATTTCCGAATTATTTGAATAATAGCCGCAAAAAACTATATTGGAAATTAACAGAAAAAGCGATTAAAAAGGCAGATAAGATTATTGCCGTATCCAAACGTACTGAAAAGGATTTGGTGCAACATCTGAAAATCGATGCTTCAAAAATTACAACGTCATATATAGATGTAGATGATATTTACAAAAAAGAGGCATCATTTAATTCTATTTGTAATGTTTTGAAAAAATATAGCTTGAAAAGAGGATTTATATATTTTGGAGGTGGGTTGGAAGTACGTAAAAATGCCGAGGGAGTATTGCGAGCATATAAAAAATTACGTGACCGTAACAAAAAGCTTCATTTTGTACGAGAAGTGCCTGATTTGGTAATTTCTGGAAAATTGATGCCTGAGCTTGCACCAATGGTTACTGATGTGGAAAAACTTTCCAAAAAACTCAATATTTGTCCATATGTAAAATTGCTCGGTTTTGTGCCACAAAAAGACTTGCCAGCACTATATGCAAATGCGGCTATGTTTGTTTTTCCATCGAAATACGAAGGCTTTGGTATGCCGGTTTTGGAAGCAATGAATCAAGGTGTTCCTGTAATTACTTCAAAAAACTCATCTCTGCCGGAAGTTGGAGGGGATAGTGTTCTGTATTGTGATCCTGGTAATGTTGACGATATCGCAATGGTTATGCGGAATATACTTATAAATAAAAGTTTGCGTGAGACGCTTTCAGCACGCGGCAAGGAAAGAGCGAGGAGTTTTTCGTGGGAAAAATTCGTGGGAAAAATTTTAAATGGCATTTCCTATCTGCAAGTTCCATAAGTCAAGTATGTCCTATTTGAATTCTTTTATTAAAAAACTTTTAAAAAATACCACCAGGATATATCTTGTCTTGACTAATATTTTTCTGGCAATTTTCGGCATTTGGTTTTCAAATGTTGGGGTTTTGCCGTTTAAAAATGTTGGTGACTTTGCCTTTTTTGCATTATTGGTTTTGGCATTGGCGATATATCGTCCGGCGTGGCTTTTTTTGTTTTTCATTGGCACGCTTCCTTTGGAGATCATCAACTTAGCGCCGGATTCTTTGGGGATCGCCATTCGACCATATCAATTATTTGGTGCACTTTCGATTGTTGGCTTAGTTGTTCGATATGCAACCAAGCGTATGACTTTTGAGTTACCAAAATTTCGTTGGTTTGATGTATTGACAATAATCTTTTCGATTTCCTCAATTGTAAGCGCGCTTTTTGCGGCAAACAAAGGCGCGAGTCTGAAACAAGCAATCGTGGCATGTTCTTTTGTCGCGCTATATTTTCTGGTGCGCGTTTATGTGCAAAATTGGAGTGATTTGGGGCGTATTGCACCGTTTTTTGTCAGTTCCTCTGTGATTGTCGTGCTATATGGAATTTTGCAAAATATTTTATTCGCTCATGGCGCGAATTCATTCGAAGTCATGCCTGGAAGACCGAACGGAACATTTAGCGAGCCAGATTGGTTTGGAATTTATTTGGTTTTTTTGTTGACAGTCATATATTTCATAAGATACAAGACACAAGATGCAAGATACAAACAAATTTCAAATTCAAAAAATCAAAACTCAAACAATGTGCGTTTTGGTAATTTGAATATTGAATATTGGGTATTATTTGTTTCTTGTTTCTTGTTTCTTGTGATTTCATACGTCGTTCTTATGCTAACTGTCAGTAGAAGTGCCTGGCTGGGAGCGGCGATTGTGACATTGCCATTTTTGAAATTAACAGCGCTTAAGGGTGTTAAGGCGAGTCCTGATAAAAAAGTTTGGGATAATATAAAGGCGATGTTGCGATTGGGCGATTGGGATTGGCGGCAGTTTGGTCGCGCGTTGGCTGGCGTGGTCGCTGCGTTTATCTTAAGCATCGGAATTATCTATGTTTTTCATCTGACAACTTTTCAACTTGGCAGTCGTGCACAGAGCACCGGTGGGTTGCAGAAAATTACCATTGCTTGTGAAGTAGGCGCGACTGACTCCGTTCCTTCAAAAATCAACAGCGTTGATGAACTTGCCGCATACGGTTGCAGGCATATCAACCTTGAAGATATCAATAGGGAAAGAGATTTGGGATATGAAATTGAAGAGGTTTTTCGACCTGATCCCAATGTAGGTATTCGCGCAAAAATTTATCGCATTTCTTGGGAACAAATAAAAACGCATCCGGTTTTTGGCATCGGATGGGGCAGTATCGGCGATATCCTGGGGCGTGATGAACGGGGTGCTTCGCTAAATGCAAGCAATATCTTTTTGGAGGTTTGGCTCGGAGCGGGGCTGCTGGGATTTTTGTCACTCGTAATTTTGCTAGGTTATCTTCTTTTTGGATCCATTGTGCAATATATCAAAGGCGAACACTTAATCACTGTTTTCATTATGCTGGCAACAATTGCCATCATCGTTCCCAATCTCTTCAACTCCGGCATTTTCCTCGGATTCCTCTGGGCCTTTCTCGGAGTGGCAGTGTCGCTGATGCAGAAGCGTAAAGAATAGACTAGCAATGCATATGGTAAATTTTTGCAAAAAGTCTCATAGGGAAGGCATGAATATATTATTTTATGCTCTTCTTTTTTTGTTACCTTGGCAGACGAGGTTGATTTTGAGGACAAATGAAGTGGGATATTTGGAGATTAGTTTATATGCGATAGATATATTGTTGGTTTTGCTGTTGGCGAGCAATATTTTGCCTGCCTTGAAATCTATTAACTTCAAATCCTCCCTAGCCCTCCTTTTTCAAAGGAGGGAGTTCATACTAATTTTGTTTTTTGTTTTATGGAATATTATTTCCATTTTTTGGGCGGTGGATAAATTTTTGGCGATTCAGCATGTTTTTTGGTTGCTTTTGGCGGTGGGATTGGGATGGTTGGTATACAAAGCTAAAGATATAAATAAAATAATTTTTTGGTTTTGTGTGGGGCTTGTTTTGCCGGCGTGGCTTGCTATTTGGCAATTTGTGACTCAATCGACTTTTGCAAATAAATGGTTGGGATTGGCGGTGCACAAAGCATCGCTTGGTGGGACGTCGGTAGTGGAAACTTTTGTAAATGAATATGCTTTTCGTTGGCTGCGCGCATATGGTAGCTTCGATCACCCGAATATTTTGGGGATTGTGATGGTTGTTGGCATTATCATGCTAGCTCTGGTATGGGCGCGAGGGGGACGCGGAAATGATGCAGAAAAGGACTTGAATTCAATGCAGGCATTTCATTTGAGGACAAACGGTCTGCTTATATATTGCATTGCGATTGTCAGTTTTATGGCAGCGTGTTTTTTTAGTTTGAGTCGAAGTGCGTGGCTAGGGTTGATAATTGGTTTTGTCAGTATCAGCTTTTATTTATTACGTAATAAATTACGTAATAGTTGGCAAAATTATCTTAAAACAATATTAATTATAATTTTTACTTTTTTAGTTTTGGAAACTGCGTATAAAGACGTGGTTATGGTGCGAACAGATGGGGGCACGCGATTGGAACAAAAGTCATTCGACGATCGCGCACTATATTGGGAGCAGGCAAAAGAAATTATCAAACAAAATCCGATCATTGGAGTGGGCGCAGGGAATTATGTTGCATATCTGAAGGCAAAAAATCCAGACAATCAATATTGGACCTATCAGCCTGTACATAATATTTTTATGCTCGTTTGGGCGGAATTAGGCATTGTTGGTTTGCTGGCTTTTGTAGTTTTATGTGTTACAATAATCTTGCGGGCATATAAAAGAAGTCCGCTTGGTTTTTGTTTACTGTTTGCGCTTCTACCAGCGATGTTTTTGGATCATTGGTTATGGAGTTTGCATTTTGGCTTGTTGATTATAGGATTAATTGCAGGAATTTCTTTAAGAGGGAATGAAAAGAACATAGCGGAGCATTAGATGTGGCTTTCATGCTACATACTACATACTACATACTACATGATCATAGGTATCGACATCAGACTAATAGGCAAAAAAAGAACTGGCGATGAGGTGGTCTTTTTCAATCTGGTCAAGAACTTGGCAAAAATTGATAGTAAGAATGAATATAAATTATTTACGGATATTACAGATAAAAAAACAATCGAAGAAGTAGGAGAGCGTTTAGGAATAAGAGGTAATAATAAATTTAAGATAGTGTCTTTGGAGACGCCCAACCGATTTGCTTGGAATTTTTGGACGTTGCCGCAATATTTGCGCAAGAATCCTGTTGACGTATATCAAACGCAATATATTACACCCTTTTTCGTTTCCAATAAAATAAAAATCGTCACCATTATTCACGATATTTCTTTTAATTTTTTTCCCAAATTTATCAAGTTTTCCGATTTGTTTTTTTTAAAAACATTGATTCCGCTTAGCTTGCATCGTGCGGACAGAGTTGTGGCTGTTTCTGAATTTACGGGCAGCGAAATTATCGCTTTCTATGGTGTGCGTCCGGAAAAAGTTTCTGTGGCATATAATGCTGTTGCTGATGAATTTTTCCAACAGGCAAGCGCTGGAGAAATAGCAAGAGTGCGCAACAAATATAATCTTCCGGAAAAATATGTTTTGTATGTAGGTACATTGCAGCCGCGCAAAAATTTGCCGCTCCTAATCGAATCTTTTGCTCAGATCAAAGACAAATTGCCTGAAATAAAACTGGTTTTAGCTGGCAATCGCAAGGCACATAATTTTGACAGTAAGATAGACGATATAATAGAAAAACATCAGCTTGGAGATAAAGTTATTTTTCCGGGATATGTTGAAGATGAAGACAAAGCGGCGATGATTGCTGGAGCACGTGTGTTCGCTTTTCCGTCGCGTTATGAAGGATTTGGCATTCCTATTTTGGAAGCGATGAGCCAGGGCGTGCCAGTGTTGGCTTCAAATATCATTCCTCATATGGAAGTGGCGGAGGATGCATGTGCATATTTTCAAGATGGAGCTCTTGATTCATGCTCGGATATGTTGTATACTCTTTGCGTTGATGAAAATATGCGCAAAAAATATTCTGAAAAAGGACTGGAACGTTTCAAGTTTTTTTCTTGGCAAAAAACAGCCTATCGAACTATTGCCATATATGGCGAGCTGTTGCATAATTAATCGTATGGGATTTTGAAGTTTCAATATACGCGAATCTATGCACAGTAGACGCAGACTGACGTGGAAGTTATAATAAAATGTAATAAACAGTTAATTTAAACACTCTATGGAGTTTAGAAGAAATGTTAGAACTGATGCACAAGGCAATATGCTAAACAAGAAAAAAAAGCGTTGGTTTGTGCCGGTAATTGTTGTCACGGGACTGATATTTATCGTGGGGGGATTTTTTTTATGGAAAACTGGGTCTCTGGTGAGTAAAATTTCCTCGAATGGTAATCTTTTTAGTTCTTTAGCTCACATAGTGCCCGGAGTTGAGGAACAATTGAAGGGCGAAAAAGAAGGGAGAATAAATATTCTTCTTTTGGGCATGCGGGGAGAGAATGTTCCTGGCGGGGGCACCCTTGCAGACACGATCATGGTCCTTAGCGTGAAGCCAGATCAGAATAAGGCTGCTTTTCTTTCTGTCCCTCGCGATCTCTATGTGGATAATCCGAATGTTGGCCATAAAACAAAAATTAATGCCGTGTATGCCTATGGTCAGCAAGATGGAAAAAACAAGGGTATGGAAAGCATGAAAGAAGTTGTTGGAAACATTGTGGGTCAAGAAATCCATTACGCGGTTGTCATTAATTTCAAAGGTTTTACTGATTTGGTTAATGCGGTTGGTGGGGTGGAAGTGACTCTTGAAAAGCCTTTTGAAGAAGCGCTGCAATTTAATGAGGAGAAGGTTTGCGATGCATATACTTTTACTAAGCCGACTGGCAAATATGAATATAAATATCATACACGCAAAGACGGTTCAAAGTATGTAGCGGCTACATACAAACTTTGCACTAATCCCAACGTTGAATGTGGCGGCGATTTCAAATTGCCGGCAGGTACACAGACCTTGGATGGAAACAAAGCTCTTTGTTATGCGCGCGCAAGAAAAACCACCAGCGATTTCGATCGTGCCAAGCGCCAGCAAATTATTATTCAAAAAATAAAAGACAAAGCTATTTCCATGGGAACACTTACTGATTTTGAAAAGGTGAATTCCATGATGGGTGCCTTGGGTGAAAATCTCAAAACTGATATGGAGCTTTGGGAAATGAAAAAAATATACGAACTTGAACAGAAGATGCAAAATCCTGAAATTATTCAAAAAGTTCTAGATGCTTCCGAAGAAGGTTTGCTCTATTTTCCTCCAAGTACTCCGGAAACCGGATCCATTCTTGCTCCCATAGGAGACAATTATGATAGGATTAAAAAAATGTTTGCGGAAATTTTTCCAGTAAATCAAGATTCTCAATCACAGGAATTGTCAAAATAGTAAAGTTTAATTCAAAAAAGCGTGACGGAGCTTTCTATAATCGTAACCAGTTTCAAAAATCCTCAGCTACTCAAAGTTTGTCTGGATTCTTTGCGCAGCAATGTGCGGGGAATAGGATATGAACTAATTGTAGCGGAGGGGGAAGTCGAAGAATTGACGGAGATAATGATGAGAGAGGATTTTCCGGAAGCAAAATTTTTCCCCTTTAGGGAAAATGTGGGATTTCAAGCGTTGTTGCAAAGATGTTTTGAAGCCAGCTCCGGGGAATACGTGCTCATTCTCAATGGAGATATAATCGTCAAAGATGATGCCGTGACAAAACTTTTGGAATATATAAAAAATCATCCAAATGTGGGCATGGTTGGTCCGAAATTACTCAACTTTGATGGCTCGCCGCAGACAAGTACTTTTCGTTTCTATAAACCATGGACCATCATTTATCGTCGGACTTTCTTGGGTAAGTTGCCTTTTGCAAAAAAACATTTGCAATGGTTTCAAATGGAAGGTATCGATCACAGCAAAGTTTTGGAAGCCGATTGGCTCATGGGCAGTGCACTGATGGTTTCCAAGGCAGTTTTGGACAAGGTTGGTTTGATGGACAGGCGTTTTTTCATGTATATGGAAGACGTGGACTGGTGCAGAAGGTTTTGGGAAAATGGCTACAAAGTTGTGTATTATCCCGAGGCCATGATGCATCACTATCATGGAAAGGGGAGTGCAAAGGGTGGAGTAATGCGATCATTGATGTTGAACAAATATACGTGGATTCACATTAGTAGTGCAGTAAAATATTTTTGGAAATATTTAGGTAAAGAAAATCCTCACAAAAAAAGATAAAATATATGCAAGATACAGAACAACAAAAAATAATGCAAGATGAAAAAAATAATCTTATAGGCAAAAAATTACTTCGTCGCTATTTGATTATTGTTTTTGTGTTTTTGTTGATACTAAGCTCTTTTTGGGCTGGGTTCAGCCATGGAAAATATTCAAATCAGAATTTTGATGCAAAATTATTCAAAAAATCTACGGATTCTAAATTTGAAGATAAAAAGGGTGAAGAAGCTGATTTTGCATTGTTTTGGCAAGTATTGGATTTGCTGAAAGAAAAATATGTTGATTCTGAAAAATTGGAAGCACAAAAACTTTTTTATGGTGCTATTAAAGGCATGCTTGCGGCTACTGGTGATCCCTATACTAATTTCTTTGATCCCGAGGAAAATGAAGCCTTTGGCGAAGATATTTCCGGTAGCTTTGAAGGAATTGGTGCCGAGCTTAGCACTAAAGATAATGTGCTTACGGTAGTTGCGCCACTGGAAGGGACGCCAGCTGAAAAAGCCGGGCTTCGCGCTGGTGATAAAATTATTAAAATTAATGGAAAAATAAGCGCAGACATGAATATTAATCAGGCGGTAGATTTGATTCGTGGACCGAAAAAAACGGATGTGGTTCTTACGATATTTCGAGAAGGAGAGCAAGATACCAGAGAGATAACTATTCAAAGGGAGATAATAACTGTTCATAGCGTGAAATATGAAATCAAGGACAATTCAATAGGATATATCAAAGTCAATCGTTTCGGTGATGATACAACAAAGGAATTTTCACAAGCTCTAGCTAAAATAGTTGCAGCCAAATCAGAGGGCCTAATCATTGATTTGCGTAACAACCCCGGAGGATATTTAGAATCAGCCGTTGACATGGCTAGTATGATGGTTGAAAAGGGTTCTGTTGTGGTTATTGAGGAGGATGGAAATAGCAAGCGTAAAGAAGTACGTACGCGTGGTGGCGATATTGCCAGCAATATTAAAACTGTTATTTTGATTAATGAAGGTAGTGCTAGCGCCTCAGAAATTTTGGCTGGAGCAATGCGCGAGGTGCGTCAAAATGTCACTCTAGTTGGTGAAAAGTCATATGGCAAAGGAAGTGTGCAGGAATTCATAAAATTACCGCAAAAAACAGCTGTGAAAATAACAGTCGCTAGATGGTTGACGCCAAATGGTGAACAGATTAATGAACAGGGAATTAAACCGGATATTGAAGTGGAGTTGACTAATGAAGACTATCAAAATAAACGTGATCCTCAATTGGATAAAGCTATGGAAATTGTGAAAAGCAAATAATAATTATAAGTCATGTTTCTAGTGAATCGCACAAGAAAACCACGTGATTAAAGCGTGGTTTTCTAAAAGTTTATAAAGCTGTAAATTATTTCACTATCGGGAAACTTTGTTCTTTCCATTTGGTTAAACTTCCTTTGAGTACATAAGGTGATATCATCAGCATATCACTTATCTTAACAGCAGCTTGGAATTCTTGTAATTCATTTATCCCATAGACGATCAATTTTTTGTTTTGAGGAATTTCCAGGCGTCTTTTCTCAAGTTCCTCAAAAGGTATATTAGTTGATTTTTCAATGTGTCCTTCAGCGAAAGATTGTTTATCTCTAACATCAAGAAATAGAGTTTTTTGTGAAGAAAGTTCATTCTTTGCTTCTTCTGTGGAAATATACGAAACCTTGGCTTGATCAGCTATTGATTTTGGATCGCCATAGTTTATGGATGGGCCACTTGCATTTTCCCAGGCGCTATATCCATTTGCAAGAATTGATACATTCATAAAACCATTTTGGTTGAAAAAATAAAGGGCATCATCAATGCTTTGATTGTTTTCGTCCGATGGTATGATGACGATAGATGATTCTTTTTTAATTTTAGCGGGAATGAAAAAAGAACCGACCTGCATGTTGTAGGAATCCAAGATATGTTTGTAGGCAAATTTTTCTGTATCTCTTAGATCTATGATGGCAAAGTTTTTTTCTTTGGCGATTTTATTCAGAAGTTCTCTTGCATTTATAGTGTTGTAGGCTTTTTTGGATGATTCATTTTGTTTTTCTTGTCGAATTTCCTGCTTATCTTCCTTTGTGTTTCGTACTATAGTGATAATTCCCACTAAAAAAATCAACACAATGCCAATGATGATTGCTAAATATTCTTTTCCCTCTTTCATTTTTTTGTTTTTCTAGCGACAGCTATTGTAATTTGCTGCCGATAAAAGATGGATAACCATTTATAAAATCTTTTACTTGCGTAGGTTTTTTTCCTTCAAGTTGTATCTTATCCAGAATTATCACGCCGGAAGCGGTTTGGACCCCCACGTCCTCTCCTATCAGAAAAACTTCACCTTGAGGATGTTTTTCTAATGGATCTTGTAGCTGAATTTTAACGGAAAGTAATTTTATTCTAGCCAAACGATCGTTTTGTCTTATGAATGTGAAAATTCCCGGCCAAGGATACAAAGCACGAAACTTATTATATATGACCTGAGCATCTTCTTTCCAAAAGATCCTTCCATCCTCACGGTCAATCATTTGACAAAGAGTCGCATTTTCTTTGATTTGAGCAAGCGGTTCGATTTTTCTCTCGATCCAAAGAGGTGCTGTTTTTAGTAAAAGCTCTTTTGCGACAACTTCCAATTTTTCCATCAAGACAGGATAGGTATCGTAAGGATCGATGGCAACGCTTTGTTGGGAAAGAATATCTCCTGTATCCATATCTTCATCCATAAGCATGATGGTAACTCCTGTTTCTTTTTCGCCGCAAAGGAGAGCGTTTTGCACGGGAGACGGACCGCGAAATTTTGGCAAAAGGGAGGTGTGTGTATTAATGCAGCCAAAACCAGGGGTGTCCAAAACGGCTTTGGGAAGAATTTTTCCATATGCTGCAACGATAATCAGGTCCGGCTTTAGTTTTTTCAGTTCAGATATTGCTTCCTCATTGAATTTTGCAGGTTGAAAAAAAGGTAGCTTGTTTTTTTCAGCCAAATCCTTAACGGGACCCGTTTGGATTTTTTGGTCGCGCCCAACCGGCTTGTCCGGTTTGGTATATACGCCGACTAAATTATATTTTTCATCAATCAATCTTTGCAGCATGGTGGCGGCAAAGTTTGAAGTTCCCATGAATATAGTCCTGATTTTGATGTGTTTCGGTTTATCCATATTGATTGAGGATTTTCGTTTATGTTCAATATTTTTTCTCACAAATCTGCAAATCAGCTACAAATCTTCAAACTTATAATTTTCCATCTTTTAAAACATTTGTGGATTTGTAGTTATATTTGTAGATTCGGGGGATTATTTTAGACGATCTAGGATTATGATTCCGTTCAAATGGTCTATTTCGTGTTGGCAGGCGCGGGCAAGCAATCCGTTGGCGCGAAGTTTGGCGCGTTTACCATCCAGGGTTGTGTAGGAAACATTTACCTCGGCCGGTCGTTCAATAGGAAAAAATTTTTCCGGCACGCTAAGGCAGCCTTCTTCCATGACCACGGTTTCTTTGGAATATTTGGTAATGCTGGGATTTATCAAGACATAGCGATTACCGTTTTCTTCAATGACGCAAATGCGTTCTTCCAAACCTATTTGCGGTGCGGCAAGTCCGACGCCATGGCTTTCATGCAGCACTTTGAACATGTCTTCGGCAAGCACAGTGAACCTAAGATCCATGGGATCCTTTATTTTCTTCGTCTTTTGGTGCAAAACGGGATTTTCCGTTGCTACAAAAGTATATTTTTTTGTATTCTTACTCATAGTTTTATGGTTAAACAGTTTGAATTGGGTCTATGTCAATAATTGTACGTGGCGGCATTTTAGTGAGCACCTTCAAGATTCCTTGTGGCCAATCTCCCGAATTTTGGCGATGGTGAAGCAAAATTTGCCTGCGAAATGTCGTGCGGACTTTGCCAACCAATGGCTCTGTGGGTCCGATTATGCGTATATTTTCAGCAAATTTCCCAAGGGAGCTTGTAATGATATTGTATCCCATTTGAGCTTCTTTTTCAAGCGCTTTTTGGTTGGAATTTTGGAATACGATGCGGATATATTTGCCAAAAGGAGTTAATTTCAAAGATTCTCTCTGCTGGATTTGATTTTCATAGAATTCTTCATACGATCTTTTTTGTGCAGCGACGAAAAGGGGATTAAGCGGATCAAAAGTTTGAATATATGCCTCGCCCTGATAGCTTCCCGGTCTGCCCGCGCGGCCGATTGCTTGCATGATATGGGAAAAAGCGCGTTCATCAGTGGCAAAATCGGGAATGGTGAGCAGCGCATCGGCATCAATGATGCCGACAACAGCAATGTTTTGAATGTCCCAGCCTTTGGTGATCATCTGAGTGCCGATCAACACATCGATTTCGCCACGGGAAAATTTCTCAAACAGTTCTTTTTGTGCGCCGGATTTTTTCATGCTTTGATTGTCCGCACGAGCGACGCGCACCGAAGGGAAACGCTTTTTGATTTCTTTTTCCACGGCTTGGGTGCCGATGCCGACGTTGCGAAAAATGGTGGATCTGCATTTTGCGCACATAGGGAAGGCGTCGCTGACATAGTTGCAATGCAAACAGCGATAAATTCCTGAAGAATCATAGACAAGAGTTCTTTGACATTGGGGACAGCGCAAAACTTCTTTGCACTCGCTGCAAACAGAGAAAGAATTCATGCCTTGATGATTGACGAACAAAAGCACTTGCTTCTTGTGTGAGAGTGCGCTCATCATGGAATTTTCCAGAGCGCGGCTGATGCAGGAATAGTTGGGGGTGCGCTTGCCGGAAAAATCTTTCCAGCGTTCTTTGCGCATGTCTGTTAGTTGGATTTGAGAGTTGAGAGTTGAGAGTTGAGGCACATTTAATCGAGGAAGATGGAGAAGCTTGTAAACGCCGGTTTGGGCTTGGTAAAAAGTTTCGATGCGGGGAGTGGCGCTGACATAAACCAAGGGTGACGAGTGGATTTCAGCAAGCATTTTGGCAGCGGTGCGTGCGTCGTAGCGTGGATTTGAGTCCCATTGTTTGTGGGATATGTCTTGTTCTTCGTCGACTGCGACGAGTTGCAAATTTTTGAAAGGTGCAAACACTGCCATGCGCGTGCCGATGATTATTTTTGCCTCGCCTTGGCGAATGCGCTCCCAATCTTGGAAATATTTGCCATCAGCAATGTCGCTGTTGAGATAGGCGATTTTTTCGCGGCCGAAGCGGAGAATGGCGCGATTGAAAATGTCTTCAGCTAGCATCAACTCGGGAAGCAAAATCAGGGATTGTGCTTCACTGTCGCTTTGTGAGATTTGCTCGATCGCTTTGAAATATACTTCGGTCTTGCCGGAAGCGGAAATTCCGTATAGCAAAAAGGTGCTAGGTTCTAGGTTCTGGGTCTTAGGTTTGATTATTTCAGTCACGGCAGCTTCCTGCTCGGGTGTTAATTGTATCTTTTTATATTGTCCACGGTCTCTTGTCTCTTGTTTCTTGTCTCTTGCTTTCACTCTTTTGGGTGTGAATTGTTTGAGCATGATTCCCAAAGGGCAGAGATAATATTTGGAAAGTTGTTCGGCTAGTTGCAGTTGCGAAGAAGTGAGAAAATTTTCCACCAGCACTGACTGCACTTTTTTGAGCTCAAAATTGCCCAGACGATGAAAATCGGAGCGCGATTCCAAAACGATGCCCTGAATTGTGCGGCGAAAAAGCGGTACTGAAACCAAAGACCCCTGGGGGATCGGCTCGTGATGGACATAGGAAAAAAACTGCTGCCTAGTCATGGGAATCCGTGTCAAAACTGCCACGTCGATGATGAATTTTTGAGGCTTTGTTTCCATATTCCCATTGTAGCACATTGAGCCTTAAAAGTTTGTGGACCTAGGGTGCCTTACTATTAGAGGGTTTTTATGATATAATTTAAACAAGTTTAATTCTTCATGGAGCAGGGGGCGGTGGCAATAATTTTTTAAGAAAAAACGTATGATGTTTTTTTCCGATCCTCAATTGGATTTAAAAATAAGTCTTTGTCTTTTTGCCTTCTCAATTTTGGCAGGGCTTATTGTTTTTGGCAAAACAAAAAAGAGATTCTTGTCACTGATGATTTTTTCGATTTTGGGGAATCTTAGTTTCTTGATAAATATGTGGTCAAGAATGTTTATCGCATTTGATCTGGAGTGGCTCCAATTCTTCTCGTTGCTCATTTGGCCGATCATAAATATTGTTATGTTAATAAAATATTTTTCAAACAAAGGGGGCTCAAAAAAATGACAATCGGAAAAAACAAGCAAAGTATTTTTGCAGCGATTTTAGTTTTTTCTTTTCTGCTGTTCCACATAAATCCACGGGGCATATTTGAATCTGTCAAAGCCGATCAAGAAACTGAAATATCAGGATACAAGGTATGGGATAGTTTCCAAACTATAGAAGGAACTTTAACTATAAAATCTGGTGCCACTCTCGTTATTAAAAAAGGAACAACTCTGACTTTCAAAAACAACGCAAGAATAAATGTTTTGGGTAATCTTTACATCAATGGCACGGAAAAAGAAAAAGTCACTCTCAAAAAAGAAGATGGTTTGGAAGAAAATCTGGGCTATGCGATAAGTGCCGCTTCGGGAGGGTATGTCTCGGTTAGAAATGCCGACATCAGCGGAGCGGGCAATATCGTGTTCCTGGTCCAAAACAATCAAAAAATAAAGAATACCGCGCTCGCCAGCAATTACAAAGCTGGCTTTGTTTTATTGAAAGATGGAAAAATAGATATCCAAGCATCAGATTTTCATGACAATAAATATGCTGTGGGAATTGAATATGGTGCAGACCCCAGAAACTTGAGAGTCAACAGATCATCTTTCATAAACAATCAAACAGATGCATACAACGATGCTAATTCAGTGCATAGTCCGGATCTGAGATATAATTGGTGGGGAAGTTCCGACGGTCCGCAAAAGACATGCTATGTCTGCGGCGCATTGGGAAAAGATACTTGTTGCTATTTTGAAAAAATGGATGATAAAATTGATTTTCATCCATGGCGCACGGAAAAAGAATTTCGCGATCCCGTAATTGTGATACCTGGTATTTTAGGGTCTGCCAAAAAAGAAAACGTATGGCAGATTGATCCTGTTTTCCACACGTATGACAATTTATATCAGGAAATGGCAAATAATGGTTATGTACCAGAGCAAACTTTGTTTACTTTTCCCTATGAATGGCGAGATAGTAATGTGGGAAATGCCAAGCTATTGCGCGATAAAATAAATGAAATTAAGCAGCAATTAAATTGGCCGAAAGTTGATCTGGTGGCGCATTCAATGGGGGGACTTTTGGCGCGTGAATATATTGAATCTGATTATTATCAAAATGATGTTGATCAACTAATCACTCTTGGAACACCGCATAATGGCGCCCCCGAAGCATATTTGAAATGGGAAGGAGATGCTTGGTTTTGGACGCCAAGTGATATATATAGCAAACACTTGTTGGAGCAAGAAATGGAGGAAGCTGATCAAGAATGTGACAACCTCTTTGATTATGTACACGATCGTCCCATTGAATCGCTCAAGGAATTGCTTCCAGTTTATGAATATTTGCAAAATGCGTTAGATGATAGACAAATGAAAATATACCCAGAAGGATATCCAAGGAATGATTTCCTGGAATTACTCAATGGTGATTCCAGAAAAGCAAAACTTCTAAACGTGGAATTTGACAAAATTGTCGGCAAAACAGGTGGGGACAAAAGCACAATTGCTGGTTATAACATTGTCTATTTAAATGATGAGGGCAAAACATGGGAACATGGCTATCCGTTGGGGTTTGAAATCCCATGGGGAGACAGAGGAATGTTTTATTCTAGGGGGGATTCTACAGTTCCTGATTTTTCTGCTAAAAGTGAGAATATTTCTTCGGATAATATTATTGAAGTAGATTCTGCTCATCGTGATATTCCCACAAAAGCACAGCTTGATGTTTTGGAATTGCTCACGGGTGCAAGACCAACAGAAGAAAGCCTTGCTTCCATGATAAAAAATATTCTGATTATTTCTGTCTATTCGCCCATTGACATCCAAATAGTCGAAACAAGCACTGGCAAAAGAGTTGGCAAGGATTTTCAAATGGGAAATCTTATCAACGAAATTCCGGGAGCTTTTTATTCTGGCTTTGACAGCGAAAATGAATATATTACCATTCCAAATTCTGAGAATGGGGAATACCAAATATTAACGCAAGGAACCGGAAACGGAAGTTTCAAAATCAAAATGGCAAAAATTTCCGAAAATGAAGACGGCAGTACGACTGAATCAATCGCGGAAGTGGAAGGAATAGCGCAAGAAAACACACTGGGTGAACCATTGAAAATCAAAGTGGAAGGCGATGAAGTTATTACACAAGAGATAAGAGACACAATTCCGCCAACCATAGAAATTTCATCTCCACAAAACAAGGAATATCAAAATAACGAAGTTATTGAGGTTTCATATGAAATAAGTGATAACAAATCTGCACAGGAAAATATCACTAAGGAAATATTGCTTGACGGAAATGTTTATGATGAAAAAACAGTAGACCTGTCTTTATTAAATTTAGGCAGTCATGTTTTACGCATAAACGCTATTGATGAGACGGGGAATGTGGGAACGGCTGAAATAAGTTTTTCCATAACCACAAGCCTGCAAGCAACCAAAGACAACATCCAAAAATACTATAATGCCAAGCTGATCAAAAATAAACAACAAAAGAATGTGCTTTTGGTTTCGTTGGAAGTAATCGAACAGAGGCTAAATTTTCTGGAAATGATTGAAAATAATCCGCACATCAGTCAAAAAGCTAAAAACATCATCAAGGCAATTGTTAGAAAACAAATCAAAGAACATGTTGAATTTTTGATCAAACAAATAAACCACAAGCAAAAATTTTATAACGCTAAAAATAAATTATTGCTGATCGAAGATTTGCAATGGTTGGGAAATAATGCAATTAAGTAGTAAAATTAAGAAAAAAAATAATAAAAAAACAATATGAAAAAAACTTATTGGTGGAGAATTTTCGTGCTTCTCGTTGGTTTGTTGTTATTTTTGGTTGCCTACATCTTAGGCAATAAATTAAAGTTTGGTTTATGTGAAAACGTTTATACATTTGGTGGCTATGATGGATGTCTGGATAAATCATCTCAAACAATTGGCAAGCCGTTATTTTTTTCATCTGTAGCAATGTTAGTAATTTCACTGTCTTTGTTTTTTATAAATGATAATGTCTTTAAAAAATGGCTTAAGTTTGCGGCTGCTTGGATAATTCTTACAATAATATTTATTTTTCTTGCGCCCGTGTCAACTGGAGGGTTTATTAACTTTGGCCCTACCAAAGAACTTGTTTCCATCTGGATGGGGGTATTGTTTGTCATCATCAGTCTTGTTTTGATAATCTGGCAATCGATAAAGGAGAGGAAGGGGTGAAAATGGAGGAAATTACAAAAAAAATCAGCTTGGGGTTGACGCTAAGGCTGGTTTTCGTGGCTTGAATAATGGGGAAAGGGGAGTAGATTGGAGATAATAGTTGAGATAACTTTGAAAATCAATATGAAAAAGAAAGAAGATAAAGAAAAAAATAGGGAAGTTGTGATTTATCAATCAAAAACCGGAGCGATAGAACTCAAGGGTGATTTTCGGCAAGAGACGATATGGGCAACACAGGCGCAGATAGCATTAGCTTTTGGCGTTGACGTCCGTACAATCAATGAACATGTTAAAAATATTTATAGATCGGAAGAGTTGAAAGAAAAATCAACTATCCGGAATTTCCGGATAGTTCAAAAGGAGGGCAAAAGGCTAATAGAACGCGAAGTGCATCATTACAATCTTGATATGATTATTTTGGTTGGATATAGGGTGAATTCAAAAACTGCTACCAAATTCCGTCAGTGGGCAACTAAGACTTTGCGAGAGCACATTACTAAGGGTTACACTATTAACCGCAAGCAGATTGGCAAGAATTATGACAAATTCATGAAAGCGGTGGTAGATATTCAGAGTCTTCTGCCGGAGCATGTCAAACTGGATCCCAAAATGGTACTTGAGTTGATCAAAGAGTTTGCCCTTACCTGGGTTTCGCTGGATGCCTATGACAAGCAACAACTCAAGTCGATCGGCACGACCAAGAAAGCGGTGAAGTTGACGGGAGCAGAGCTTTCCGAGGCGATTGCGAGTCTTCGTAATGAACTAATTAAGAAAGGTGAGGCAAAAGATATTTTTGCGCAAGAGAGGAGCGCGGGAAGTGTAGAGGGAATCGTTGGAAATGTGATGCAATCTTTTGGTGGCAAGCCTGTGTACGCTACGGTTGAGGAAAAAGCGGCGCACCTTTTGTATTTTATGGTGAAAAACCATCCTTTTGTGGATGGAAACAAGCGCTCCGGGGCGTTTGCTTTCGTATGGTTTTTGAGAAGAAGTCGTGCCAAGGGTGCAAGAAATATCAACCCAGGCGCTTTGACGGCTTTGACTTTGCTTATTGCCGAGAGTTCTCCAAAGAAAAAAGATCAGATGATAGCTCTCGTCACGCAAATATTAAGTAGTCGAAAATAAGGCTTGTTTTGGGGTGGGAAGGGGAGTAGAATGAAAATAAGGGAATTACGTAATTAATTCCGTAATTTTTTCAAAAACAAAAACAACATGGATAAATCAAATTTTAAAACAGCAAATATACTAAGGTGTGCTACCTACACTATCGTGATTTACGTGACGATTTTCTTGTTGGTTGCCGCGGTTTATTCGTGGTATCTTTGGATTTTTTATGTCGAGAATGGTCTTTTGCTTGAATCGGCAGTGCATCGTTTCGGACCTTTTGAGGCGGCATCTATTGTATTTACAATTGGTGTTGCAGGTGTTCTTCCCATGTTCGGCGGATCCTCGGTTCTATTTTTGTTTACGTTTGCTCCCTTGGTTTTTTCATTGGCATTGATCTATATAATAGTATTTTTGTTGGAAAAGAAGCGCTTACTATCGGATCATAAAAAATATTTTTACTCATATGTTGCATTTGTAGTGATAATTTCTGTTATGACAACCGCATTTGGACTTTTTTTTAGTGCGAAGCATCAGATAAAAGCAAAAAATGATCGTCAGCAATATGCCGATGAATATGAAACGAAAGATCCTGTCAAAACAGATATTACATTCATTTATCCCGAAAATGGAGATGTGATCACAAGTGGAGCATACGGGGAGGACAAAAAAATATTATATTCCACAGGATCGGAAAACATAGGATATGTTTCTCCTGGAGGCACATATTATGTCGAGTGTGAATCATATGAATATGGTGATTGCAAGACCCTGAAGTCGAGAATCGATAAGGATAAAAATATTGACATGTGTATGATGAATTCCCAACACAACGAGATGATCTGTCCACATTTTTGCCAATGGAATGAAGATGGAAGCAGGATGGTGTGTGAATATGAAGCTGCAAGACTCATTGTGGGGGAGACGACGCTGAAAATGGGCAGGGCATTGGTATATATCAATCCTGCTACTGGTACACACAAAATTCTTGCCAGCAGGGAAAATCCTGAATACGATTCCGGTTTTGATTCATATACTCAGGACTTTGCCTTTATTTCGAATGACTCTATCATATATTTAGATAAAGAAAAATTTTTCCGGATCGATGATATGGATGTTGCAGAAAAAGACATAAAGAGCGTGCCAGTGACCAACCTAAGTCCCTGTCAAGGGTTCATATTCAATGAGAGTAAATTGATTTGTGCGATTGATGCCGAAAAGGCGAATATACCAATACAGAATAAGGAAAATTTTTTTGTGAGTGAATATAAGACCATGCTTGTTTCCCAAACTATGGACCAAGTTGATCCGACGGCGTTTTCGGTCATCACTAAAGCGCCCTTTGTTGAGCCTGAATTCATGTTTACTTTTGGAAACTATATCATGTATGACCAATTGTCAGGAGCGATGAAGATTGTGGATTTGCAGCAAGGGAGAGCGAGGGATTTTGGTGGGGATTTTGCTTGGGATGTCTCAATCGAT
Organism: uncultured Bdellovibrionales bacterium; assembly: GCA_964500125.1. GTDB lineage: Bacteria > Patescibacteriota > Minisyncoccia > Moranbacterales > GWC2-37-73 > CAZAFB01. The sequence goes on along the minus strand of CAZCMV010000009.1, from coordinate 18,367 downwards.
AGTGATAACTCTATTATTTTTGCAAAACAGGAAACGGATTTGGACAAAAGGACTGTCCCGTTGCCATACAGGCCTGAAGGAGACGGTGTTGCTCCTGTGGGAATAGTTGATAATCAGGTACAAAGCGGCGATCAAAGCTTGAATACTGCGCAGGCAAATATGGTCAAATTCGAAAATGAGAGATTTTCTTTTCAATACAACTCAAATATGTTCATACCGCAAAATGACCAAAGTAGTATGATTAATCTCAAGGATGTCGCAACCGGATCGAATTATGCCGATGTCTCCTCGTATAAGATTGAAAACGGATTGACCTATGACATGATTTACAAAAACGCTGTGAATAGCGGCTGTGGGAATGGATATTGTAATGTAGCCAAGATAAAAATTGGGAATCGAGAATTTATCAGATATACACACAGAGACATTAGGGGTGCTAACAGTATTACGGTGTATGAGACTGTCATCAATGGGAAATACAATCTGCAAGTCAGTGAAAATTTTTCTGGACACCAAGGGGATGAAAAGTCTGATCAGTTAATAAGAGATATAGCAGCTTCTGTTTGGGTAAAGGAATATTGACGAGTCAGATTGTTAATAGATTGATTCTTTAAATTTTTTGTGGAAAAACAGAAAATAAGGCTTGTTTTGAAATTGTTCGTTAACTCGGCTGCCCGCCCGTCTAGTCTGAGCGAGTATGAAAATATGTATTACACCTACGTTTTACTCAGTAAAAAGGATGCAAATTACTTGTCTGTTATGGGGCATGTTTAAACAAGGATAATGCCAAAAAAGGGAAAAATATTTTAAACAAGAGAATGGTTAAAAAAGAGGCTAAAAAAAGCCAAAAATTAACCAATTGACATTACTTGTATAGTATAATATACTACAAACGTATAATTGTAGTATAGTTAAATATATATGAAGCAAGAACTGATAAAATACCTACAAAAGCAAATTTTGACTGCTGATGATAGGTTGAGACATTTTACGCATGGCCCGGATGGAAAAAAATATCCGCAACGCTTTTTGTATGTAAAATTACAGAAATATATCAATGATTTTTTAGAAAAAAAGTCTTCAAATAGGATGGTGATCGTTCCGGGATTTAGGGGTGTTGGCAAAACAACTTTAATGGCTCAAATTTGTTCCCAATTCAAGAGTCGTGGTTCGCAAGTCTTGTTCTTATCAGTGGAAGATATGAGAAACTATTATAATGTTGGCGTAAATGAGATAGTTTCTTCTTACGAAAAGATTATCGGCGAGAATTTGGAAAGTATAAAGGAACCAGTATTGATTTTTTTGGATGAAATTCAAACAGATCCTAAATGGGCTATTTCACTCAAGTCTTTATATGAAAGAACTAGTAATGTGTTTTTTTTCGTAACCGGGTCAGCTGCGATTGCCTTGCAGTCAACACCTAATATTGCTCGCAGAGCAACATTTGAACCAATGACCCCGATGTGTTTTAGTGAGTTTGAAATGATAAAAAACAAAACATATCCCGTTGCTGATTTGAAAAGCAAAATAAGACAGTCTATTTATTTTTCCAACTCGGCAGAGGATGTTTATGCTAATCTGTCCACCTTGGAAAGTAAAGTTAATAGTTATTGGTCAAAGATTGATCGACATGATGTGAGAAAATATTTGTCTTATGGAACTTTTCCTTTTGCACTTGTGATGCCGGATGAGATTTCCATCTATAATAATATTTCAATGTTATTGGACAAGGTTATTCAGCAAGACATGACAATATTGGGAAATTTTGATCAGGATACTCTTGGCGCGGTGAAAAGAATTTTGTTTGCAATCGCTGAAAATGATGTTACGAGCATGAATACTTTGGCTGAAAAATTCAAAATCAATAGACTGACAATTGCGAATATTTTTGATGTTTTGGAAAAAGCCGAACTAGTGGTGAAAATCCCTCCCCATGGTTCAAACATGACGATTGCCAACAAGCCAAATAAATATCTCTTCATGAGTCCGGCAATACGAATGTCATTTTTCTATTTTACTGGAAATGAAGATACATATCTGACCAGACAAGGAAAATTGTTGGAAGATTCAATAGGTACGCACTTGTATCGGGAATTTATTTTGCGAGGAGATGGAATTATTCGTTACGACAGTTCTCAAGGAGGTGCTGATTTTATTTTGCAAATAGGAAATAGCAAAAAAATCATTATTGAGGTTGGCATGGGAAATAAGGATAAAAAACAGGTCATTGGAACTATGCGCAAAATAAAGTCGGATTATGGCATTATTTTTTCCAATTCCGAATTGAAACTGGACAGCGAAACAAAAATTGTTTCGATTCCTCTTGATTACTACTTTTTGATGTAGGGATCTGAAAAATATGAAGGCAATAAAAATCACCAATGAACAATTAAGAAATATTTTTGGCGAAGATTGGCGGAATTTTGGAGAGAAAAGTTGAGAAGAAGACAAAGGGGAAATAAGAATAGGCGACACAAAAAAGACCGAAACCCCGGTCTTTTTCTTGAATAGTGGGGGAAAGGGGAATAGAATGACAATAAAGATTAATAATATTGTCTTGATATAACGTAGTAGATTTAATACATGGCCTATATATTTCTTGATGAAAGTGGGGATCTTGGATTTGATTCGAGCAGAAAGTCTTCGAAATATTTTGTGGTAACTTTTTTATTTGTGAAAAATAAAGGTCCGGTTGAAAAAGTAATCAAGAAAGTTGCAAAAAATTTAAGTAAAAAGGAATTAAAAAAGCATGTCGGAGTCTTACATGCGTGTAAGGAGAAGCCGAAAACCATTATCAAGACATTAGAGCTTTTGAATGAAAAAGATATTTCAGTACTCTCGATATATCTCAATAAGGCAAAGGTATATACAAAGCTTCGAGATGAAAAACATGTTTTGTATAATTATGTTTCCAATATTCTGCTTGATCGTATTTTTACAAAAAAACTTGTACCGCTGGATGCACCCATAACCCTGATTGCTTCAAGAAGGGAAACAAACAAGTTTCTTAATGATAATTTCAGAAGCTATATCAAAGGACAGATAAAAAATAATCATCATTTGGATTTGCATATAGAAATAAAAACACCTGCAAGTGAGAAATGTTTGCAGGCGGTAGATTTTATTTGCTGGGCGATATATAAGAAAAGGGAGTCGGGGGATGAAAGTTGTTATAATGTTATAAGGCAGAAAATAGTCGAGGAAAGCCCTTTATTTCCCTAAAAAAGACAAAACCTTATGCGCTATTTGCGAGGAACCATCCGGAACCCCACGCATAAGGAATTTACTTGTCTATGTTTATATACTATCACAAACCTCTGATTCTTTCAAGCTTTTTTGTGGATAAATTAAAAATAAGGCTTGTTTTGGGGTGGGAAGGGGAGTAGAATGAAAATAAGGGAATTACGTAATTAATTCCGTAATTTTTTCAAAAACAAATATATGGCGCGAAGAAAAAACGAGGATGATTGCATCCGTAAACTTGCCAAGAGCGGCGGCAAATCCATTTCCGTCACAATTCCGATTGAAATTGTTCGTGAGCTCGGCTGGCGCGAGAAGCAGAAGGTTGTTGTGAAAAGGATTCGAGGTGGTGTTGAAATTAAGGATTACAGGAGTAAATAGGGGTTTACCCTGTGAAATTGCGACGGGTCGTTTATTAGGAGGGGATTTCAATAAGCTACCGCATTTTGTGGTTTATAAAAATAAATTTTATGGCAAATAATACAAATACAACCAAGGAACAAGAGCGAGCGGAATTACATCGAGCCATATGGCAGATTGCTAATGATCTTCGAGGGAGCGTTACAGGTTGGGATTTTAAACAATATGTTTTAGGAATGCTTTTTTATCGGTTTATAAGTGAAAATCTGGCGAATTATATTAATGCTGATGAGCGCCGAGCCGGAGAAAAAGATTTTGATTATTCAACTCTTTCTGATAAAGAAGCGGAATTTGGTCGCTCGGACACGGTAAAAGAAAAAGGTTTCTATATTTTGCCTAGTGAGCTATTTGTGAATGTTCAAAAAAATGCTCGTCATGACAAAAATCTCAATGAAACTCTTTCTGCTATTTTTCGAAGCATTGAAAATTCTGCCAAGGGATTTGATAGTGAAAATGATTTGAAAGGCTTGTTTGATGACTTGGATGTGAATTCAAAAAGACTTGGCAATACGGTTGAACAAAGAAATCATAAATTAGCCAAGTTGTTTGAAGCGATCGGTGGATTGCGGCTGGGCAATTATTCCGACAATACGATTGATGTTTTTGGAGATGCTTATGAATATTTAATGACAATGTACGCTGCGAATGCTGGGAGATCGGGAGGTGAATTCTACACCCCCCAAGAAGTTAGTGAGCTTTTGGCTGAAATAACAACGGTTGGCAAGAAAGAGGTGAATAAAGTATATGATCCTTGTTGTGGATCTGGATCACTTCTCCTTAAATTTGCCAAAGTGCTAGGCAAAGAAAATGTGCGTCAGGGTTTTTATGGTCAAGAAATAGAACTCACTACTTACAATCTTTGTCGCATAAACATGTTTTTGCATGACATCAATTATAATCATTTTGATATCGCGCTTGGCGATACGTTGACTGATCCGAGGCACTGGGATGACGAACCTTTTGATGCAATCGTCTCCAATCCGCCCTATTCCATCAAATGGGAGGGTGATGCCAATCCACTTCTTATCAATGACCCGCGTTATTCTCCGGCGGGAGTTTTGGCACCAAAAAGCAAAGCTGACTTAGCTTTCACAATGCATATGCTTTCTTGGCTTTCCACGAGCGGCACAGCGGCCATTGTTGAATTCCCAGGTGTGCTTTATCGTGGAAATTCCGAGCAAAAAATCAGAAAATATTTAGTGGAGAATAATTATGTTGATGCGGTTATTCAACTTCCGCCGGATTTGTTTTTTGGCACCTCAATTGCGACGTGCGTCATTGTTTTGAAAAAGAGCAAGAAGGACAATAAAGTTTTATTCATTGACGCATCCAAGGAGTTTGTCAGAAATGGAAACAAGAACAAATTGAGCGAAACTAATCGCAAGAAAATTTTGGATGTGTTTATTTCGCGCAAAGACGAAGATCATTTTGCCAAATTGGTTGATGGCAAAGCAATTGCGGAGAATGATTATAATTTGGCGGTGTCGAGTTATGTGGAGCAGGAAGATACACGGGAGGAAATTGATATCAAAAAATTGAATTCGGATATTGCTCATATTGTAAAAAGGCAGAATGAGTTGCGAGTTGCTATAGATAAAATTGTTAGGGAAATTGAAGGGTAAAATAATAAATATGAGAATAATCAGGATAAAAATTCATAATTTTAGATCAATTCTTGATGAGGAATTTTTTTTGAATGATTATTCTATTTTGGTTGGTGAAAACAATTCTGGCAAATCTAATATTATAAGTGCAATAAGAATTTTCTATGGAGATTTAAAATTTAATAAGGACAAAGATTTTCCCAAAATTAAAAACAAAGACCTTGGTGAAGAATCTTATGTTGAAATTGAGTTTCAATTAAGTGATGATGAATATGTAAAAATTGATACAAAATATCAAAATGAAGAAAAAACTTTATCCCTTAGAAGAAATTTAATTATAAATAAGCTTTATGCGATGAAAGCTGATGGGGCTCTGCATGATGAAGAATTTTATGGAGCAAAGAGTGTTTCCGAAGGCAAGCTTGGCAAGTTGATATTCATTCCTTCCGTGAGCAAAGCTGATGAAATGTTAAAGACAACGGGCGTTTCACCCTTTAGGGATATTGTTAACTATGTAGTTGGTGATATAGTTGAAAAAATCCCAGGATTTGAAGAGATTAATCGTCAACTAAGCGAAATTAAAAGCGTTCTTTCGGATAAAAAAATGATAATGGGGATTCTATTTCCACAATAGAACGAAAAGTAAAAGACGAGTTAAAATCTTGGAAAAATATCGATTTTGAAATTTCAATGAATCATATTACCTCGGATATAATTTTAAAAAATCTTATCACTCCTAAGTTGGTTGATCAAAATTTATCATCAGAAATTGATATTGATAAATTTGGGCAGGGTTTTCAGAGAGGTTTAATTGCTTCCTTAATAAAAATAGATTCCGAAATTAAACAAAATCAAAAAAATAGTAAACGTGTAGATGAAAAGAGAAAAATTTTCTCACCTGACTTTACATTAATTTTATTTGAAGAACCGGAAGCTTTTTTGCATTTCACGCAAGAAGAAAAAATGAATAAAAATTTATCGATTTTAAGCAAGGAGAATGACAAACAAGTCATAGTAAGTACCCATTCAAATTTTTTTACAAGTAGAAATATTGAAGATTTAACTAATATTGTCAGATTGGAAAAAGAAGAAAGCACTATTATTCATCAACTTACCAAAAGGGATTTAGATGAGCTTTTGTCTGATAACGAATCCCTCTCTAATATTTTAGGTACCGTTCCTACTTATTCTGTAGACTCTGAGGCAATAAGATATTTTTTATGGTTAAATCAAGATAGAACTTCTTTATTTTTTGCACAAAAAATATTGTTGGTAGAGGGTCCCACAGAAAAACTATTTTTTGATTATCTTTTAAACGAAAATTGGGATGATATTAAGCCAGATGGTCTCTGTATTATAGATATAAATGGAAAACATAATATGGTAAGATTTATGAATCTTTTGAATAAATTTGGAGTCAAGCATTTTATAATATTTGACAGAGATAATGATGCTAAAACAAATGGTGTTGATCATAAAAAATTGAATGATTATATTTTAGATAATGCTAAAGGAAAATTTTGTTTAGGTGCTGATACTTTTGAAAAAGATATAGAAAATTTTGTTGGCATATGCACGGGAAGGGATAAGCCGCTTAACATCCTTTATAAGTATAAAAATAACGATATAGATGAAAGAAAACTTTTTGATCTCAAATTAAAATTAAAAAAGTTATTTATTGACGAGGATGATTTTAATAATAGTGAGAATTTAATTACTAATCTAATTAAGCTTTACGTAAATCTTAAAAAGCTAGCTGATGTATCTATGTTTGATAATGGTGAGTGGAGCTATAAATATAATCTAGCAAGAGAGTTTTTTGAATCGTACGACTTTGAAAAAACTTTCTCCATTAATGAAGATTTTATTTATAGATCTAGAAAAGATACCTACTATCTGGATGTATGCAAAAATTTAGTTAATAGTCATGACGATGGATTTTATCCGTTTTATGAATTATTAAGCAGCATGGAACTTCAGGAAGATGACGAGGAAAATAAAATTATTGAAATTTATAATTTTATAGAGAATGAAGAATTTTAATATGAAAAAACACCAATCAGAAATTGAAAAACTAATTTCGGAGCTATGTCCAAATGGCGTGGAATTTAAGCATCTCTGGGAGGTTACTGCGTGGGATAAAAAGTTCAATGCTGTAGAAAATTACAAACAAGAAAAAGTTATTAAATATCATTACCTTCTGGCTAGTGATCTGAAAAATCTTCGAATTAAAAATGGGGATGTAAAATTGCTCACAACAAATAACTCGGAACTTTATACAACGGAAGAAATTGCTGGGAATAAGGTTAGTGAAGGTGAGGTCGTGACTATCCCTTGGGGTGGCACTGCAAATGTTCAATACTATAGAGGAAAATTTTTGACTGCGGATAATCGATTGGCTACTTCTCTTGATACAAATTATTTAAATAATAAATATTTGTACTATGTCATGTTGAATCGAACAGAAGAAATACAATCTTTTTATCGTGGATCTGGAATTAAACATCCAAGTATGGCAAAAGTGCTTGATATGAAAATCCCCATCCCGCCCCTGCCGATCCAAGAAGAAATTGTTAAAATTCTCGATAGCTTTACGCAGCTGGAAGCAGAACTGGAAGCAGAACTGGAAGCAGAACTGGAAGCAAGGAAGAAACAATATGAACATTATCGTTCAGAATTGTTGAGTCCAAAAAATAAAGTGGTTAATTGGTTAAGTATTGGTAATATTGGCAAGATATCAATGTGTAAAAGAATATTTAAAAATGAAACATCATCGGCCGGAGAAATTCCATTTTATAAAATTGGCACATTTGGTAAAAAACCGGATGCTTTTATATCTAAAAAAACATTTGAAGAATATAAAGAAAAATTTTCTTTTCCAAAAAAAGGTGACATTCTTTTGTCTGCATCTGGAACTATCGGACGAAGAGTCGTTTATAATGGAGAGCCGGCATATTTTCAGGATTCAAATATTATTTGGCTTGAGCATGATGGAAAAAAGGTTTTGAATAGATTTTTATATCATTTCTACGCGACTGTGAAATGGCAAACAGAAGGTGGCACAATCCAACGACTTTATAATGATAATTTTAAAAAAATAATGATTCCAGTGCCTGAAATTCCGAAACAAGAAAAAATTGCGTCAGTATTAGATAAATTTGAAATGCTTGCTAATGATATTTCAATCGGCTTGCCGGCTGAACTCGCTGCTCGCAGAAAACAATATGAATATTATCGAAATAAGCTTTTAACTTTCAAAGAATATGTCGGTTGATTATAAATACAATTTAGTCGCGGAAAATCCGCAGAGTACTGTGGTGGCGGAATATAAAAAAATTGCTGACCGAGTGCGCGATGCTGTTTCATATCAAAGCGAGGCGGAGCTTGAACGGGCTTTCATAAAACAACTTGAGACTCAAGCTTACGAAAAAGTTTCCATCACTTCCGAAGAGGATTTGGTTTTAAATTTGCGCGCTCAATTGGAAAAGCTCAATGACTTTGAATTTTCTGATTCAGAGTGGGAACGCTTTTTTGTTGGCGAACTGGCCAATCCAAATCAGGGCATTGAAGAAAAGACCGCAACCATTCAAGAAGACTATATCAAAAATCTCACGCGTGATGATGGCACGGTAAAGAATATTTATTTGTTGAAAAAGGATAATATTCACGACAACAGCTTGCAAGTCATTAATCAATATGCAACAGGTGATGGACAGCGAGCCAATCGCTATGATGTGACTGTGCTGGTGAATGGCCTGCCTTTGGTACACATTGAACTCAAGCGTCGTGGCGTGGCAATTCAAGAAGCTTTTAATCAGATCAATCGTTATCAACGAGAAAGCTTTTGGGCCGCATCGGGTCTTTTTGAATATATCCAAATTTTTGTGATTTCCAATGGGACGCATACAAAATATTACAGCAATACCACCAGGGCACAACATATCAAAGAAGCCAGTGAGTGCACAGTCAAAAAAGGCAAGCGGACCAGTGATAGTTTTGAATTCACGAGTTGGTGGGCTGATGCTACCAATCAGCCGATTATGGATCTCATGGATTTTGCCAAAACTTTTTTTGCCAAGCACGCAATCCTCAATATTTTGACCAGGTATTGTGTTTTTACTACCGATCGTTTGCTTCTTGTTATGCGACCATATCAAATTGTTGCCACGGAAAAAATATTGAACAAAATCCAAATTAGTACCAATTACAAAAAACTGGGAACTGTTGAAGCGGGCGGGTATGTATGGCACACCACAGGATCAGGAAAAACTTTGACTAGTTTTAAAACCGCTCAATTGGTCACCAAATTGCCATATATCGATAAGGTTCTTTTTGTGGTGGATCGCAAGGATTTGGATTATCAAACAATGAAGGAATATGACAAATTTGAAAAAGGAGCGGCCAACAGCAACACTAGCACCAAAGTTTTAAAAAAGCAGCTGGAAGATCCAAGCGCAAAGATAATTATTACAACCATTCAAAAACTAGATAAATTTATCAGCAAAAATAAAGGTCATCAAATTTTTGATGGTCATGTGGTGATCATCTTCGACGAGTGTCATCGCAGTCAATTTGGTGAAATGCACAAGGCAATTACCGATGCTTTTAATAAGTATCATCTTTTCGGCTTTACGGGCACACCTATTTTTGCCGCCAATGCCTCATCTAGTGGGAAACTTGATCTGCGAACTACTGAGCAAGCTTTTGGCACGAAATTGCACACATATACAATTATAAATGCCATTGCAGATAAAAATGTTCTGCCGTTCAAAGTCGATTATGTTTCTACGGTTCGCGAAGCGGAAGACATTGAAGATAAAAAGGTGAGTGACATTGATCGTGAGGCTATTTTGTCGGCTCCAGAACGTTTGAAAAATATTGTGGGATATATTATTGAACACTTTGATCAAAAAACCAAACGTAATAGTTTTTACAAGATAAAGGATAGGAGATTGGCTGGATTTAATTCTATTTTTGCAGTGTCTTCCATTGATGTAGCTAAAAAATATTACGCGGAATTTAAAAAGCAGCTTGTGGATTCGGCAAGTGATAAGCGTCTTAAGATCGCTTTGATTTATAGTTTTGGAGTGAATGATGAAGATGCAGATGGAATGATTGATGAAAATTCGGAAGATATTAGTGGTTTGGATGCGAGCTCAAGGGATTTTCTAGAGAGTGCAATCAAGGACTACAATATCATGTTTGGAACTTCCTTTGATACTTCATCTGAAAAATTCCAAAATTATTACAAAGATGTTAGCGAACGCGTTAAGAATCGCGAAATAGACATGCTTATTGTTGTGAATATGTTTTTGACGGGATTTGATGCGACCACACTCAATACATTGTGGGTAGACAAGAATTTACGACAGCATGGTCTTTTGCAAGCTTATTCTCGTACCAATCGTATCTTGAACAGCGTGAAGACTTTTGGCAACATTGTTTGTTTTCGCAATCTTGAAAAAGCTACCAATGACTCTATTTCATTGTTTGGAGATAAAGAGGCATGTGGTATTGTTCTACTGAAGTCATACGAGGAATATTACAACGGCTACAAAGACGGAGAAAGGGAAGTGCGTGGATACACAAGTCTCGTTGCTGAACTTTTGGAAAAGTTTCCGGTTGGTGAAAGGATTGAGAGTGAACAGGCACAGAAAGAATTTATCAAGCTTTATGGAGGCATTTTACGCTTGCATAATATTTTGACAACTTTTGATGAGTTTTCTGGAAATGAAATTTTAACACAGCGAGATGTGCAGGATTATCACAGCATGTACATTGATTTATACAATGAATTTCGCAAATCCAATGAGGACGAAAAGGAAAATGTTAATGATGATGTGGTTTTTGAGATGGAACTTATCAAACAAGTTGATATAAACATCGACTATATTCTTGGTTTGATTAAAAAATACCACGAAGATCATACTAAGAATCGTGAAATACTGATTGATATCAACAAGGCAATTGACTCCAGTGTAGAACTGCGAAATAAGAAAGATCTTATCAATCAATTTATCCATAATCTTGATGTCCATTCAGTGGTTGATGAGGATTGGCAGAAATTCATGAATGGAAAGAAAATCGAGGAGCTTGAGCAGATAATCAAAGCAGAAAATCTTGATCATGACGCTACATATACATTCATACAAAATGCGTTTCGCGATGGCAGCGTAGCAACAACAGGCACTGCGATAACGAAAGTTTTACCACCAGTATCTCGTTTTTCTCCTGATGGTGAACGTACTAAAAAGCGAGAAAGCGTTTTGGACAAACTCACCAAATTCTTTGAAAGATTCTTTGATATATCTGGCGGGGAATTGTAGCTAGTTGAATCGTTTTCAAGACAATCCATCTTGCACAATGCGTTTGAAGGGGAAATAAATTTAATTCCTGATTTAATTCCGTAATTAATTACGTAACTCTAAAAATCCTAGTCAAAACCAAATTGGTTGGGTGAATGATAAATGAAACATATCTTTAAATATTTTTTAGCTGAGGCGCAATTACCTGTCGATGAGGATCAAGAGGAGCTGCAAAAAGATGAAACGGAACAGAAAAGTGATCCGCTGTTTTTGTTGAAAGAGGATCTTGCTGAAATGATTGGAAATGATGAAGCAAAAAACAATTCCTTGTCGTTCGTGTTTGATAAAGGAAAACCAAAATACGCAAAGAGTTGGGGAATTGTATATAATGCGACGGGAAGACTGAACAAGGCACAGAAGAAAGCGATTCGCTATGGGCTCAAGAGTGATATGCTTGCTGTGGCCGGACCGCCGGGAAATGGAAAATCAGAAATGATTACGGGACTTTTGATTAATGCGATTTTGCGCGATCAAAAAGTGATGATCGCGTCACATAATAATAAAGCGGTTGATTCGGTCGCAGAAAAGATCGAAAGTATCGGAATTCCGGAGTTGTTTATTAGAACGGGGAATAATAAATATAAAAAATCGATTGCGGAATATTTTTGGAAGATAAATATTTCAAAAAATGCCTTTTTCTATTTTTGGCGGATTGCTGCAATTATTTTCTTTTTTTCTCCCAAAATACATCGCAAATATGCTCGTGCTAAGGCACAAAAATTAATCTTGAAAAAGGCAAAATATATTCCTAAAATGCAGCAATGGGCAGAAGATGGAAAGACTGGAAAAGCAACGCGAGCTTTATTTGAGGTGTGTTATGGATGGGGACTGACAAATTTGTCCATACGCAGCAATTTTAAGTTGGATGAAGGCATGTTTGATTTGCTTATTGTTGACGAAGCAGCCCAATGTTTAGTGGGACCAGTATTGCCGCTCATGTATCGCGCCAAGCGTGTTGTTGCAGTAGGAGATCAAAATCAACTAAAACCAATCATTAAGGATGAGGAATTGAGGGAGAAAATGATTAAGGAAAGTGATCTGAAAGAGGATAAAAAGGAATTACTGCATTATAGTGAATCTTTTTTCGACTTGGTTGTGCACACTACGGGGAGGGAACCGCTTTTACTTGATGAGCATTATCGTTGCCATCCGGAAATCATAGATTTTAACAATCGTTTTTTCTATAATGGAAAACTGAAAATAAAAACAGTTGCAACAAAAGGAAATAGTCATGGAATGTTCTGGATTGACTCAAAGCTTGAAGATGAAGGATTTACCAATCATACAAATTTAAAAGAAGTTACGGATGTTTGCAATGTGGTAAAACATTTGCACGATGAATTTGGTATATCATACGATGATATTGGAGTGATAACTCCGTTTAGCAAGCAAGAAAGGGAACTGGCGAAAGGTCTGCGCGAAATCAGCGAGGAGCTTCTCTGTGGAACGGTATATAAATTCCAAGGTAGTGAAAAAGATTTTATAATCATGAGCTTGTGTTTGCATGAAAAGATGAAAGAAGGCACGAAGCGGTGGGCAGATAAGGAGCGCAGTATGATCAATGTCGCAACTTCACGAGCAAAGAAAGGATTGATTATCGTCGCCGACATGGATGAAGCGACGGGGCGTGAGCATCATATTAAAAGTCTTGCCGAATATTATAAATCTCTTAAAAAGCCAATTGTTTAAAACCTGCCAGGCGAAGGAGAAATCCTCCGCCGTTTTTTTATATCTTCGAAATATTTCTGACCGCTTGACGGTATATATCAGTGTGGTAAAATAATACCACAAGTATAAATTTAAGGTAAATCGCCATGAAAACAAGTGTTAGTTTAAAAAAATTTGGCAAAATTCTCTATGATTTGCGAATCAAGAAGGAAATTACGTTACGGGAAATGTGTCGCAAGGTGAATTATGATCCTAGTAATTTCAGCAAAATTGAGAGAGGAAAAATAGCTCCCCCGTCGGACAAAAAAACATTGGAATTGTGGGCTAGAACATTGGGACTTAAAAAAGACAGCAAAGAATTTGAAGATTTCATTTATCAGGCTAATGTGGCCCAAGGAATAATCCCTTTTGAAATCATGGAAGAAAAGGAGTTAGTGGCCGCTCTTCCCGCCTTTTTTCGAACGCTTAAAAATAGAAAACCCAACAAGGAAGAGATCGATAATATGATTAACCTGATTAAAAATGCTTAAAAATGAAATACAAAGACATCGTTGTTCCTTTTGTAGGGAAAACGGCAATAAAAACAAAGTCGGATAGATTAAGAAAAAAAATATGGGGAGATGAAATTCCGGTAAGGACAGAAAATATAATAGAAATAAAACTCAAGATAAAAATAATTCCGATTCCCAATCTTTTCAAATTATGCAGCGTTGATAGTCAGATTAGTTCGGATTTTTCTTCTATTTGGGTGGATCAAGAAAATTATTTGTATGATCAGACCAATCGTCTCAATTTTTCCTTGGCGCATGAACTGGGTCATTATGTTTTGCATAGGGATTTGTTTTCAAGTTTTGGAATAAAAAGCATTGAGGACGTTTTTAAATTTATAAGAGAAATTCCTGAAAAACAATATTCATTTTTTGAAACACAAGCAAATTATTTTGCCAGTTATTTTTTATTACCAAGGGAGTCCTTGGTTGATGCAAGAAAGAGAATAGCGGATAAATACGATTTGAAGAATATCAACCACAAAATGGTCAATTCTTACATTTCAGATAATATAGCCAAAGAATTCGAGGTTTCTCCGTTTGCGGCGGAACTTGCCTTGAATGATTTGAATAATTTTTCAAAATGAAAACCATCACGGGTTCAAAACTCTATAACTATATTCAATGTCCACACAGGGTGTGGCGGGATGTGTATGGTCCGCAGGATGAAAAAATCCAAGAAACGAATCCTTTTGTGGAATTGCTTTGGAAAAAAGGTGTGGCTCACGAGGAAAGAGTCGTTGCAAGAGTGGGTGAGTATTTGGATTTGCGCGAAGGCAAATTGCAAGACAGGTTCGTGCGAACGATTGAGGCTATGAAACAAGGCGTGCCGCTTATCTATCAAGGCGTTCTAGTTTATGGAAAATTAAAAGGCATTCCGGATCTTTTGCGACGCATGTCCGACGGCGGATATGCGCCAATTGAAATAAAATCAGGGATGGGGGTTGAGGGCGTGGAAGAAGAGGAAGGCGGAGAGGGAAGGCCCAAGAAAACCTATGCCGTGCAGCTTTGTTTGTATATTGAACTGTTGGATATTTTGGGTTTTGCAAAATCGAAAAGAGGATTTGTGATAGACGCGACAGGTCAGGAGATGGAATATATCTTTGATCAACCCATGGGAAAAAGAAACAAACAAACATTTTGGGAATTTTATGAAGAAACAAAAGAGAAAGTAAAAAATCTTTTGGATAATGAAATCCAAAATAAACCAGCACTGGCAGGAACATGCAAGCTTTGTCCGTGGTACAAAAGTTGCAAAAAATGGTGCAAAGAAAATGAAGATTTATCAAATATTTTTCAGCTTGGAAGAGGAAGGAGGGATGTCATAAATGAAGATCTGTATGTCTTCAAGGTTGGAGAAATAGGGCAATTGGATATGGAAGAAATTCTGCAAAGAAAAAAGAAGGATAAAAATTTCCTCAAAGGAGTGGCAGAAAAGACTCTGAATAAGATCATTATTCGAGCCGACATGATCCATGGCAGGAAAAGTCTGGTGCTCTACAAAAAACTGGAACTGCCGAAAGTTTCCCATGAACTGTTTTTTGATATCGAAGACGATCCGACCCAGGAATTTGTCTATCTTCATGGAGTGTACGAAAGGAACGGCAACGAGGAAAAATTTTTGGATTTTACAGCAACCGACAATACGAGAGAGGCCGAAAAAGATGCGTGGCAAAGATTTTGGAACTATATCCGTTCGCTTCCCAAAGATGACTTTGCGGTTTATTATTATTCTCATCATGAAAAAACGACTTATTATAAGATGCAGAAAAAATATCCTGATGTTATTACGAATGAGGAGCTTTCTGAATTTTTTGCAAATCCCAAAGTGATCGATCTATATAAAATAGTTCTGTCTGACACGGATTGGCCATTAGGGAGCTATTCAATCAAAGAAATCGCACAATATTTGGGATTCAGGTGGCGTGATGAAAGCCCTTCTGGAGCCTTGTCGATTCAATGGTTCAATACATATCTGGAAACGAGAAATCCAAAAGATTTACAAAGAATTTTGGATTATAATGAAGACGATTGCAAAGCAACCATGGTTTTGAAAGATGCGTTGGTCAAAATTGCAGAAAATTAATTCCGTAATT
Source organism: uncultured Bdellovibrionales bacterium (assembly GCA_964500125.1). GTDB lineage: Bacteria > Patescibacteriota > Minisyncoccia > Moranbacterales > GWC2-37-73 > CAZAFB01. Next base: position 2,426 of record CAZCMV010000009.1, on the reverse strand, counting down.
AATTACGTAACTTACCTTCCACCCAACACCCACTTCTTCTTATTCTTCCCAAAACCATATTCTTCCGACGACCGTCACAAGAATATGGTTTTTTGAGAATGTTAATAATCATAGGTTGTAAATATTGTTTATAGTGGTACAATATCATTATAAGCATAAACACAAAAATATGGGCAACAATATTTTTGAGGAAATAAAAAGGATCAACGAATATCAGAGTGAATATTGGTCAGCACGTGAGTTGGCAAAGGTTTTGGAATACGCAGATTACCGCAATTTTTTGCTTGTGGTTGAAAAGGCCAAAGAGGCTTGCAAAAACAGCGGGCAAGTTATCCACAACCATTTCGTTGATGTCAACGATATGGTCAAAATCGGTTCCGGGGCGGAGAGATCCATTAGTACGGTATACTTGTCGCGCTATGCGTGCTATATGAATATAAAAAGATAATAATCTTAAATTGGAAATAAATTTATGACAAGAGAAAAAAACCATGCCTTCATTGATGGTCAAAATCTTTATATGGGGACAACAAAAACTGATCCATCTTGGAAAATAGATTTTAAAAAATTCAGAGTATTTCTTAAAGATAAATATCGCGTCGAAGTAGCTTATTATTTTTTAGGCTGCGTTATTGAAGATAATCGCGATATGTACACAAAAATTCAGGAAGCAGGGTTTATTTTGGTTTTCAGGGAGCATAATTCTGCGATGGTTGGAAACAAAAAAGGAAATGTTGATGCAGATATTGTTTTTTCAGTTATGAAGAAACTATATCAAAATGAGGAATTTGATAAAATTTTATTGATTTCCGGTGATGGGGATTACAAAAGAATGGTGGATTTTCTGATTGAGGAAGGAAAGTTTAAAAAAGTACTTTTTCCTAATAAGAAATTTGCCTCATCTTTATATAAAAAACTTGGATCAGAGTACTTTGATTATCTGGATAAAGATGATATTAAAGAAAAAATTGCCTTTATTAAGCCATAAAAAAAGGGCTCCTAAGGCACTAACACCTTTCGGATCCCTTTTTGTCTTGATGCATATATAATACATCTCAAAAAGGAAAATGTCAACAATGTGTTCCAAACACCACAATGGCCTCGACCGTCTCGAGCAATCCATCTTGCACAATACGTTTGAGGGGGAATAAATTTAATTCCTGATTTAATTCCGTAATTAATTACGTAACTTACCTTCCACCCAACGCCCACTTCTTCTTATTCTTCCCAAAACCATATTCTTCTGACGACCGTCACAGGAATATGGTTTCTGATAATGAGCTTTTGCAGTTTGCAAGTATTTTTGAAAAGTGGGAGAATTATAAATATAAGACGGTTTGATTTTATATTGCAAATAAATCGATGCAAAACAAGATATCTCACGACAGTGAAACTCCTTCGCATGGACAGCAGGTAATCACAGCTTGCGCATTCATTTACCATGATTTTAATGGAGAAAAGAAGTTATTTTTACCCAGACGTGCTAAAACAAAAAAGTTTTTGCCGGGAGTGTTTGAATTGCCTGGGGGACATATTGATTTTGGGGAAACTCTTGAAGATGGTTTAAAGCGTGAAATCATGGAAGAGTTTGGAATGGGAATAAAAGTAGAGGAGCCTTTTGCCGCTTTCACCTATATTAATGAGATAAAAGGCAGCCATTCGATTGAAGTTATTTATTTCGCTCAGTTCGAAGACTCTATTGATAGCATAAAGTTGAATCCGGAAGATCACTCGGAATTTGTTTGGATTTCTGAAAACGAAGTTGGAAATATTATGGATGAAAATAAGAAAGAAGAGGATTCGGAAATCAAAGCTATTAAAAAAGGTTTTGAAAAATTAAGAAGGGAAGGGAGTAGTTATTCGAAATAATTGGAAGAGATGAGAATGTATTTAAAAAAGAATTCCTGATTTAATTCATTATATTATTCAAACGCGCTAATCATTTAATTTAAATAATATGCAAAAATATTGCGAGGCATGCGGCATGCCGATGAGCAAAAAAGAAGATTTTGCCGGAGGCGATGAAAACTCTAAGTTTTGTCTCTACTGCACCAATGAGGACGGTAGCGTGAAAACATGCGAGGAAATCTTTGAAGGAGGCGTGCATTTTTTCTCGGATGCGCTCGGTGGCGACCGAGTTATGGCGGAAAAATTGACCCGCAAGAACATGAACATGCAACCATATTGGCAAGGCAAGGATTGTGAAATCCTCAAGGGGGAGACCGCCACGGAAGAAGAATTTGCCGAGGCGCTGAAAAAGCTGCACTAAACACGGCAAAAACCCTTCAAATCACAAATTTTTCCCAAAACCATATTCTTCTGACGATCGTCACAGGAATATGGTTTTTTTGACGGGCGTAATACTGAAAGACATGAAGAAGATGAGATACATAGGTAACACTCTGGATTTAGCAAAATTAAAGGAA
>CAZCMV010000008.1:0-53047 GCA_964500125.1 uncultured Bdellovibrionales bacterium | reverse complement strand
TTTCTCCTTTGGTAATTTGCGGAAGAAGGAGCTGAGAAAGAGTATTAGATTGATGGGAGAGAGAATAGAGGGTTGACTAAATTGAATTAAACGTATATAATTGAAGTAGTTTTGTAAGATTCTTGGTTTTGTTTCGTTTTGTCTTGTGTGACGCGTGCAAACGAAAAGAAGGTCGGCTTACAAACGTTAACAGGTTCATATAAGACGAAAATGGCTACAAAATTGTACGTTGGTGGGTTGCCATACTCAAGCACGGAGGATGTTGTGAAAGAATATTTTTCACAAGCTGGAACTGTTGCTTCAGTTGCAATCATTACTGACAAAATGACTGGTCGCTCGAAAGGATTTGGATTCGTTGAAATGTCAACAGATGAAGAAGCTCAAAAAGCTATTGAAATGTTTGACAAGAAAGAATTCGATGGTCGTACGCTTACCGTGAATGAAGCTCGCCCAATGGAGGCTCGTCCTCCTCGCCGTGACTTCAACGGTGGCGGAAATCGCTACTAGTCTTTAGTCGACTTGAAAACATCCCGATTTATCGGGGTGTTTTTGTATATAAAAAAACAATTTGTAACTCATGAAATATTGTCAAAATACTTGTTATATGATTAAATTTCCTGGTGGTAAATTATATGTAAAAGGAGGAAATTGTTTTGAATCAAGAATGCGAGGCGTTTAAATTTTGCACCGAAAAAAGTTGTCAGCAGCAGATAAATAAAAAGAGACAGAATTGTCTGGTGGAATATTCGTGCAACAGCTGTCTTAAGAATTTTTTTGCAAAATCGCCGCCTGGAATTCAAGCGTGTCCACAATGTCAAAGCGTGTGGACGCAGCCAAAAGAAAAAGGGAAATTGTAATTTTGCCTATAGCGACTTGTCCAATGTGACGAGTCGCTATCTCTCAATTGAGAAATATGTTAGATTGAATATATGATTATTAATATTTCCAGCGCACAATTTTTGAAAGGTGTAATTGGCAGCGAAGGTTTGCCAGATGATAATTTGCCCCAGATTGCTTTTGTGGGACGTTCAAACGTGGGAAAATCAAGTTTGATCAATTCACTTACTGGCAAAAAAGATTTGGCTATTTCTTCGTCTACGCCAGGACGCACGCTGCAGCTTAATTTTTTTCTGATCAATAAAAATGTCTATTTTGTAGATCTTCCCGGTTATGGCTATTCCAAAATATCGCTCAAGCATGCCGAAAAAATGCGCAGAATGATCATGTGGTATCTAGAGCAAAATGAAAAAAGACCGGACAAAGTCGTGCTGATTATTGATGGCAATGTTGGAGCGACAAAGTTTGATTTGGAAATGATGGAATTATTGCAGGAAAATGAATATGAAATCGTTGTGGTGGCAAATAAGATGGATAAGGTAAAAAACAGTGAATTGATGAAAAAGAAAAAAGCTATCACAGAAAAGCTGAATTTATCAACTAGCGAGAAAAACATTATTTATTATTCAACCAGAGATGGCAAGGGAAGAGAGGCTTTGCTCAGGACAATATTTGAAAAAAGTTAAATTTAAAAATAATCAGTTTATTGCAGTGAAAAACGCATAATCTCAGCCGAGGTATGGACAAATTTTATAGTTTCTGTATAATAAATTCTGTTACTTCAAATATGGGCCGGTAGCTCACCTGGTAGAGCGCCTCATTTGCACTGAGGAGGTAGCGGGTTCGAGTCCTGTCCGGTCCACATTAATTGATGACCGAAAAACTTATTTATTAGCCTTTTGGTTATTAATGGGCGATTAGCTCAGGTGGTTAGAGCGCGTCACTGATAATGACGAGGTCCGAGGTTCAAGTCCTCGATCGCCCACTATGCATGCGAAATGTGTTGTCGCAAATCTTCAAGGCAAAGTGAATTGATTTCAGAGCTTATTGTAATCAAATGAATTTGTACCTGTCTTATAACTAAGATAAAGGTAATTTTGAAATATAAAAAAATAAATCACGCAAATATATTTTTGTGTTTTTTATTTTTTAAGCTACTAAGATTTTTTCAGAAGACTATCTTGCGCAGTTTTATGATTGGATGTATGATAGAAAAAATGTCTATGACGAAATTCAAGAATACAACAGAAAATATTGAAAATAGCGACCGCAAGAACCGCCAGTGATGGCGATTTTTTTTCAGTCAAAAATGGTCTTTAACAAAGGAAAGGGGGTGACAATCATGGCGGGAGCATATGGTGAAATTCCTGTGGCGATTTGCGAATGTGGCAATGTTAAATTATCAGACTGTGGTCATTATTTTTGGACTGCAAGCTCAGATGCAAAACACAAAGCTCGGAAAATGGGAATCACTCAAGTGGAAAGGTGCTGTGAATGTGTCGGCAGCGAGGAACTTCTGGGAGGATTTCTGAATCATTCCAATTTCAATCTTCAAGCCGCATAGTCATCTCGGAAAAAAAGAAAAGGACTGTGGAATCTCACAGCCTTTTTCTATTTTTGAAGAAATTTTGCAGCAGTATCTTCTATTTTTGAATAGTTATTTAACCATATAATGTTATTATCTCTCTTGAGCCAAGTCATTTGGCGTTTGGCGTAGTGAATGATGTCAAAATACAATTTTTCCTTCATTTCTTTTAGAGAAATTTTGTTTTGCAAGTAACGTGCGATCCAGCGGTATTCAAGACCGATTTTTTCCATCCATCCCCATGAGACTCCTTGGCCAGCTGGCGGATTATGCAGTCCTTCCACTTCTGCTATCATGCCTTCATTAAAGCGTTGTTCTAGACGTTTTTTTATTTTCTCATTTAGTACTTCCTTTGGCACATTAATCCCGATTTTAAGAAATGAATAGCTAGATTTCGGGTTGCAGATACTAGGTTTTGGAACTGTGCCAAGAGCAGTTGCTATTTCAATTGCTCTGACTAATCTCACGGGATTATTGCGGTCGATTGTTTTTGTTCTTTCATAATCTAAGCTGGAAAGCAGGGAAAATAATTCTTCGGTCGATTTATTACGTAATTTATTACGTAATTCTTTGTTGGGTTCCACTTTGGGTAATATCATATTTTCAGTCAGGGCGCTGATCCAAAAGCAGGTGCCGCCGCAAATAATCGGCAACTTGCCACGACTCAGAATATCTTCAATTGCCTCGGTGGCATATTTTTTGAAATGCGAAACATTGAAATCTTCCATTGGATAAACTATATCAATCAGGTGATGCCTTATTTCTTCAGAAAAATAGGAATTTTCTTGTCCAATGTCCCTTGAGATCTTTCCGGTCCCAATGTTCATTTGGCGGTATATTTGTCTTGAATCAGCGGAAATCACCTCGCCATCAAATTTTTTGGCAAGACGAATCGCCACATCGGATTTTCCCGATGCAGTTGGTCCGTAAACAATGATCATTTTAGGTCTTGTGCTTTGCATATTAGGGAGTATACTGGAGATAAACAAAAGCGCAACTGGTTCTTTGGTTTTGAATAGCTTGGATAAACCGATAGTATCCAAAAAAGGAGGAACGGAAATGAATAGGAATAAGGTTATTCTGGTTGTTGACGATGATTGCAGTATGAGGGAGATTCTCCCGCTGCTTTTGCAAAGAATGGGGCATCGTATTGTGGCGGTAGCAGAAAATGGTGAAGAAGCCTTGTCATTCTTAAGTCATGTCACTGTATCCCTTGTTATATCTGACGTTGAGATGCCCGAAAAATGCGGATTGCAAATGCTCAGGGAAATGAGGGATGCTGGGCTTGAGACACCGGTGTTTTTAATGAGTGGTGGTTGCCAAGAAGAAATTATGGCAAAGGTGTGCGATTTAAATGCTCCATTCTTCAGGAAGCCTTTAGATTTCGATATCCTATTTTCCGAGGTGAACAATGTTATTAATTAGAAATGAGAATTATTATTTCTATGCCAATTTGATGGGAGATGTAATATACATTATTCCCATTTTTATTTTATCTCACCTTCCAAATTCCACTGATTTGCTTTGATTATGTTCACTTTCACTATTTTTCCAACCAAATTTTTCTTCTCGGACATTATTTTTACATTTTTCATTGTTCGGGTTTTGCCGAAATAATAGTTGTCCGATTGTTTTTCTATGAATACAGGCAAAGTTTTATTTGCATATTTTTTGTTATTGGCAAAAGTGGTTTTTTTGAGAATTTCATTGAGCACGTTTTCTCTGCGCACTTTTTCTTTTTTGGAGACATTGTCTTTCATTTTCCAAGCGGCTGTTCCAGGTCGAGGAGAGAATTGACCGAAATAGACCATGTCGTATTTGGCTTTTTCCATAATGATGGCAGAATCTTGAAATTGCGTGCGCTTTTCGCCGGGAAAGCCAACGATGATGTCTGAAGTGAGGGAATATAGCACGTCGGGTTTATTTTTTTTGAAAGCCGCTTTGAATTTGCGGACTAACCCAAGATAATGTTTGGAAGTATATTTGCGATTCATGCGTCGCAGCACTTCGTCATTGCCGGCTTGAATCGGGAGATGTACACATTCGCAGACTTTTTTGGATTTGGTGATGACCTCAATCGCTTCATCGCTCATGTCCTTGGGATGCGAACTGACAAATGATATCCAAAAAACCCCCGGAATATTATTCAATTTTTTTAGAAGCTTGGCAAAATTAACTTCTTGCGCTTTATTTACATTATGAACTTTACCAACTTTACAAACGTTATGAACAGGTGATTTGTAACTATTTACATTCTGCCCCAGTAGTGTGATCATCTTGTATCCCCTGGAAACCAAATCTTTCACTTCTGCAATGATTTCATCGGCCGAGCGGGAAACTTCGCGGCCGCGCGCATAAGGTACGACACAATAGGTGCAGAAGTTGTTGCAGCCGGTCATTATGGGGACGTATGCCTGGAAATCGTTGGCGTGCTTGGGGTCAATAGACAAATAATCAATTTGTTCTTTGTTAGTAGGGGTATTTAGTATTTGGTATTTAGTATTTGGTATTTTTTCTGTATTCATGCTAGATACTGGATGCAAAATACCAGATACTTTTTCCGGGAAATCTTTGATTTCCGTGAACAAGTCAACTTTGTCTTTCATGCGTCGTTGGACGTCTTTTCGGTGGGCGATGCAACCGGTGATAACTATTGCAGGTTCTAGGTTTGAGGTTCTAGGTTCTAGGTTAAGGGTGTTAGATTTTGCGTTTTGTGCTACATGTTTTGTGCTACATGTTTCATGATTTTTGCGAAGATTGTGCACCAGGCTATAAACGCGATCTTCTGCTGCTTTGCGTACGCCACAGGTGTTGATGATAACCATAGTTGCATTTTCCATTTTATCGGACAATGAAAAACCTTTGTCTTCAAGGAAAGAAGCAATTCGTTCGCTATCAGAGTGGTTCATCTGACAACCGAAGGTTTTGATAAAATAGGTCCTATAAGACTTATTTGACATATATTTTGCTTAGTTATTTTTTTCAGCAATTTCTGTTACTAATTTTTCCACAAATTCATCAATCCCCATGGTCTCTTGTTTCTTTTCGCCGCGCTTGCGGATGGTGACGGTTTTGTCGGCGACTTCTTTTTCACCAACTACGATCATATATGGAATTTTTTGCTTTTCCGCTTCAGCGATGCGCTTGCCGAGAGTATCTGATTCACCACTAATGAACGAGCGAATTTCCGAATTTAATAAGAGTGAATTAACCTCATTGGCGTATTCGTTAAATTTTTCACTAACAGGGATAATTGCGACTTGCACAGGTGAAAGCCAAAGAGGGAATGCGCCGGCGAAATGTTCGATTAGAAGCATCATAAAACGTTCATATGATCCGAGAATTGCTCTGTGCACCATAACGGGATATTGTTTTTCGCCGTTATCATCGATATAGTTCAGATTAAAGCGTTTAGGTGTTGCAAAATCAATTTGCACTGTGGGAATTTGGATTTCTTTACCCATGACATCGCGAAACATGAAATCAAGTTTTGGCCCATATAATGCTGCTTCTCCTTCTTGCTTGATTGCATTAAGGTTCATTTCATCTGATACCTCTTGCAGTATTTGTTCACATTTGTCCCAATCTGCAGCATCGCCGATATATTTGTCAGGATGTGAATAATCTCGAACCGAAAGAGAAACTGAATGATTATCCCAAAGACCAAGTGAAGAGTAAAAATCACGAATTATGGTGACCATATTTTTAATCTCTTCTTTCACCTGTTCTCTAGTGCAAAATGTGTGTCCATCCTCAACAGTAATCGCAATTACGCGACTCAGTCCACTTATTTCTCCGGGTTTTTCGTCACGGTATTGTTTTTCCGATTCCATATATCTGATTGGTAAATCACGGTAGGACCGGGGTTTTGAAGCATAAATCTGCGTTTGGTGTGGGCACTGTACTGGTTTGAGGACATAATTCTGTTTATGGTGCGATTCAACTTTGAATAATTCATCGCCAAATTTATCCTTATGACCGGAAATTGCATAAAGGTCTAATTTTGTTAAATGAGGAGTGGAAACTTTTTGGAAACCGTATCCTCGACATATTTTTTCTACATGACGTTGTAATTCTTCTTTGATGATGGTTCCTTTAGGTGTAAAGAGTGGAAGCCCAGGTCCGACCAAATCAGAAAAACAAAACAGATCCAATTCTTTGCCGAGTTTGCGGTGGTCGCGCTTGGCTGCTTCTTCGAGCATTTGGAAATATTGTTTAAGTTCTTTCTTGTTTTGAAACACGACGCCATAGACGCGCTGCATTTGCTGATTATTTTCATCGGCTTTCCAATAGGCGCCGGAAATTTTGGTTAGCGCAAAAGCCTGAGCATCAACTTCACCAGTGGAATCAATGTGTGGTCCAGCGCAAAGATCAACAAAATTGCCGCTGTGGTATATGGATACAGTTTCATTTCCTTCTTTGCTTAGATCTTGGATCAGTTCTAGCTTGTGGGTTTGGCCGAGTTCTTTGAATTTTTCCAAGGCACTGTCGATGGAAATGTCGGCGCGTTCGAACGGGTGGTTGGCTTTTATGATCGTGCGCATTTTTTCTTCCAGAATCGGCAAGTCTTCCGGAATCAATGTGCGGGGAAGATCAAAGTCATAGTAAAAACCGTTTTCAATTGCTGGCCCCGTGCCGAATTTTGCTTCGGGAAACATTTCAAGAACGGCAGCAGCGAGAATGTGAGCGGTTGAATGGCGAAGATCTTCAATGTTGTTTTTCATAATTTTAAAATTTATATAAATTATTATTGATTATAAATCTAAATGTCAAAATCCAAATTTCCAACAAATGACAAATGACTAAAATCCAAAAAATTAAGTTTTGATATTTTGATTTAGGATTTTATTTGACATTAGTCATTAGGATTTAGACATTTATAAAATAAAAAGCCCACAATAATATCAGGCGAGAAAAAAACATTTCTCATATCGAGGTCCGACGATAAATGTCGGACGGTTCCACTCGATTTCCCGTATTATTTGGGCACTTTCTCAGCTTATTCGTAAGCTGCTTAAACGGAAGCTTTTTGTGCGGGTCGGTACTCCACAGCTTCATTTGGTTATGTTAATAATATATTCCAAAAGAACTTTTTTGACAAGCGCAAAGCATGGTATAATATAAGTGGCTAAAATCTTCACAAAAAAACTATGCAAAACAAAAAAGGCAATGTAGCAGTGATCGCGATTATTATCATAGTCGTGGCAATCATTGCTGGAGCGCTCGGGTGGATGTTTGCGAAGAGAACTAACGACTCACAGCTGACAACTGACAACAAACATGAGGTGCTAGACAGAAGTGATCAAAAATTCCTACTTCAAGCGCAGCCGAAAGATGAAACAGAGGGGTGGCAGACGTATACAAACACGCAATATGGTTTTAGCTTTAAGTATCCAAATGATTTGGTTGTAGATGATCAATCATCTCATGGAGGTGCAGGTATATATTTTCACAAAGGAGATAATAATGGACCAATGATGATAAGTTTGTACTTATCTGACAAAGTCCAGTGGAGTTTGCAAGATAGGGAGAAATTGAATAAGTCAACGACAGGTGAACAGGTTATTGTGGAATATAAGAATGTTAATGGAATATCTTGTTTGGATACAATTTTCAGTGGTGGCACACAATCTCCTGCTGCAGAAGAAATATATTTTGTGAAAAATAATAAAACTTATGCTATTACCTTTGCTATAAGTCCGACTGTTCCTAATGTTTCTGATAGTAAAGATAAAATCCTTTCCACTTTCAAATTCACAAATTAAGAAACGTGTAACTTTTTTTTAAAATCACCGCGGAAAAAAGCGGTGATTTTTGATATCATAAAATTGAACTTTTTCAAGAAAGGTCGGTGATTTCTTTAGGCTAGTTTGGCGTTGCCGTCTTGAATGATGGCTTTTATTTCTTCCAATAGTGTTGGGTGGTGCTCGATGGAGAAGGGAGTTTCGAGTTTGTTAGTTTGGTGATGGAGAAATACTTTGCACGGGCCGACCTTGCAGGTATTGAATAATTTTTGTAGCTCATAAATGACTTCAGGCGTAGCGCTAGGAGGAAGGGTAACGATTAGTCTTTTAGATTTGAGAGTTGAGATTTGAGAGCTACCATAGTTGCTATTTGTCGAAGCCGAATTACTGTTTGTTGATCTTTGATCATTGATCACGCTTGCGCCGCCGCTACCATTTTTATCATCTCTATCTCTATCTCCCGTCTCTTCACCTCCATAAATCTTCTTAGTCGCTTCAATGCGCATATATTCCTCCACTTCGCGCTGGTTCAATTCTTTGGCGTCGTCGACAATCAATTTGTATTGCCCGTCTTTGTCGGAAAGGCGGCCGTCGGCAAGCAGTAACTTTCCTTCTACCCAAACGCTAGCTACACGTTCCAAAGTTTTGGGAAATACCAGCAGCTCTATTTTTCCAGTGGTATCCTCGATGGTTACAAAATACATGGTCTGTCCTGCTTTGGTGAGAATTTTTTGTACTTTTTGAATGACACCGCCAACTTTGATATTTCGGCCAACCAAATCTTTATTCAGAGTGGAAAGTGGCAGGGCGACTGTGCTGATGTATGTTTGAAATTCTGCAGCAGGATGATCGCTAACATATAGTCCAAGCAATTCTTTTTCCCAATCAAGACGGTTTCTTTTGGAAGCCTCAGGCACTTCAAGCAGAGGAACGGTGGGTGTTTCCAATTCCACTTCACCAAAAAGACTAAATTGATTGGAATTCCGGCTTTTGGCGATATTTTTGACGAACATCAGAATATTTTCCATGCTCTCAATGATTTGATTGCGTTCGCCAAGCTCATCCAACGCGCCCACTTTTGCTAAAGCCTCAATTGATTTTTTGTTGAGATCCTTGGAATCCACACGACTTAGAAAATCTCCCAAAGTTTTGTATTTGCCGTTCCTTTTTCTTTCCTCAACAATTTCGCGGGCGATTACGTGACCAACATTTTTGATAGCATTAAGTCCGAAGCGGATGCGTTCAATCTTGTCATCTTCCACAATCACGGCAAATTCTTCAAAACTTTCATTGATGTCTGGCGGCAAAACTTCAATGTTCATTTCTCGTGTTTCAGAGCATTCAATGGCTACACGATCAGTGTCACCTTGATCGGAAGTTAGCAGGGCAGCCATGAATTCAGCGGGGAAATGCGCTTTGAGATAAGCTGTTTGATAGCCGATAAGAGCATAACAAGCCGCGTGGGATCGATTGAAACCGTAACCAGCAAACGGTTCGATGAATGAAAATACTTGTTCGCCAATTTTGTGATCTATCCCATTGGCAACACAGCCATCGATAAATTTTATTTTTTGCTCTTGAATAAGATCATAGATCTTTTTTCCCATCGCTTTGCGAAGCACGTCTGCTTCGCCCATAGTGAAGCCTGCTAAGTCGCGTGCGATTTGCATAACTTGTTCCTGATATACGGCAACACCATAGGTGTTTTTGAGAATTGGTTCCAGTTTGGGATGAATATATTTTACCTTTTTGGTTCCATGTTTGCCGGCGATAAAGTCCGGGATCCAGTCCATTGGTCCCGGGCGATAGAGGGCGACCATGGCGATAATGTCTTCAAGTACTGTTGGCTTTAATTGCTTGAGGTATCGTTTCATGCCGGAACTTTCTAATTGAAATACGCCGGTAGTTTGGGCGTTTTGCAAAAGTGTGTATGTTTTTTCGTCATCAAGTGGAATTTTTTCAATATCAATGTCTAGCTTTTTGGTTTTGCGTACGATACGTAGTGTATTCTGGATGATAGTGAGATTTTTAAGTCCCAAAAAGTCCATCTTGAGCAAGCCGATTTTTTCCACGTAGGAAGATTTGGTGGAAGAAGAATATTGAGTTACGGTGCCTTCACGCGAACCCGTGATGTTTTGAATTGGAGAATAGTCGGTGACAGGATTTTTGGTTATCACAACACCGCATGCATGCATGCCGGCATGACGAACCACACCTTCCAAGCGCATGGCGCTGTCAATTAGCTTTTTGGCATCGGCGCTGGAATTGTAGTGATCCTTGAATTCAGGAACTTCTTCAAGCGCTTTTTTGATGGAAGAAAACATGGGAATCATTTTGGAAGTTTTGTCACAAAAATCATAGGGAAAACCTAAGGCACGTCCCGTGTCGCGAATCGCAGCACGTGCGGCCATGGTTCCAAAAGTGATTATTTGCGATACATGGTCGTCGCCATATTTTTTGCGCACATATTCCAAAACAAGATCGCGTTTGTCGTCAGCAAAGTCCATGTCAACATCGGGCATAGATATGCGTTCTGGGTTGAGAAAACGCTCAAACAGCAAATTGTATTTTACTGGATCCATGTTGGTAATGCCGACCAGATATGATACGAAGCTGCCGGCGGCGCTGCCACGGCCAGGTCCCACCACAATGCCGTTGTTTTTGGCCCAGTTGACAAAGTCTTGCACAATCAAAAAGTAGGAAGCGTAACCAGTTTTTTCAATCACAGAAAGTTCATATTCCATGCGCTTTCGATGTTCTTCGGTGGCATTTTCGCCAAAGCGCTTTGCTAAACCATTTTCACACATCTCGGTGAGGTAACTCAGGGGAGTGTGGCCTTCAGGCACGTCGAAATGAGGCAACTGTGTTTCGCCAAGTTTGAGCTGGAAATTGCACTGATCAACGACAAGTTGGGTGTTGGAGATGACTTCTGGATGATCGGGAAAGCCGGCAGCCATTTCTTCGGGGCTGCGCAAAGACAAATCAAAGTCCATCAGATTCATACGATCTGCTTCATTTACTTTGCGGTTGGTTTGCACGCAAAGTAAAATATCTTGAGCGGTGGCATCTTCTTTGCGCACATAGTGTACGTCGCAGGTGGCGACGACCGGCAAATTGAGTTCCTTTGCTAATTTAAAAATTCCATCGTTGGCAATTTTTTGCGGTGCAAATTTTTGATGGTCCTGCACTTCCAAGAAAAAAGATTCTTCGTCAAAGATATCTTTGTATTCTAAGGCTAGCTCTTTGGCGCGATCATATTTGTCCATGATGATATGGGCGGGAATTTCTCCTTCGGCGCAGGCGCTGAGGCCAATGAGGCCTTTGGCATATTTTCGAAGCGTCGGACGATCAATGCGCGGTTTGTAATAGAAGCCTTCCAAATGAGCAATAGAAACTAATTTCATTAAGTTATGATATCCCTCTTCATTTTTAACGAGTAGAATGAGGTGGTGTCTTTTGCGATCTTCAGTTGTGTTGTTTTTGGAATGCAAGTCTCCTGGAGTGACATACATTTCACAGCCGATAATCGGTTTAATGCCTTTCTCTTTGGCTTTGACGAAAAGTTCTACCGCGCCATACATTACGCCATGATCGGTCAAGGCTAATGATTCCATGCCTAATTCCTTGGCACGATCAAAAAGATCATCGATTTTACCGAGACCGTCGAGGAGTGAATAATGAGAGTGGACGTGGAGATGGGTAAATTTTGGAGTACTCATGAGGCTTCACTAATTGAATAAATTTTAAAATCTAAATGTTAAAATCCAAATTTCTAATAAATGTTTCAAATTCAAATGTCAAATTTTAGAATCTTGGATTTTATTGGAAATTAAGATTTAGGATTTGAGATTTTAGATAAAATAAAAATCGCCCAATAATAAAGTGACGACAAATATAAATATGAAAATCATGTGTAAGCATATATTTTCGATCCCCCTCGTCCGGATTGCTCCTTGGACTAAGCAAGATTTTTATGTAACTATTATAACATATAAGAAATTAGGTACAAGTGTTCAGATATTAAATATATGCGGATAGCAACTTTTGAAATTGAGAAGGAGCTTTTAGGGCAGGGATACAGTCTTGTTTTAGGTGTGGATGAAGCAGGAAGAGGGCCATTGGCCGGTCCTGTTGTTGCTTGTGCAACAACGGTCCGGAATTTCCAATTTCCAATCTGCCAGCTGGCGGACAATTTCCAAACAAATTCCAAAAATCAAATTTTAAATGACAGAAATGAAATACCGGATATGAAAATGTGGAGCCTGATTCGGGACTCGAAAACTCTTTCTGAAAAGCAGCGCGAAAAGGCATATGATTTTATTATGGAAAATTTTTATGTTGGCATCGGACTTTGCAATCATGAAACAATTGATCGAATCAATATTTTGGAAGCGAGTTTTCTTGCTATGAAAAAAGCGATCCAAAGCTTGCTTAAGGCAAGCAATGATCAATTTTCAATGATCAATTTTCAAACAAGTCTCAATCCGCCTCGTATCGACGAGCAATCGTCTTCGCGAGTTGAGGCGGGTGACCAAAATTTAAATGATCAAAAAATACAAAACAAAAGAACTATTATTTTAGTCGATGGCAATAAGGAAATTCCTAATTTTAGTCATGAACAGAGGGCGATAGTCGGGGGGGATGGGTTGTCCAAATCAATTGCGGCTGCGTCGATTGTGGCAAAAGTAACGCGTGATCGGATGATGATGGAGGCACATGAAAAATATCCGACGTATGGTTTTGATAAGCACAAAGGGTATGGCACTAAGCTGCACATGGACACCTTGGTGCAATATGGCCCCTCGGAAATTCACCGTAAAAGTTTTGCTCCAGTTACCCGCCTACTGTGCAATACATAAAGTTTGTTGTTATAATTTTGGCTTCAGAATAAAAATGACGTGTTTGTTTTGTCCAGGCAGCATTGCGGTCAGGAAAAATGCCTAAAATAAGGTCACTCTTGTCAAATGGTGAAAAAGATTGTAAGATAGTGAAAGATTATTATTCAGCAAGGTTCTGGGGTTTATAAAGGCTGTAATAAAGACATTTTTGGAACTTTATGAACTTTATGAACTTTTAACTTAAAGCTATGTCAGTACCAAAACAACGACACACTAAAGAAAGAAGAGATCGCAAGCGTGAGCGTTTTGCGGTTGAACCTAAAAAAGCTCAAACTTGTCCGAAATGTGGCAAGGAAAAACTGCCACACAGAGCTTGTGCTTTTTGTGGTTTTTACAAGGGCAGAGAGGTTGTTAATACAATCAAAAAGGCAACAAAAAAGAAATAAAAAATTATTTCCCGCGCCAAATTACGATTACATACTTGATAATCCGAAATTTTATTCACGGGATTGCCCTTGGCTCATACTATAAAATTTAAAAAAGTTCTTTGTGCAAATTGGTGCGAGACGCTCATGTTTGTAGCCACTCGCTCCGCTTACAGACAAACATGGCAAATAGACATCTACAACGTTCAATAGCAATGCAGACCCTTTTTGAGTGGGATTTTCAAGGTAAACATGACGACAAGGTAGAAGAAATTATCCAGCGTAATGTTGCAGAATTTGCGCCAGGTATTGAAGAATCGGCCTTGGTAGGATCTTTGGTCAAAGGAACTCTTTCAAATCGTCCCAATATTGATGCGTTGATTGAAAAATGTGCACCGGAATGGCCTTTGGATCAAGTAACAATCATTGATCGCAATATTTTGCGTCTGGGAATATATGAACTTATGTATGGGAATTATGAAGAAGTTCCGCCTAAGGTTGCTATTAATGAAGCAATTGAGCTTGCCAAGACTTTTGGTGGTGATTCCAGCGCGCGTTTTGTAAATGGCGTGCTCGGCACAATCTATCGCGAAATGGGTGAGCCTATGAAGGACGACACTTCGAAGAAACATAAAAATAAAGAGGAGGAGGTTTCAATGAATGATGATAAAAAAGTTTCTGAAGATAAATAAGTATTTTTAAAAAATACAAATTTCAAATTTCTAATGTCAAATAAATGACTAAATATCAAAAATCCTAATTTAGGGTTTTGAACTTTTGATTTTATTTGACATTAGGACTTAGGATTTTGCATTTTAATGACAAATGGTTTCTTCTTTAGCCAAGAAAATTGGCGTTAAATTTGAAGACATCAGTCTTCTTCAACAAGCAGTGACTCATCGCAGTTATTTGAATGAAAATCGTTCCTATAATCTGGATCACAATGAGCGCCTGGAATTTTTGGGTGATGCCGTTTTGGAGTTGATTGTAACTGAGCATCTATATGCTAATTTCACTAATCCGGAAGGGGAGCTTACTAGTTGGCGTAGTGCGTTGGTGAACGGTGACATGTTGGCTAAGATTGCACAAGGGTTGAGCGTGGAGCAATATCTTTTGATGAGCAAAGGTGAAGCAAAAGATACGGGCAGAGCGCGCCAATATCTTTTAGCTAATGCTATGGAAGCGATTATCGGAGCAATTTATCTTGATCAAGGGTATGAAGTCGCAAAGGAATTTGTACTCGAAAATGTTGTTATCAAACTTAATGAAATCTTAGAAAAGAAACTTTATGTTGATCCCAAGAGCTATTTTCAGGAAAAAGCGCAGGAGCATGAAAAAATAACACCATCTTATCGTGTGATGAAGGAATGGGGCCCAGATCATGACAAACATTTTGTGGTGGGTGTTTTTTTGGGTGAAACTTTGGTAGCAGAAGGTGGCGGCAATTCCAAACAGGAAGCTCAACGTGAAGCGGCAAGAAACGGACTTGAGAAAAGACGTTGGATTTAAATAGCGAATTGTCTTTTGTGTATTTTTAGCACTTCTTTTTTTGTAATTGATTACCTGGTTTGATAGCTGGACTTGTTGTCATTTAGTCTGTAAATGGTATAATAATATTGTACGGAAAAAGCTTATTTGATAATATTAGTCTCTGTTTTATTATTTCTGGTTTAACTTTTAATATAATAGATAAGCAAAGAATAATAACTAGATTTGTCGTAGTCTTGTAAAAGTTTTCTATATGAAAAGCGGTCTTTTGTAAAAATAATTAAAACACATACAAAAAAATATAAATTTATGTACGACATTATAATAAAAAATGGTACAGTCATTGACGGCAGTGGTTCCCCTAAATCCGTGGCTGATTTGGGTATAAGAGAAGGCGTTATTGAGACAGTTGGTATACTTCAAAATGAAAATGCTCATCAAATAATTGATGCTACTGGTAAATATGTAACCCCTGGATTTATAGATGTTAATAATCATTCTGATACCTATTGGCGTATTTTTTCTGACCCAAATCTTGAAAGCATGTTGTATCAGGGTGTGACGACAATTATGGGTGGTAATTGCGGTTCGTCTCTTGCTCCCCTTGTGAATAAAGATATTATAAAAACTATTCAAAAATGGGCTGACATAAGTTCAATTAATTTAAATTGGCTTTCCATCAAAGAATTCTTGGATGAAGTTGAAAAAAGAAAAATCGCTGTTAATTTCGGTACATTAGTTGGACATGGAAATTTGCGTCGTGGGTTAGTGGGTGATGAAGTGCGTGATGTCAGTCCTAGGGAATTGGAATCCATGAAATTAATGCTCAGGCAAGCAATGAAGGAAGGAGCATTTGGTTTATCAACAGGCCTTGTATATACGCATGCTAAACTCGCGTCGTCTCTGGAAATTGATGAATTGGTGGAGGTAGTTAAAAAATTCAATGGAGTATATGCGACTCATATTCGTGGCGAGGGAGAGGAGTTGATACCCGCAATTGAGGAGGCAATACGCATTGCTCAGCATAGTGGAGTTAAATTGCACATCTCGCATCTCAAGGCTATTGGCAAGCAGAATTGGCATCTTATGGATGAGGCAATGGAGGCGATTGAAACTGCGCGCATGGATGAAGTAGATGTTCATTTTGATGTGTATCCATATACAATGACAGGCTCTGTGTTATATATAGTTTTGCCTGATTGGGTTACAGAGGGTGGGCGCAAGATGATGCTTGCAAGGTTGCGCAATAATTCAATGCGGGCAAAAATCGTTAAGGAAATGCGTGAAAGTGGTTTTGATTATTCTAAAATAACTATTTCCATTTCACCACTGGATAAAAAATTAACCAGAAAAAATATTGCTGACATCGCTTTGCAGCAAGACAAAAGTATTGAAGATACTCTGATTGATCTTTTGATAGCTAGTGATGGTAGGGTTGTTACTATGATGGACGTGCTTAGTGAAAAAAATGTCAATAAAGCCGTTAGAAATCCTTTTTCAATTATATCTTCCAATGGTGCTGGATATTCTGTTGAGCATAGACAAACCGGCGAGTTGGTTCATCCAAGAAGTTTCGGAACCTTTCCTCGTGTGTTATATAAATATGTTCGTGAAAGTGGAATATTAAGCTGGGAAGAGGCAATATATAAGATGACTGGTTGTCCAGCTGAGGTTTTTTCATTAAACAAAAGAGGTCTTATTAAAGAAGGAAATTATGCTGATTTAGTCATAATTAATCCTTCGGAAGTAGAAGACATGGCAAATGAAGAAAATCCTTATCAATATCCAAAGGGGATAGAATATGTTTTGGTTAATGGTAATATTGCTGTTTCAAATGGCTTACTCGCAAATAATAGTTCCGGAATGGTCTTGCGTAAAAAGCATTCTTGGTTTAGTTTTTGATGGCGACTTTGATTTGCCAATTCCGTCATCCGCTATCTGCCATCCGCCAACCGCCATCCGCCAACTGGCAGAGGCGGACATTCCAATGACCCGAATAAGCATACTTATATCAGGTTGATTTAGTTGTTACTTTATTGTCATTCTGAACTTGTTTCAGGATCTGCGATTGACTGAGTTTTAGACCCGGAAATAAATTTAGGATGACATCGCGGATTTAGTTAATTTAACTAACTACTAAAAAAGAGAAGATGGATAGAAAATGGTTTAAGGGAAAGAAGGTGACTGTTATGGGTATTGGCCTTAATGGCGGGGGAGTGGGAACAATAAAATTCCTTGCTCTTTGTGGTGCTAAGATTATCGCCACTGACCTTAAGTCGCGGGAACAATTGGAAACTTCACTTGATGAACTTAAGAGTTTGAAGGACGTGGAATTTGTTTTGGGGCAGCATCGCAGGGAAGATTTTACTAATGTAGATATGATTATCAAGGGCCCGTCTGTGCCTTGGGATGAAAAACATATTGTCGCAGCTTTGGAGAACAAAATTCCGGTGGAAATGGATTCAAATCTTTTTTTTAAGCTTTGTAAAAATCCAATCATTGGCATCAGTGGCACCAAGGGAAAGACTACTACTGCATCATTAATTGCGGCAATGCTTAAAAAAGAGGGAAGACATGTGGTTACGGTAGGTGTCGGTCAAGTGTCGGTTTTGGATAAACTCAATGAGCTTAAAGATGATTCATATGTTGTTTTTGAATTATCTAGCTGGAGACTTTCTGCATTGGGAAGAGAAGGGGTCAGCCCGCATATCGCAGTGTTAACCAACATTATGCGCGACCATTTGAATTACTATAAAACAATGGAGCGCTATATTAAGGACAAAGAATATATCTTTGCAAATCAAAAAGCGAATGATTGGCTAATTATTAATGACGAAGACAAACATTTGCGTGAGATTGCAGCAAGCGCAAAGTCACGTTTGATTCGATGTGCCAATGAAGAATTGCGCAACGGAGAAGCAATTTTTATAAGTGAAGGAGAATTATGTATTAATGATGGCGATGATATTCATTCAATAATAAAAATTTCAGACATTGCTTTGCAAGGGGAACATGGCAGGATGGATTGCATGCTTGCGGCAGGAGCTTCATTTGCAGCAGGAGTTTCTCTTGGTAATATCAACAAAGCTTTAAAAACTTTTCCAGGTGTGCCTCATCGCATGGAGTTTGTGCGCGAGCTGGACGGAGTAAAATACTATAATGACACGGCAGCCTCAATTCCTGATGCGGCGGTATTGTCCTTGCGATCCTTTGATTGTCCGGTGGTTTTAATTGCGGGTGGAGCAGATAAAGACTTGGAATTTGAATTTTTTGCCGAAGAAATTTCCGCAAGAATCAAAGGTATAATTTTACTGGCGGGTACAGCGACGGAAAAAATATTAGTGCAGTTCAAAAAATTAAAAGGCGAAGAATATATCCAAGAAATTACGATTGCAAATTCTATGGAGGAAGCAGTGCAGGCAGCAAAGAAAGTTGCCAAGAATGGCGATGCGGTTTTGCTGTCGCCTGGTGCGGCCAGTTTTGGAATTTTTGAAAATGAATTTGACCGCGGAGATCAATTTAGAAATATCGTGAAAGAGTTGAAATAATTTATTGTGAATAAGGAATCTAACTTTTGCATCATCGGCTATTTTAGCAATTTTAGCTCGTTCAGGCTTATGTTGCGTTGAACAAGACTTGATATTGACAAAAACCTTCCAAGGGTGTATAATTGATGTACACGATTTAACTTCTTACAATTTGCTTTATTTGAGCTATTTGAGCGCTTTTGTGGCGTTAAAAACGGCTTTTTTTCTTCAAAAAAGAAAGAAAAATTAATATGGTGGTGTAATGAAAAAGATCGTCAGTTGTTCTAGGACGAAGTGGTTCACTCTTGCTAAGGCTTTGGCTGGTAAGTATATGAGCATACTTACTTTGAGTTCCTTTGTTTTATTGAAAATAAAATTTTTATTAAAAATTAGGCGAATGATGTAAAAGATAGAAACACTAGTTCGCTCCATCGCTTACAAAAGAATTAAATTTACAAAATAAGGGGATATGGTGGAATTGGTAGACGCGCTGGCTTCAGGTGCCAGTAGTAGCAATACTGTGAGAGTTCGAGTCTCTCTATCCCCACAAGCAAGAAAGAATATTTAATAAGTGATGTGATAAGTGTGTATGTGAGGGTGACCCCTTGGAGATTTAAATCATCTCTTCTGCACAAATTCAGGAAATTTTCTTCTTCAATAGGTAAACGAATTACGAATCACATACGAATATATAAGTTGTATCTTCCCCCGCTCGTATATTTGTAAAAGATTCTTATTGTGTTGATAAGTTGTAATATTTAAGGTCAAATTGTTCGTGTGTTTTCTAATTTAATGGTTATACATAACTTTTGACGATAAAAAAATGTTAAAAAAAGAGAGACATATTATGAAAAAACAAGGAATGGAAGATTCTGGTCGAAATGTAAAAAATAGCATGAGTCAGAAGCCTATTCGTCGACGTGTTTTGTCTAAAAATATCTTGCGTATTGTTCCTTTGGGTGGTTTGCAGGAAATCGGACGAAATATGACATTGTTCGAATATGGTGATGATATCATTGTTGTTGATA
This sequence comes from uncultured Bdellovibrionales bacterium, assembly GCA_964500125.1. Classification (GTDB taxonomy): domain Bacteria; phylum Patescibacteriota; class Minisyncoccia; order Moranbacterales; family GWC2-37-73; genus CAZAFB01. Next base: position 33,575 of record CAZCMV010000008.1, on the reverse strand, counting down.
TGGGTTTGCAGTTTCCGGATGAAGACATGCCGGGGGTGGACTATATTATTCCAGATATTTCCTATCTCAAAGGTAGAGAGCGTAATGTACGCGGTGTGCTAATCACTCACGGTCATTATGATCATATCGGGGCAGTTCCGCATCTGATGCCTATGATCGGTAATCCGCCGCTTTATTGTAGTGAAATGGCGCGCGGAATCATTGTTAAACGTCAGGAAGATTTTCAGGATAAGGCACCGCTGAATATTCATTCAGTTAAAAAAGGCGACAAGATTCGTTTAGGTGTTTTTGAGATTGAATTTTTTCATGTTAATCATACTATTCCGGGATCTTTTGGCTTGGCAATCAAGACGCCGGTAGGCAATATTGTACATACAGGTGACTTTAAATTTGATCACTCGCCAGTAATTGATCAACCTGCCGATATTTCTACGATTGCGCGTATTGGTAGCGAGGGAGTGTTGGCGCTGATGTCAGAAAGCACAGACTCGGATGTGGAAGGATATTCGATTTCGGAAGGTTCAATTGGATCAACAATAGGTTCAATTATTGAGCATGCGCCTGGACGTGTGGTGGTGGCAACTTTTGCCGCACTTGTAAGTCGTATTCAGACCGTGATTGAAATTGCGGAAAAGCAAGGGCGCAAAGTTGCAATTGAGGGATATTCCATGAAAACAAATGTGGAAATTGCTCAGAAATTGGGTTATGTCAAGGTTCGAAAAGGCACGATTATTCCAATTAATAAAGTCAATGACTATCCGGATAATAAAATTGTGATCATGTGCACAGGTGCACAAGGCGAATCTAATGCTGCCTTAATGCGCATAGTTAACAATGAACATAGGTTTGTTAAAATCAAGCGTGGCGATGAAATTATTTTTTCATCTTCTGTTATTCCGGGAAATGAACGTACGGTACAGGGAGTGAAAGATACACTCTATCGTCGGGGTGCTAAAGTGATTCACTATAAAATGATGGACGTACATGCTGGTGGACATGCGCGCCAGGAGGATCTTAAAATGATGCTTAATCTTATTAAGCCTAAATTTGTGATTCCGATTCATGGTACTTATTATAAACTTTGTATACATGGTGAACTGGCTGAATCAGTCGGCGTTGCTAAGGAAAACGTCATGATTGGTGAAAATGGCACGGTTTTTGAATTTAATGAACAAGGCAAAGCACGTATTTCTATGGAAAAAGCTCCTACTGATAATGTTATGGTTGATGGTCTTGGCGTGGGTGATGTAGGTGAGGTAGTTTTGCGTGATCGTCAGCTGCTTGCTAAAGATGGTATGTTTACGATTGTGGTAATTATTGATTCTAAAACCAAACGAATTATCGGTACTCCGCAAGTCACTTCCAGGGGCTTTATCTATGTTAAGGAAAACTTTGACTTAGTAAATGCTACCAAGCGCGTAGTGGAGAAGGTAGTTAAGGAAAAAACTGCTGAAGATGTTCCCGTAAACTGGGACTATGTTAAAAATAACATTCGCGAAGCGGTCGGCTCATTCTTGTATACAAAGACCGAAAGAAGGCCAATGGTTTTACCTGTAGTGATTGAAGTGTAGAAAATTATCATTTTTGAACACTTTTTTGATTAATAAAGCCCGGATATAAAGCCGGGTTTTGTTGTGGAGAAATTTGTACAAGATGCTTTTTTTATTGTATAATGTAAGAACTAAATGCGCTAAAGATTCTGCGAACCTGGTTTGTTCACGCAGGACTTTTGTTGAGTTGCGAAACTGTAATGTTTCAGATATTTAGTAGAAGAAAAAAAAATAAAATAAATAATAAGCAAAATAACTTTGATCTGAAAAAGCGAAAGAAGATTTGCTGTTTTAAGGGTGTTGGAAAAAATGTTGAAATGCGCACTTGGCGACCAACAATAATAAAATCGTCGGGAGTTGTTCATGAAGCATTATCTGATATTAAGCGCTTGGATGTATGTCGCAAATCTGAAATTTTCAGAGCAAGTGAAAAAGCTGAAATAAAAAGAAAAAGCCGCGCAGATGGTATTTTAAAAGTCGTAAAGAGTTTCTTTTTTAGACGAAAAAACAAGACATTAGTGTCATCTAAGATTGTTAGATGGCCTGAATTTAGAGCGAATAAAAAAGTAAGGGCAAAAAGGATATTAAAGAAATTCTTTCATTTCTGGAAAAGGCCAAAAAATAAATGGATGTCATTCTCCACAGCACTGGCTTCTGTTGTGATAGCAATATTAATTCTTGAGTCATTTCTTATTTCTGGAGTTCAGGGTGCAACTTTTCGTTTTCAACAAGCAAATTGGTCTGGCGGAAGTACTGCCAATGTGGCAAATCATAATGATGATCAGAGTGGCTGGAGTGAGTATTCTTCCAAGGATGAATATGCTGAAATTGTGAATGATGGTGAAGATATTCAATTGAAAAATAAGCAAGGAAGTTATACCGAAACAACGGATGCTGATTTTGGACAGGGCACGTTAAATAATACGGTTATCGTTGGAAATGGCGAAGGCGCGCAAGTGGAAACTGGTGGAAGGGATCTTTATTTATTGGGAGACAGATACATGGGCAAGGGAGACACTAAAGGGTCTTCGTGGGATAAAACATATGAATTTCATGAGAATTCAAATAACGCTACACGCCCATTCTTTTTGGATGATGATTTAGGATGGGTTGGAGGTTCGAGTGCTGTTTATAAGACAACAGATGGCGGTGAGACATGGGCAAAATATGAAGTTTCAAGCAGTTTTGTTTATGCCATTCACTTTATTGATAGCTTGACGGGTTGGTCCGTTGGCTCCAATGGCAGCATTTTGAAAACTGTAGACGGCGGGGAAACATGGGTTTCTCAGGCAAGTCCGGTTTCAAATTTTGATCTTAATTATGTTTATTTTCAGGATGCAAATGAAGGATTGGCTGCTTCCAGATATTTATTGTTAAAAACTATTGATGGCGGAACAACATGGAACATAGTCGGAAAAATGGGATCGCAAGATTCTTTCTATAGAGCACAATTTATAAGTGGATCCACAGGGTATAATATAAATATTAATTATACTTATAAGACAACTGATAGTGGCGTTACTTGGAACAGGCTTAATTATGGAAGTGGAGGATATGGCGGATATTTTATTAGTGAAAGTATCGGATGGGTGGTTGGGTTTAATGGGAAAATAATAAAAACAACAAATGGGGGGACTTCTTGGACGACTCAAACGAGTGGAACCTCAGCCTCATTGTATTCTGCCTATTTTGTTGATGCTAATGTTGGTTGGGTTGGAGGAGATTCTGGTGTTATCTTGAAAACAACCAATGGGGGATCAAGCTGGACTATCCAAAGTAGTGGTATATTGGAAAGAATATCGCACATGAAATTTAGTGATGCTAATAATGGCGTAGCAAATGGAAATTCTTATAATCTTAAAACAACAGATGGCGGAACTACTTGGAATATTGTTTCAAATTCTGCTCATTTTGATGTTAGGGATGGTTATTTTGTTGATTCGTTGACGGGATGGATGGTAGGTTATTCAGGTAAGATAGCCAAAACAACAGACGGTGGTGCTATTTGGAATCTTCAAACAAGCGGTACCACCCAGTCCTTATATAGCGTTTATTTTGTTGACTCAAACATTGGCTGGGCAGTAGGAATCGGTGGTATTATCTTGAAAACAACCAATGGCGGAACTAATTGGACCGCACAAACAAGTGGCACAACGAGGTCTCTAAACTCGGTTTACTTTTTTGATTCGAATAATGGTTGGATTGCAGGAACAAATGGCACTATTTTGAAAACTACCGATGGCGGAACGAATTGGAGCGTGCAGACGTTTGGTAGTCAATTTCTATATAGTATTTATTTTACAGATTTAAATAATGGTTTTATTGGTGGTAGTGGTGGCACTATCTTGAAAACAACTAATGGTGGCGCAAATTGGGCTGTTCAATCAACTGGTATAAGTGAACAAATAAATGATATTCATTTCAATGATTCAAACACCGGTTGGGCCGTGGGAAATTCCGGTGTAATCTTGAAAACAACCAATGGCGGTGTAAATTGGACTGGACAAGCAAGCTTAACAATACAAAATCTTAACGATGTTCATTTTACTGATTCGAATAATGGTTGGGTTGTGGGAGAATCCGGCACGATCAGAAAAACAACTAATGGAGGAACAAATTGGACTACGCAAGCAAGTGGTACAACCCAAACGCTTAGAGGTGTCAATTTTGTTGGCTTAAATAATGGCTGGATTATCGGAAGTGATGGTGTTTTTTCTAAAACGACAGATGGAGGTAGCGGTTGGGATATTTTATTTTCTTACTCATCAAATACTTATTTTACTGACTCAAACACCGGTTGGGCTGTGGGAAATAGTGGAGTTATTTTGAAAACAGTTAATGGTGGTACGAGTTGGACTATGCAAACAAGCGGTACAGCTCAAAATCTTAATGCGGTTCATTTTATTGATTCAAATATTGGTTGGGCTGTGGGCAATGCTGGCGTTATTTTGAAAACCACGGATAGTGGTGTCACATGGAATGCTCAAAGTAGCACACTTAGTCAGGATTTGAATTACGTTTATTTTGCGAGTGATAGTGTTGGTTTTGTTTATGCAGGTTCTAAGATGATTTTATGGACTGACGATGGCGGTACAACCTGGAATAGGAATAATAATTACAATGATTTTTATTTCATTGATTCAAGTACTGGTTGGGTTGTAGGAGATTCCGGCGCTATCTTGAAAACAACTAATGGTGGCACGAATTGGAATGTCCAGACGAGCACTACAACCCAAGCTCTTAATGCTATTCATTTTGTTGATTCAAATATTGGTTGGGCTGTGGGAGCAAATGGCACCATTTTGAAAACAGCCAATGGTGGATCAAGTTGGGTTCTGCAAATGAACGGAGTGATTCAAACTCTTAATGATGTTTATTTCACTGACGCTGACACAGGTTTAATTGTGGGAAATTCAGGCACGATTGTGAAATTAGTGAATGGAATTTATGGAAGCGAAATTTCGAATGTGGGAAGCAATGGTTCTGATTATTACATTCGTGTTTTGAATGAAAGTGAGGTAATACTTACCAGTCCAAATGGGGGTATTATGAAAAGTAATGATGGCGGAGTTGTTTGGACTTCAAAACAAGGTGTTGTGAATAAAACTTTTTTTACCGATTCCAATAATGGTTGGCAAGCTGGATATGCTGGCAGAATATTTAAAACGATTGATGGTGGCACGAATTGGACCGCACAAGCAAGTGGAACGACGCAAAATCTGAATGATATTTATTTTGTGGATTCAAATACTGGTTGGGCAGTGGGAATTTCTGGTGTTATTTCAAAAACAACTGATGGTGGTGCGAGTTGGACTATGCAAACAAGCGGTACGACACGATATTTGTATGGCGTCTATTTTTTCGATTCAAACAATGGTTGGGTTGTGGGAGGAAACGGCACTATATTGAAAACAACTGATGGCGGATCAAGCTGGAACGTGCAAACAAGCGGCACGGCCCAGCTTAATAGTGTTTATTTCATTGATTCGAGCAATGGATGGGCTGTGGGAACTTCTGGCGTTATCTTGAAAACAACCGATGGCGGGTCAAGCTGGAACGCGCAAACAAGTGGCACAACTCAGCAACTTAATCATATTTATTTTATTGATTCAAACACCGGTTGGGCCGTGGGAAATTCCGGCACTATCTTGAAAACAACTAACGGCGGATCAAGCTGGAACGCGCAAATATGCGGCACATCTCAGAATCTTAGCTATGTATATTTTATTAGTTCAAATGTAGGCTGGACTGTGGGAGAATCCGGCACTGTTTTGAAGACAACCAGTGGCGGAGTTTTTTGGGGTGCTCAAACAAGTGGCACCAGTAGTCGTATTCATGCTGTTTTTGTTGATAATTCAGCGCAACAATCGCCCGTGTATACATCAAAAGTAATCGATTTGAACGGAAGTAAGAAATTTCAAACGGTTGATTATAGTGTTTCAGTGCCGACCGGCGCTTCTTTTTCTTTGGATATCCGTTTTGGAAACAATTATGTTCCGGATGGCACTTGGACAGATTGGCAAATGGATATTCAAGATAACGGGGATATTTCTCAGTTTTCCAATTATGGGTTTTTTCAATATCGAGTAAATATGACAGATAATTCGTTTGCCCAATCTCCTGCCTTGCAAGATATGTTGGTTAATTATAATTATTATCAAAATAGCAGTCTTATTTCATCATCCTATGATGCTGTTGATGTCACCAATGTGTTGATGAAAATGGATTGGATTGAAAGTTTACCCGCAAATACAGACGTCACTTTTCAGGTTCGAACATCGCCGGATAATTTGACCTGGACTGATTGGGTTGGTCCAGATGGAACAGCTTTATCTTCGTTTACTGATTCTTTGGGAAATGAAGATATGCCTGCTTTGGTTACTGATGGCGTGGACGATCGCTACATTCAATACAAAACGACACTTTCTACTGATGGAATCAACACTCCTGTTGTATCAAGCGCAAATATGACATATGTAGTCAATGCTAGTCCGCAGCTGCAAAACATGGATGCAACACAAGGTAGTGACGGGGTGGTTACTGTTAATTATGAAGTGCTTGATTCAGATACTTCAACTGGTGTTAATCAAGGAACAGTTTCAATAACCTTGCAATATTGCAGTGGTAATTGTTCCATATCTGGCAGTGAAATATGGACTGATGCAGTTAGCGTTACAGGAGGAGTGGGAGCAAGTGTTGCTGTGGAAGAACAGGATTACACTCCATATCAAATAACTTGGGTTGCAAAAAACGATGTAAATGGTACATACGACAGCACTTTCAAGTTACGTTTGGTTGCCAATGACGGAGAACTTGCCAATAGCACAGCATATTCTGTTGATACTTTGAATCTTGACGTTAAAGATCCGCAAGGAATTTCTTTCTCCATAGATCATACTCAGAACATACTGTATTTGACTGAGCCAGAAGATGATTCTTCTTTGCAAATGGCAGTATCTAACTATAATGATTTCAGAGACAACCCTGAATATGAAGCCATTCAAACTAATTATCCCTATAATGATCTTACTTCCGATCCAGCAACTGTATATCTTCGCGTTATGGATGCGTATGGAAATTCTGTTCAAGTACAGCAGAAAACTCCTGCCAGACCTGCAAATATACTCTACTATGATGTTTCTAATACGGGCATGGGGCAATTTCGCGAATTTATTGCTTGGGATGTTATAAGTTCTTTTCAATCTGGATCTGGTTTTGCTTCATATGAATTGTATCGTTCTGCTGATGGTATTGATTACTCTCATTTGGCGTCTATTATTGATAGAAATCTTAACTACTACATGGATGACGATCTTGTTGAAGGAACCCATTATTATTATAAATTATTCGCCGAGGATACGAATGGAGACAAGTCTGCATATTCTCAAATTGTTCAGGATACTCCGGATGGGCAAGGCGGATCAGATCTTACGCCGCCGACAAGTGAAGGTTTAAATGTTTCTCAAATTACAACCACTTCAGCAAAAATAACTTGGAATACAGATGAACTTTCTGATTCCATCGTGGGCTACAGTGAAGATGAGACTTATCTTTTTGAAAGGGGTGTTACTTCAATGGTTTTTGTTCATGAAGTGGTTCTTACTGATTTGGATCCTGGAACTACCTATAATATAAGAATAAAATCGCGTGATGTTGTTGGGAATTTGGGACAGAATGATAAGGATGATCCCGGCTCAAGTTTAATACAAAATTTTACTTTCGCTACTTTGCCAGGGCCAGCCATAAGTTCTGTTACTGTTCCTTATGTTTCTAATAATGAAGCTACCATAGCTTGGAAGACTTCTACTGACGCAAGTTCGCATGTTATATATTCCGATACTATTTCCGATGGATCTTTGGTGAATTCTGAAGAAATTGGAACTCCTGATTTGGTGGGAGGAAATTTTCCATATGATCATTTTGTTACCATAGACAGGTTTGCCGGTGTTCCACTTGTTCACAATACGCGTTATTATTTTTTCGTAAAATCCGTTGATGCCAGTGGAAATATTGCTATTGATAATAATGGTGGTCATTTTTATGAGTTACTTACCACATCGGATAGTGTTCCTCCGGAAATTTCAAATTTAGATGAGCCTATGATTTCAAATGTAGGTGCTGTAATTTCTTGGACAACCAATGAAAATGCTAATTCTCTAGTGGAATATGGTGAAACATCAGGATTATATGATATGTCTCAGGAAATTAGCTCATATGATCATAGCCATTTTGTTATTCTGTCGACGTTGGACGCTGATACTGATTATTATTATCGCGTTAGCTCGAGTGATATCAATGGAAACCAAGTTGTTTCTGATGAAGGGCACTTTAAAACAACCAAAGATCCTTTGTTGGATCATGATCCATTGAGTAAAATAACTTTTGCCGATAATAACCCAAGCGTATTGACCGATACGACTGCTGTGATTAGTTTTTCGACCGATCAAGAAGCTGATTGCTTTGCTGAATATGGTACGAATTCGGAAGAGTATCAGGTGCCAATCAACGAGACTGGATATAACAAGGGTCATGCCATTCATCTAATGGGATTAATTTTCAATACAAAATATTTCTATAAAATTACTTGCGAAGACAATTTGGGAACGGTCGTTACATCAGAAGAAAAAGATTTTACCACCAAGGAAAAATTAATGACTGGTGGTGAATGGGGAGAAGGAAGCGGAGATGATTCAATAGCTCCCATAATATCTAATGTGAAATCTTCCGAAATTACTGGTGAAAGCGTGACTATAACTTGGGATACGGATGAAAATTCAAACAGTCTTGTGAAATATGGTTCGGAAAGTAGTTATGGAAATGTGGCAGGCGATAGCGCGATATTGAATGATAAATCGCAATTCACCAAAACTCATACAGTATCCATTGTTAATATTATTCCCTCAACTAAATATGTTTTTCGCGTTGTATCTGCTGATGCCAGCGGAAATAGTGGGGAATCTGATGAATATTCATTCACAACTTCTGTTTCATCATCAATATCTTCGATTGAAGCCAAATCAACTGAAATTGGACAAGCAATTGTTACATGGTCTACTTCAAAGAGTGCTTCATCAATTGTGGAATATGGAACTTCCACTTCATATAGTGAAAAAATGGAGAGCGATACTTTTGTTAAAGATCACGAGGTGCATCTTTCAGGATTGAATCAAGGAATTACATATCATTTTCGTGTGAAAGGAGAGGATGAAGACGGAAGAATATATGCTTCTTCCGATCAAACTTTTGAACCTAAGTCCCCGCCGAAAATCTCAGATGTTTACATTGGCGAGGTTTCTGAACATAGCGCAGAAATATCTTTCAAAACAAACGTGCCGACTGACGCAAATGTTACGTATAGTGATACAAGAGAAAATAAGGATTCTGGTTCACAGGGAAAGCCTGATCTTTCTACGGATCACAAGATAAAGCTCGATAACTTATTGCCAGGTACTACGTATTCAATAAAAATAATCGTACGTGACGAACAAGGGACCCAAAGCGAACAGCAGGGATCGGATTTTACAACAGGAAAAGATGAAAACCCTCCTTTGATAGATCAGATAAAAACAGAATCGGCTCTTACTCAATATGATAAGGTTCAAGCGATTATAAACTGGAAAACCAATGAAAAATCAAAAACTTCATTGGTATATAGGGAAGGCAAGAATGGTGAAGATAAAGAAATTAAAATACCCGGAGATCTTACAGATACGCATATAGCTGTTCTGACAGTTTTAAAACCAGGATTAGTTTATTATTTTAAAGTAAAGGCTGTTGATTCATCAGGTAATGAAGCTGTTTCTAGTGATTATGCCTTGTTGACTCCAAGAAGAAAGGAAAACATTATCCAGATTATTATAAATAATTTTCAGGAGATTTTTAACTGGACAAATCGTTAGGAATTTGCAAAAAAACAGTATTATCGCTAGTATTAAAAGGCAATAAATTATTTGTGTCACTGGAAGTGTAAAGACATTATTTATTAGTAGAATAGAAGTATATTTATGAAAAAACGTATCTTTTCAGGTATTCAGCCGAGCGGCAATCTGCACATTGGCAATTATCTTGGTGCAATCAAAAATTGGGTCACCCTTCAGGACGAATATGAATCCATTTTCTGTGTGGTGGATATGCATGCCATCACCGTGTCGCAAGATCCCGAGCAGCTTTGCAAAAAGACGATTGAAATTGCCAAGATTTATTTGGCGGCAGGTATTGATCCTAAGAAATGTTCCATCTTTATTCAATCACACGTTTCGGAACACGCTGAATTGATGTGGGTATTGAATACGATAACGCAAAATGGCGAACTAGCTAAAATGACACAATTCAAAGACAAAGCAATAGCTGACTTCGATAGTTTAAAGGATGCAATAGATGAACTTGTTAGCGCCGAAGGATTTGCAAGGTTAAGGGAGGCGTATGGTGATGCTAGAACGAACGAAGAAATAGTTGATATAATGAAAACAAATGTTGTAGGATTTTATAAGAAATTATCAGAACAACTGACTAATTTTCGTAGTGTTGGAGTGGGTCTCTTTGACTACCCTGTGTTAATGGCAGCAGACATTATTTTATACGATACTGAAATAGTTCCAGTTGGTGAAGATCAAAAGCAACATGTGGAACTTGCACGGGATTTGGCAAAGCGTTTCAATCATAAATTTGGCGATACTTTTGTTGTGCCAAAGGCGCTTATCAAGGAAGAAGGAATGCGCATCATGGGGCTTGATGATCCAACTAGGAAAATGAGTAAATCCGCTCCGTCTGAATATAACCGCATTGACCTACTTGATGAGCCTGAAAAAGCCAAAAAGAAAATCATGAAAGCGGTGACGGACAGTGGCAGTGAAATAGAATATTCTCCAGAAAAACCGGCAATCAAAAATCTGATCGATATCTATGCTTCTTTTAGCGATAAGTCTACAAAAGAAATCGTAGCAATGTATGAAGGGAAAGGTTATGGTGATTTCAAAAAAGATCTGGCGGAAGTTGTTGCAGAATTTCTGAGCGAATTTCAAGCCAAATACAACGCGATTTCCGATGAAGAAGTTTTGAAAATTCTTCGCGAAGGTGCTGAAAAAGTTCGTCCACTTGCTAAGGCAAAAATGGATGAAGCGAAAAATAAAGTAGGATTCGTTTTATAGGAAAACTTGTTATGCAACATGTTACGTAATAAATTACGTAATAAAAAAATCGCCCCGGCTAGCAAGGGCGATTTTGTGTCTGTGAGAAATCTTTTTAAGCTAGGCTCTTATTTGCGCAAGGATCTCATCACGTTTAGCCTCCATTATTTCTTGTGACTTTGCTTCCAAATTGAAGCGAATCAATGGCTCAGTGTTGGATCCGCGCAGGCTGAAGCGCCAGCTGTTTTTCGGATTTTCTTGATCAATGAAATCCAATGAAATACCGTCTTGATTATCGATGGCGCTGGCAAGTGGCGCATATTTTTCGCGGATAGTATCAATCACCATCTTCACGTCTGAAACCTCAGTATTAATTTCGTCGCTGACAAAATAATTTTGCCAGAAATACTCGTCGATTATTTGGGAGAATTTGCGCACGTGTCCGGAAAGATATTCCAGCATTATTACAAGCGGAATCATGCCGCAGTCGCAATAATAGAAATTACGGAAGTAATAGTGTGCACTCATTTCGCCCCCGAAAATGGCATTTTCCTGGCGCATACGTTCTTTGATGAAGGCATGTCCGGCTTTGGTTGCAACATTTTTACCACCTAAGCTTTTCACTGTATCTTCAATAGCCCAAGTTAGGCGTGTGTCATGAACTATTTTTTCGTTTTTATTACGTTTAAGGAAAATGTGTGCTAATAGTGAAGTGATAAAATATCCTTCCACAAATTGACCTTTTTCGGTGAAAAAGAAGCAACGATCAGCGTCGGCATCCCAGGCAACACCAAAATCGGCTCCACTTTCCACTACTAGCCTGGATATTTCTTCGCGATTTTCAGGAATCAGTGGATCAGGTCTTCCTTTTGGAAAATTGCCGTCAGATTCATAATTAAGTTTTGTTAATTTTATACCAGTTCCTTCGATTATTTTATCTATAACGCGTCCGCCCACTCCAAAGTTCGGATTAACCACTATCTTGAATGGCCTGATCGCTTCCATTTTTGCGAATGATCTCACTTTTCTGACATAAGATTCCAAAATATCTTTCTGTTCAACCAAAGACATGTTGATTTCTCCTTCAAGTGCCGATTCGTTCACTTCCATTGCCAGAGCGATATCACGGATTTCATATATTCCGGTGTCACCAGAGATGGGTTTGGATTCTTCACGGACTATTTTCATGCCGTTGTATTCCTTGGGATTGTGTGAAGCTGTAATGGTGAATCCTCCCGCATATCCGTAGTGTGCCACGGCAAAATATAGCATGTCAGTTGAAATTTCTCCTACATCTATAACTTTGACGCCTTTGTCTGTTACTGCCTTGATGGCTGCACGCTTGAGTGATGGGGAAGAGAGGCGCACATCGCAGCCAATTACCAATTCAGTTGGCTTAAGAAATTCGCAGATGGCTGACGCGATCTTGTACATGTCCAGTTCATTTAAATCTTGGGGGTAGATTCCGCGGATGTCGTAGGCTTTGAAGATGCTTTGATTCATAACAATGATCAATGATCAATGATCAATGATAAATTTTCATAAAATTACAATTAATCCAAAATTGAAGCATTGTAAAATTGAAAATTGATTGAAAATTGAAAATTGTAAATTGAAAATTAATTAAAACTGCTTGTATATTCTACTACTTTTTCCTTTTTCCTTCAAATAAAGCAAAAACTATTCCATGTGTACGTTTGTCGCAAACCTGTTGAGCTCTTTCTTGAGAAGCTTATATTTACTAAGTGTTGGATCAGATACAAGTAGTTCCTGGGCGTATTTACGGGAAATTTCGACCAATTTCACATTGCCGATATGTTGCATGGCAATGTCTGGCAGGCCTGACTGTTGGGTTCCAAAGAATTGGCCGGGACCTCGCAATTTCAAATCTTCCTCTGCAATCGCAAATCCGTCAGTATTTTTTTCGAGTGCTTTGAGGCGAGCGTTATTTAATGATTTTCCCTTGCCGGCAAGTAAGAAGCAATATGAATGATGTTCGCCGCGCCCTACGCGCCCACGGAATTGGTGCAGCTGTGAAAGCCCGAAGCGGTCTGCGTCTTCAATCATTATCACACTAGCATTAGGCACGTCGATACCGACTTCGACAACGGAAGTTGCCACGAGAATATCGTATTTCTTATCCTTGAAATCTTGCATAACCTGTTCTTTTTCTTTTGCTTTCAGTTTGCCGTGCAAAAGTCCCAATTTCAAATCAGGAAAGATATCGCGCGAAAGCCTTTCATGTTCTTGGGTTGCAGCTTTTAGCTCGGTTAATTTCGTTGATTCTTCTACCAATGGGAAAATTATAAATGCTTGCCGTCCCGAAGATATTTCTTTGCGCACAAAATCATAGGCAGCTTCTCTTTTACTTGGCAAAATTATTTTAGTAATGATCGGTTTTCTGTTTTTGGGCATTTCATCTAATATTGATAAATCAAGGTCGCCAAAAAACGCCAACGTAAGTGTGCGCGGTATCGGAGTGGCTGTCATTGATAACAGATGTGGTATTTTTTCTGGCAATCCATCGTTTATATTGGCTATTTCTTTTTGTAAATAAGCTCTCTGTTGTACGCCGAAGCGATGCTGTTCATCTACAATGACCAGGGCAAGATTTTTGAATCGCACGTCTTTTTGGATAAGAGCGTGAGTTCCTATGATGATATCTATTTTTCCTGTCTGTATATTTTCCAGAAGTTCAGGGCGAGAAATTTTGTAGTAATCAGTAACCGGCAATTGGTAACTAGTATTTTTCGAACTCGTACTGGTTGTCGGTTGTTGGTTACTGGCTACAATTTGGTATGAATTTGTCAAAAGTGCAACCGATATATTTTTTTCTTTAAACAATTTACAAAAACTTTCGAAATGTTGCCTTGCCAAAACTTCTGTCGGTGCCATGAGAGCTGTTTGGTAACTGGAATGTGCAGAGGAAAGGGCGGCAATTGCCGCAACAACTGTTTTACCGGAGCCGACATCGCCATTAAGCAGGCGGTTCATGGGCTTGCTTTGTTCAATATCTTTCAAAATTTCAAAGGAAGCTTTTTTCTGTGCGCCGGTCAATTGAAAAGGAAGCGAGTCAACAAAGTTTTTAATTATTTCATTATTAAAAGGAATACTGACTGCTTTTTCTTTTTTCCACTGATTTCTGGCACTAAGAGATGCAAGCTGCACTAAAAGCATATTTTGGAACGCAAATCTTTTTTGTGCCAAAATATATTGATTGTCCGAAGTGGGAAAATGGATATATTTCAAAGCTGTTTTCACATCAGGTAAATGCAAGTCGCTAAGCATTTCTGCTGGTACGGGATCTTCAATGTTTTCAGCAAGTTTAATTAGATTGCCAATTTGCCAACGCAGCCAGCGGGAAGTTAAGCCTTCTGTTTCTGGATAAATAGGCACGAGCCGGCCGGTATTGGTCGGTTCGCGCGAAGAACGTTCCCATGCGGGGTTGGAAAAATACAGTCCCTTGGAATCTTCGCCAACTTTTCCACTTAGTCTCACGGCGCGTCCCTCGACAAGTTGGTCACTGATGTATGGCTGATTAAACCAAACAGCGCGCACGGTGCCGCTTTCGTCTTGAATATGTGCTTCTACAATGAGCATTTTCTTTTTCCAGGTGCGCGAAAGTTTTGCTGAAACGACAGTGCCCATTACAGTGGCGGTTTGACTCTTGCTTAATTCATCAATGGGTATGCGCTCAGAATAGTCTTCATAGCGAAAAGGGAAATGCAAAAGCAAATCGCGAATCGTTCGGATATTGAGTCGTCCCAAGGCGTTGGCATATTTGGCATTGACGCGGGGAGTTGAAGATATTTTTGAATCTAAGTTTGGCATAGAAAAAATGCAACAAATTACTTCTTTAGTATATATTATGCAGTGTTTATTATCAAAAAGAAAAAAGCCCTTCACTTATTACAAAGTTTAGGGCTTTTGAGTATGCAAGAGTGGGGATTAAGCGAGAGATGATTCCACCATCTTGCTTAATCTCCGATTCCCCTCGAATCCTCTGACGGAATCATTGCGGAGATTCTTGGCTTTCTTGCAGGTGCAGCACAGGTTTGATATGGGTTCCGCGATTTGCCGCGATGAAGGTATTTTTTCATCACATTCGGCACAGAACCGATATTTTCCTTCTTCAAGTCTTGAAAGCAGTTCATTCGCTTTGTTGCTTGCCTTGAACGCACGTTCACTTATGGATATTTCGGCGTTCACGACAGTCACAACATCTGCCTCATGGCTCGATACTGAAACCAAACTCGTTTGGTCCTCGATATTCCTGGCCGCAATTCTTGCGCTGTCCGCGGCAAATGCGGAAAGTTTGGCGCCATTGTTTAGTAACAGGACTTTGAAAAGTTCTTTTTCGCAACCATCACTGCGCGTGATGGTGTCCAATGGATCTTCCGATATTCTTTTTATAGAAATCGGCTCTCCACAAGCGGCACATTTTGTATATGTGCCATTTTCAATTCGCTTTAAGGCCGCGGTGAGATTTGTACGGATGTTGTTTTCATCCATAAACTCTCTTGAACGTCTCGCCGCCTCTGTTACTACAACTATTTTCCAGTTTCTTTTTGCATCATAAATCATGACTCCCTCCAGTCAGTTTTTTAGGTTAATGTGAAAAACGGTTTCGTGGTCAGGTTGCTACCATTAAATAAAAGCCGTGGGAGTTATTTTTAGCCTCCTTTCATAGAAAATCCCCCCTCCGCTACGGCTTCAAAATATTGTAAAAGGACCTTTTATTATACATAAAATTATAATTTTGTCAATAAAAAAAGAAAAATAAAGTAAGATGTTTGAAATGTGTCCTTGGCAGGAATCGAACCTGCGACCTTCTGGACCGCAACCAGACGCTCTATCCACTGAGCTACAAGGACGTATTGCGCAATTACCACTTAGCATTAATTGCCAAAAACAAAATGTGATAAAAATACCTTAAATAAAACATAAAACTCATGTAAATGAGTCTTATTCCCACAAAAAACAGTTTACAACCAAAGCCAAAAAAAAGCAATAGTGGTGTGAAATTTTATTTAAATATGAAAAACGCGCTCTATAGTATCTAGCAGACTGCAATGTTGTTCTATCTCTGGGATATATTCTGAAATAATCGTATGTATTTTTACTGGATCCTGATCATCAATTGGGATATGCACAAAAGGAAATGCCTTGGCCTTGGTATGCAAACTCAAAATTTTTGTATGTGGTGGATCATAAAATATCCAAAAAGAATCAATATTTTCAAAAGAGTAGATTTCATTACCAGTTATGATGCCGTTTGGAGTTATGGCAAAATGAATAATGCGAGGATCTTTTTGCAGATAAATATAGCCCACAATTCCTACAAGAATGAAGGTAATAGCCATAATTGGATTATTGGAAATAAGGGCATAAATTACAATTGCGATGTCCAATGCTGCGGCAACTATATACCACCAAAAACTTTTCTCATATACCTCAAATTCTGGAGCCTGCCAATCCATAATTATTTCTTCCTTGTAAAAATGAATTGCCTTATCTATAGCTTGATTAGCTGCAACATGTTCGCCAGGAGCATTTAATTTTTGCTCCGAACCAGTTTCTTTTTCTGTGTATTTAACTATTGCGCTTGAGCGCATATCTATGGACATATGTTTTTTTATTTATGTGCCAATTTTAGCATATTTACAATTTTTCTCATAGCTGGTACTATATGTTCGTCAATCATGGTTTTTTGGAAGCGTGGCCGAGCGGTTTAAGGCAGCAGTCTTGAAAACTGCAGTATTGTAAAAGGTACCGTGGGTTCGAATCCCACCGCTTCCTCACAAATTAATAAAATAGCAATTTGGAAAGGTGGCCGAGAGGCTGAAGGCACCTCACTGCTAACGAGGCAGGGGATAAAACCCCTCGAGGGTTCGAATCCCTCCCTTTCCGCCAATGTTTATATTAAAGTATATACTCAAATGTATATGCGAAAACTTGCAGATAAAAACAATTACTGGAATTGCTAGATGCTTTACAAAGAATGCAGCCGAAGAAAATCGGGGAAATAAATTAATTACGTAATTAATTACCCTAAAAACAAATTCGCTTACTACAGAGTAGGTCCATCTCTGAATTTATGCTGAAGGGGGTGTGAATGTGAAAAAAGATTTAAAAAATAATAAAACATAAACAACAAAATTAATTAAAATAAAATCCATGAAAATAATAAAATGGACGGCCAGGATATTGGCGCTGTGTATTTTAATTTTCGCCCTACCTTTTTATTTTGGTTACGGTAATCCGCTTCCGTTTGTCAATAAGGACTACTCCCTATGGGAAAATGTCGCATTAGTAATGATGCCGTTGGTTTTTATTGGTTTAGCATTAGGCTGGAAATGTCCGAAAGTTGCGGGCTGGCTTATTGTTTTTGCAATCGTAATCGGTTTTAGTGTCGGACTTTTGACTGAGGCAAATCTTAGCATTAACTTGATTGTTCCAATAATTCCGGGAATTCTGTATTTGATAGAAGGTTATAAAAAAACTTAAAGTATGATCCGGAAAAATTAAATTGTTGAAACCGGAAGTATGATTTCATACAAACATACACAAATTGGATATTTGATGATAGTAGTCACATTGGTGGTGCTGGCAATTTTTGTGTGGATTCAAATTATATCCAGAACTGAATTGCCATCAGTTGATTCTGGTATAAATTTTCTTTTTACAGCCATAATGGTTTTAATTCTTTCAATTCTTTCATCCGTTACTATACTGACGGTATCTATTGATAAAAAACACCTTCGGATAAAATTTGGTTATGGAATTTTCAAAAAAAAGTTTCTATTGAGTGAAATAGTCTCAGTAAAACAAATAAAGAATCATTGGTATTACGGTTGGGGTATACGATTTTGGTTTTGGCCACGCATGTGCATTTTTAATGTCTCTGGTTTTGATGCGGTAGAAATAACCACAAAAAACGGAAAAATTTATCGCATAGGGACGGATACCCCTAAAAAGTTAGGAGTTGTAATTAAAAAAGCTATAAATATCTAAATATTTTAAAAAGTAAAAATATGAACACAAAACTGCTAAAAATTTCAACATTAATATCTTATGTGGTTATGGTGACGGTCAATGCTCTGGCAATGTGGCTGCCGATTGCTGGCAAACAAACCGGAGAGATTTCAGACAGCTATCCCAATCTGTTCGCTCCGGCCGGCTATGCATTTTCTATATGGGGGCTGATTTACATCCTTTTGGGAGTATATGCTGTTTATCAGTTGCAGCAGGAAAAAGATGAATTGATGGCGCGGATAAATCGCCTGTTTATTATTAACGGTTTTTTAAACGCGGCCTGGATATTTTCCTGGCATTACGACGTTATCTGGCTTTCCGTCGTCATTATGGGCGGATTATTGTATACGCTTATTCGCATTGCCGATATCTTACGCGTCAGTAATCTTACCAAAAAAGAAAACTGGCTGGTACGTTTGCCTTTCAATGTTTATTTCGGTTGGATTACGGTGGCGACGATCGCCAATGTTACGGTTTTTTTTGGTCAGCCTTGGCTGGAAGGGTTTTGGGCTTTCGGAAAGTTTTTGGACTATCGCCATACTTTTAGTTGGGGCGCTCATTGTCTCATGGCGAACATTGAAGGATCACGCCATTGCCTATGGACTGGTGTCGGTATGGGCTTACGGAGCAATTCTTTATAAGCATCTGGCCGCGAGTGGTTTTAATGGAAAATATCCGACTATTATCGGCACCGTAGTTCTGTGTCTCTTGTTATTTTTAGGAACAATTTCATTTATTAGTATTAAGAAAAAAGATAAATAATATATTTGTGACCAAAAAAATAGATTCAGACATCAGATTTTATATTGATATCGATATTAAGATGAAAAAATCATAGGCTGGGGTTACGGCTCAAGATACGAGCTGGAGCAGGAATTAACCAATCCTGACCACCGGTGGATTTTTATTACCAAAGGCCAATACAATAAATTGGCAGAGTAAAAAAATAATTATGAACAAAATTATCTTAAAAATTAGACAAGAATTGAAAAAGCAAAGCGATCCGCACACTCGGGCTACGGGGCAGAATTTCTTTAAGGAAAAGGTGAAAATTTATGGAGTTAAAACCGCTTTGGTCACCAAAATTGCCAAAAGTTTTGACAAAGAAGTTTTGATGATGAACAAAAAACAATTATTTGAACTGTGTGAGGGTCTGTGGCAGTCGGGCTTTTTGGAAGAATCGTTCATCGCCTGCCATTTTTCATATTTAATTCGCAAGAATTATGAACCGGTAGATTTTCAAATTTTTGAAAAATGGGCAAATGTATATGTTTCCAATTGGGCTTCCTGTGATACTCTGTGCAATCATACAATCGGATCGTTTGTTGAAATGTATCCGAAATTTTTGCAAAATTTGAAAAAATGGGCCAAGTCCAAAAATCGCTGGATGCGTCGTGCTTCGGCTGTAACATTTATAATTCCGGCGCGACAAGGCAAGTTTTTAAAAGATATTTTTGCTATTGCTGATATTTTACTTTTGGACAAAGACGATCTGGTTCAAAAAGGTTATGGCTGGATGCTTAAGGCTGCGAGTGAATCCCATCAAAAAGAAGTGTTTGCATATGTAATGAAAAACAAAGCCAAGATGCCGCGCACAGCTTTGCGCTATGCGATCGAAAAAATGCCCAAAGATTTAAAAGCTAAAGCCATGGAGAAATAGTATGAAATCGAATTTAATCGCTCCTTGCGGCATGAATTGCAATTTATGCTTAGCATATTTGAGAGATAAAAATAAATGTCCAGGTTGTAATATGGATGGTAAAACGAAACCGGCCTATTGCTTGCGTTGTTTTATTAAGAATTGTGATATTATAAAAAACAAGAATTGGAAATATTGTTCTCCTAATTGCGATAAATTTCCTTGCGAGCGACTTAAAAGATTGGATAAAAGATATAAAACCAAATATACTATGAGCATGATTGAGAATCTTCAATTCATCAAGAATAACGGCATAAGAAAATTTCTTCAATATGAAAAAGAAAAATGGATCAAAAACGGCAAGATATTTTGTGTTCATAATAAAAAATATTTTGGTGTAAAATGGATGAAAAAGTAAAACAATACATAGATAAACAAAAGTCACCGCAAAAGGAAATTTGCCAAAAGTTGAGGCAATTAATTTTTAAAACTTTTCCTAAAATTAAGGAGGAAATGAAATGGGGTGTGCCGGCTTTTGGGAGCGGAAAATATTATGTGGTCGCTTTGAAAGACCATGTTAATGTTGGCTTTTCAGTGGTTGGTTTGTCTAAAGAAGAGGCTGGTCTATTCGAGGGATCTGGGAAACTGATGAGACATATAAAAATAGCCCAGTTGAAAGATATTGATTCTAAAAAACTGGCTAGACTTTTAAAAATGGTTGATAAAAAAGCTTCCTGCGCCGGCTGTTAGATAGTTGGAAAAATAAAAAATAACAAAGGCGGAGGAACTTGATTTTTCTAATCTTTGTTGTAAGATTAAATCAATAAAACATTATGAATAAAAAAACAGATTTTGATCCATACAATACTGATATAAGAAAGCTTGGGAAAATAAAAAATCCGCTGCTTCTTATTATTTTTCTAATATTTTTTGCAGATCCAATAATTAGTTTAATTAAATTAATAAACAACACTATGGGCTTTGTAACGGGCTACATGACAACTGTATTCATTATTGTGGTTGTGTTTCTGCTTAGTTCTATCAAGCAGATCAATCAGTATCAGCGCGGAGTCAAATTTATGCTGGGAAGATACATTGGAATTATGGAGCCGGGCTGGAGGCTGGTTATTCCGATTTTTCAAAGCTATCAAAAAATAGATATGAGGATTAAGGCTGTAAACGTTCCTGATCAGGAAGCTATCACCAAAGATAATATTTCCGTGAAAGTGAATGCTGTCATTTACTATAAAGTAAAAAGTGCTGAGAAAGCAATCATAGAAGTGGAAGATTTTTACTACGCTGTTTCTCAATTGGCTCAGACAACAATGAGAAATGTGGTTGGGGAAGTAAATTTGGACGAGCTGCTTTCCAATAGGGATGCAATTGCGGAAAAAATCAGGATGATCGTGGAAAAAGCAGCCGATGCATGGGGAATTGAAGTCAATTCGGTGGAACTTAAAGACGTGACTTTGCCGGAAGAAATGAAAAGAGTTATTGGTAAGCAGGCGGAAGCCGAAAGGGAAAAAAGAGCTGTTATCATCAAAGCTGAAGGGGAAGTTGTGGCTTCTGAGAATTTGGCTAAAGCAGCCACCACTCTCTCAGGAGCTAATGGCGCCTTGCATCTTCGAACACTGTCAACGCTCAATGATTTAAGTTCTGATCAATCTAATACGGTTATTTTTGCAATACCGATGGAAGTTCTTAAAGCTTTGGAAGGCTTTGGCAAGAATAAACAATAGTAGATTCGAAATAAGAGCAAAAAAGCCTAGAAACCCCGGTGTATATATTTCGGGGTTTTTTTGTTGAATAAAGCATTTACTGGAAAAATTTTCGTAGTTATGTTAGAGTGATATTGGAAAGAAAAACAAGGCGTAATTGATGCCGACTCTAAAAGTGGGCGTTATTTTTTATCAACTTATTTATTTTGCCTTATCTAAGCATTAAAATGAACTTATGGGTGTAATATTATTCTTCATTCTTGTATTGATAGCATCAGCTTTCATGCCCCAATATGTTGTTTTTTTCTTGGTCTTGAATCTTTTTGCAGGGCTTTTTTTGTCTTTTTTTCAGATATTAATTGCTCTTTTGCCGCATTTTGAACCGAAGCAAAAAAATATAGATACACAACCCTTTGTTTCCATTTTTGTTCCTGCCTACAATGAACCGCCGACTATTTTAATGCAAACATTGGAAACATTATCACAACTTGATTATGAAAATTATGAGGTTGTTGTAATTGACAACAACACCAAAGATCTGGCTGTTTGGAAACCTGTAGAAACCTTCATAAAGACACTGGGAGAAAAATTTAGATTTTATCATGTCGACCCTCTTGCTGGCTTTAAGGCTGGGGCTATTAACTATCTCCTGAAACGCATAGACAAACGTTCTGAATATGTGGCAATAATTGATGCTGACTACTTGATCAAAGCGGATTTTATAACAACAGCTCTGAAATATTTTTTGGAAAATAAAATTGCTCTGGTTCAATTCCCTCAGCATTACCGCAATTACAATAAGCAAAATCAGCCTATCGCTGATGAATATCGTCACTTCTTTGGAATATATATGAATATGGCTAATCATCTCGACTGCGTTCCTTCCACAGGTACGGTTAGTGTTTACAGAGCAAGTGTTCTTAAGCAGATAGGTGGTTTTCGTGGTGAAGCATTAACTGAAGATGCTGACGTTGGACTTAGAATATATAAAGCTGGCTACAGGGGAGTTTTTGTTGATCGCGTAGTAGGTTATGGTTTGATGCCATATGATTTGGAGTCATATAAAAAACAAAAATGGAGATGGGCTTTTGGAAACGCTCAATCCATTAAAACTTTGTTTTCAATGTTTGGAAAAATTCCTTTCAGTTCCTGGTTTGGTTTTTTCTTGCATTTGACCGCATGGGATCATTTGAATTTTTTGCCATTCACTGTTATTGCTTCCTATGTGATTGCATTGCTTCCTTTCGTTCCTTTGGATGAGGCGCACAGGCAATTGCTTAATGTGGCGTCTATTTCACTTATTGTAACGCTGATTTCCAAAAGAATACTTTTTTGGGCTGCAATGAGACATAAGAAAGAATCCTTCCGACGTTCGTGGCGAGCTTTTTTGGTTCATATGGGATTGACCATGGTTTATTCGGAAGCATGGCTGGCTTTTTTGTTTCAAACAAAACATGCTTTTGAACGTACGAATAAATTTGTTTTATCGAAGATGCCTAACATATTCAAGGGTACATACAAGGAGTTGCTTTTGGGTAGTTGGTTTTTGATCGGTATTATTGAAGCTTTTCTTATGGGAGGGAGAATTATCACAAAAATAATATTTTTGATTGCATCATCTGTTTTGTTTTGTATTTATTATGTCAGTTTGAAAATTTCTCCAACCAAAGAATATTCTAGAAAAATTCTGGCAAATTTGGACAAAAAGTACCATCAGTATCTTCAATGAAAAAACCATTGGATAAATAATTTATAAAATAAAAAAATATGAGAATAGCATTTTTGGCGCCGCTTTGGAAAACTGTTCCACCTCAGAAATATGGAGGCTCGGAATTGGTTGTTGCCAATTTGGCAAAGGGGCTTACCGCTCTTGGTCATGATGTAACTACTCTTGCTTGTGGAGGCTCGGAAGTTGCTGGAAAATTGTTACCTATAATAGACAGGCCTATGTATGATTTGGTTGGAGGTTTTGATTGGAATGGGATAAAACAATATGAATTCCTATCTTTTTTTGAGCTTGGAAAACGTATCAAGGAATTTGATATAGTTCATAACCATATGGGTTTTCATCCAATAGCTCTCGCGCCATATATTTCCATACCTTTTGTGACGACTTTGCATAGTAGTTTGCCTCCCGATTTTCCATATCTGGCGGATGCATTCAAAGAATATCCTTTTGTTTCAATAAGTGATGCTCAACGCAAACTTGCGCCTGATTTGAATTATGTCGCGACCATTTATCATGGCATAGATACGGCCAGTTTTGATTCGCGCACAGAAGGTAGTGGAAGCGGTTTTGTTTTTCTTGGAACCCTTTCGGAAAACAAAGGCATAGATATTGCAATTAATACCGCAAAAGAATTGAATATGCCGCTAACGATTGCTGGAGAAATTCGCGAAAGCGACAAAGCTTTTCTTGAAGAGAAGGTTCTCCCATTTATTGATGGAGAAAAAATCAAATTTTTGGGTGAAGTGGGACACGAGGAAAAAGTCCGATTGTTTTGTAAAGCTGACGCTCTGCTTTTTCCATCACGCTGGAGCGAAGCTTTTGGATTAGTGATGATTGAAGCGTTGGCATGCGGAACTCCGATTGTTGCTCTTGAAAATGGTGCTGTGAATGAGGTTATAAGAAATGGTGTTACTGGTTTTATTTCTAAAAATGAAAATGAATTCATTGAAGCTGCAAAAAAAGCGAAGACTCTTTCAAGGAGCGCATGTCGAATGGAGGCTGAATCCAGATTTGATATTTCAGTCATGGCGACACAGCACGAGAAAATGTATAATTTGCTGTTGAACAAAAATTTATGAAAATAGCCATAGTATCTCCGGTCATAATTCCAGTTCCTCCCATAAAATATGGCGGTATTCAATTGATTGTTGCCGAACTCGCACAAGGTTTGGCTGCTCGTGGACATCAGGTAACAGTTTTTTGTTCGGGAGAATCAAAGATTGAAGGGAAAAATATTGTTCGTGTTGAAACATCCCCATATCCTACATTTGATCATGTCGATGAGAATAGGACATGGGAAAGGAAACAACTTCTTTCAGTAATTGAAAGGCAAAATGAATTTGACGTGATACATTTGAATTATGAATCCGCAGTTATGAATTTCGAGATTGAGGGTAAGAATGTGAATTTGTTGGATCTTTTTTCCGTGCCTGTGGTGCTAACATTTCATAATTCTACCAATATTCCGGAGCACCTGGAGTATTATCGAAACAATCCACTTTCATCTCAAAATTGCGCTGTATTTATCAGTGAAAATCATCGCAGTCCATTATCATTTATTTCAAATTCCAAGGTTATTTACAATGGTATTGATGTTGAGAATTTTCCGTTTGCGGGAGAAAAAGAAAATTACCTGTTGTTTCTCGGAAGAATTACTCCATCCAAAGGTATTTTGGAGGCAATTGAGGTTTCAAAAAAAACAAACATTCCGCTTATAATTGTTGCTAACGTAGATTCTTCAGATAGGGATTTTTATGAAAAAGAAGTTAAGCGCCGTATTGATGGAAAACTCATAAAATATGTTGGTGAAGCAGATTTTTCTCAAAAAGTTGAATATTTGAAAAAAGCAAAATGCTTGCTATTTCCAATCAAATGGGAGGAGCCATTCGGTTTGGTAATGGTGGAATCTTTAGCTTGTGGGACACCGGTTGTCGCTTTTAGGAGGGGTTCGGTGCCAGAAATAATACAAAACGGAATAAATGGATTTGTTGTTGAAAATACTGATGAAATGGCGGATACGATTGAAAGAATTAATACAATTTCGCCGTCTAAATGTAGAGAAAGTGTGGAAAAAAATTTTTCAATCAATAAAATGGTTGATGGATACGAAGAACTTTTTAAATCATTTTTAAAATAAAAATTAAATTAATGAGCAAAGCTGATCAATATTATTTTCAGGAAGCAGACGCTGCCATAAATGAATTTAATTCTTCCCAACACGGGCTTTCCAACAAAGAAGCCAAAAAACGCGTATTAGAAAACGGTCATAATGAATTGCCTGAAGTTAAGCGTGATAGTTATTTGTCACTGTTTTTCAGTCAATTCAAGAGCCCGCTTATATACATACTTCTTGCTGCAGGCGTGGTAGTTTTTTTAATGGGAGAAGCTATTGATTCCCTGGTGATATTCTTCGTGCTGCTTTTTAATGCTGTAATTGGCACAATTCAGGAGGGTAAAGCGCAAAGCACATTCTTGGCGCTTAAAAAATTCATCAAAGGACGCGCCATGGTTTTGCGTGATGGTGAGGAAGTCATTATTTCCGACAGGGATCTTGTACCAGGCGATGTCATCATTCTTCGCGAAGGGGAAAAGGTGCCTGCGGATGCCAGGCTGATAAGTGCAAATTCTCTCAAAGTTAACGAATCCGCATTGACTGGAGAATCCGTTCCTAAATTCAAGACGATAGCTGCCTGCAAAAAAACAGGGGATTCGGTCATGAATCAAGAAAATATGATTTATAAGGGAACCGTCGTCGTTTCTGGTAATGGTAAAGCCGTGGTGGTTGCGACCGGAACAAAAACATTCCTTGGTAATATAGCCGAAGAAACATTGGGTATTGACGGAGAATTTCCCCTCAAAGGTGATATCCAAAAACTTTCCAAATTCGTTATCGTTTTCGTAGTCGTTGTTTCCATCTCCCTTTTCATATTGGGGTTGTTTAACGGTTATGCTTTGAGAGAAATTTTTAAAACCATGGTAGCCGTTTCTGTTTCCGTTATTCCCGAAGGGTTGCCGATCGTGATAACTTTGGTTTTGGCAAGCGGAGTATGGAGGATGGGCAAGAAAAACGTTCTTATCAAGAAACTTCAGGCCGTGGAAGTTCTGGGAGAAACAAAAATTTTAGCTGTTGATAAGACCGGAACGGTAACAAAAAATGAATTGGTAGTTGAGAGTGTGTATGTCGGGGGTGATCTTTTTGCGGTTCAATGCGACGGTTATACTCCTACCGGAGGAATTATTTTTAATGGGAAAACAGTCGATCCTCTTAATCATCCAAATCTCTTATTGGCTGGAAAGCTGGCAGCACTTAACAGCAGTGCCAACTTGATTTTTGAAAAAAAGAAAAAGCTTTGGAAAATAGCAGGTGATCCCACCGAAGGGGCCATGGTGGTATTTTCCAAGAAAATCGGATTTCATCGCGATGATTTGATTTCCGAAGAAACTCTTTTGGACGAGATTCCGTTTGATTACGAACTTAAGATTCATGCAACCCTTCATAAGCAAGACAAAAAAAATCTTTTGATAATAACCGGATCACCGGAAGTTGTCCTTGGATTATCTGAAAAAGAATGGGGTGTCGATGGCCCTGAAAAGATAACAACCGAAAGAAAGCAGGAAATCGAGGGAGTGATGCAAGCGATGTTCCAAGATGGTCTTCGAGTGATAGGTTTTGCTTATTTGGAAACGGAGATGCGTCTTATAGATAAGGAGAGAATTCCCAAGCTTGTTTTCGGCGGATTTTTCGCAATCAAGGATGCGCTTCGCAGTGAGGTCAGAAGCGCGGTCAAGCAGGTGGCAATGTCTGGGATCAAGGTTGTAATGATAACCGGAGATCACGAATCTGCAGCGAAATCGATTGCTAAGGACGCCGGGATATTTAAAGCCGATGATGGTATTTTGAGCGGAGAAGATATGAAAAAAATGACGGATGATGATTTGGCGTCAAAAATAAGTAGCATCAGTGTTTTTGCCAGAATAGCTCCTGATCAAAAACTTAGAATAATCAAAGCTTATCAGACAAACGGCATGGTCGTAGCGATGACCGGAGATGGGGTAAATGACGCTCTTTCCCTTACTGCAGCCGATATCGGCATCAGTATGGGTAAAATCGGAACGGAAGTTGCCAAGGAGTCGTCGGACTTGATTCTTCTTGATGATAATTTTGCCAATATAACTCATGGCGTTGAAGAAGGAAGAAATATTTTCAATACGATTAAAAAAGTAGTATTGTATCTTTTTTCTACGAGTTTAGGAGAGGTCTTTGTCATATTGGGAGCGCTTTTACTTGGATTTCCTCTGCCAATCCTGGCAGCTCAAATATTGTGGTTAAATCTTGTGACGGATGGATTTTTGGATATGGCTCTGGCTATGGAGCCCAAGGAAGAGGGGGTTGATAAAATATATAAAAAGACTTTTATTGTGGATAAATTGATGATTCAAAGGATGTTTTTCATGGCTATGCCGATGGCTGTTGGAACATTGTATCTTTTCAGTCAGAATTATCAGCTTGATATAACAAAGGCTTGGACGATATCTCTTACATCAATGGCGGTTTTTCAATGGTTCAATGCTTGGAATTGCCGCTCTGAAGAAAAATCAATTTTTGCAATGAATTCATTTTCTAATAAATTTTTGATCGGAGCCACCTTTATTGTAATATTCTTGCAATTACTTGCGGTATATAATCCTTTTTTTCAAAAAGTTTTACGAACAGTTCCTTTGTCTGGGAAAGAATGGGTTGGTATTGTTTTAGTGGCATTTTCCATATTAATCATCGAGGAAATAAGAAAAATATTTTATGGGCGTTATGTAAGGTAGGTTAGCGCGTTTCATATTTCTTTTATTATTTTGTATGCTTATAATGTCTAAACTGCCATATGATCCTGGGTGGTTTGTATGTAGGACCCAAGGAAGAAATATATGCGAATAATGTGTGTAATACTGCTTGCTATCTGTTAATTAATTTTTTTAAGAATAATAATATGAAAGGATTTGTAGCTAACATTGAAAAGGATACTTTGGAAAATGGCAATTTTCGTAAGGTGCTGTATAGCGGAAGACACAGTCAGTTGGTCTTGATGAGCTTGGCTCCGATGGAAGAAATCGGCATGGAGGTGCATGAGGAAAACGATCAATTCTTTCGTTTTGAAAAAGGGCATGGAAAAGCTATTATTGATGGCAACGAATATGAATTATCAGATGGAGTAGCAGTTGTGGTGCCGGCAGGTGCCGAGCATAATATTATCAATACTTCTGAAAGTGAAGAGTTGAAACTCTACACGATTTATTCTCCTGCGCATCATAAAGACGGAATCGTGCGCCAGACAAAAGCTGAGGCAATGGAAAATGAAGCGGAATTCGACGGGGTTACAACCGAATAGATAAATCATTGTTTGTTGATAGGGCATGTCCGTTTTGGGCGTGCCTTCTTCTTTTTTGCAACTGTCACTTGAGGATATTGCAACAATCGGCTAAGATAGAGAAGTTGCTTGTTTTTAAATTTAAGATTTAGGATTTAAAAAATGAAATTTAGTAGAGAGAAGTTGGTTATAATTTTAACGGTTTTTATTGATGTATTGGGAATCGGGATTGTGATTCCCGTTTTGCCATATTACGTCGAGAATTTCGGAGTCTCCGCATTCGGAACAACGTTGCTTTTCGCCGTTTTTTCTCTGTGTTCGTTTTTTTCCAGTCCGCTGCTTGGAACTTTGTCGGATCGTTTCGGCAGACGTCCGATGTTGATTGTCAGCATAGCGAGTAGCGCTGTTGGCTGGTTTGTCTTTGCTGGGGCTGGTAATTATGTAATGTTATTTTTAGGCAGAATAATTGATGGCATGGCTGCTGGCAATTTTCCGATAGCGCAAAGTTATTTAGTTG
Source organism: uncultured Bdellovibrionales bacterium (assembly GCA_964500125.1). Lineage (GTDB taxonomy): Bacteria > Patescibacteriota > Minisyncoccia > Moranbacterales > GWC2-37-73 > CAZAFB01. The sequence continues at coordinate 4,401 of CAZCMV010000008.1, read as the reverse complement.
ATATTTCGAAAAACGACAAGGAGAGAACAGCCAACCTTGGTCTAATTGGTGCAATATTTGGCATGGGTTTCATTATCGGTCCGGCTGCGGGTGCTGCGCTAGGAGCGATAAGCCCCTCACTTCCTTTTTGGATAGTGGGGATTCTTGCGACACTGAACATGATCGGCGCGATTTTTTTTCTGCCGGAAACGAATAAAAAACTTAATAAAAAACTCAAAATCAATTTCCATCCCTTTACCCCTATTTCGAGGGCGCTCAAGGATTCTGTTTTTCATTCGCGCTATCTGACATGGCTGCTTTTCGGATTTGCCATTGCCATAATTCAAACCATATTTGCTCTCTACGTCAGAGATGAATTTGGATTTAGTAGCTCACAAACGGGATTCCTGTTTACAGCAATGGGTGTGGGCATGGTGATAAATCAAGGATTTTTAATGAAAAGTTTCTGGCTTAAGAAGTTCAAAGAGTCTTGGTTAGAAATTTGGTTGTTTTTACCACTGTGCTTTGCATTCATAATAATGGGATCAGGAACACTCGCAGCACTATTTGCGGGAATGTTTATCAATATACTTACGCAATCTGTTATTCATGTGGTCATTCCCAGTCGTGTTTCTGGGATTGCAGGAGATCAAAAACGCGGGGAAGTACTCGGGATTATGTCTTCGATAATTTCTATTTCCATGGTGATTGGTCCTATTGCTGCAGGAGCATTGTTTGAAGTGGAGAGATTTTTGCCATTTTTGCTTGCAGGAAGCAGCTTGCTAGTTGCTTTTGCCGTAATGAAATGGTTTTGTAATTTTTTTCCTGATAGTAAATGTCCAGAAAAGAAACTTCAAGATGTAATCACAATAAGCTGATTGTGTATGTTGTATATTTGAATTATCCACAGGTAATGTAAAAAATGTAGTAGTAATTATTTTTTTGCCGGCCAGTAGCGCCGGTTTTTTGCTCAAATAGGACAAAAAACAGTTATACACACATTTAGTAACAGTTGTGTATATTATGTGCATAATTTCCGCTTGATATACAAACTTAAAAAAAGTATAATGGGAAAATCGAGTCTCTTAATCTACTATGACTCACATGTTTGTTCTCAAATCAGAATGGGCCCTATGCGCTTTTGAACTTAAAACATTTGTTAAGTGAAGCGCAAAGACCCATTCCTTTGTTTCGGATAAACATGCGAGTTAATGTTATGAAAACACTCACGCTAAAACAAAAAAAAGTATTTGAATATATTCGCACATATCTTGAAGAAAACGGAATTTCTCCGACTATAGGAGAAATCGCCGAGTACATGTGCGTTTCTTCTTTGCGCACCGTCACACAATATTTGGAAAGTTTGCAAAAAAAAGATTTGATCACGCGGGTGCGTCATACCAGTCGTGGCATTCGCCTTCGCACTGCAACCGTGCGCACGGAAACTGTGACGCTTCCGGTACTTAGTGCGGCGGGTTGTGACAACATGGAAGTTTTTGCCGAGCGATCTTTTGACGAATTCATCACCATAGACAAAGAATTTTTGCGTGGCTGTGATCCACATGGTGTTTTCGTTTTTCGAGCAATGGGACAATCTATGAAAGACGCCGGCATCGATACGGGTGATTTGGTGCTTGCCGAGCAATCGCAAGATGTGAAGTTAAAAGACAATGTCGTAGCGATTGTTGATGGTATGGCAGTGATCAAAAGAATAAGTTTTTCGCCTAATGCCGTGGTTCTTTCTCCTGTATCTTCAGATTTACAATATCGTCCAATTATTATGAAACGTGATTTTCAAGTTTTCGGCAAAGTTATTGAAGTGATCAAAAATTCATTTGATGAAGAAGAATTAGTGTATGAAGAGCTGCATTGATAAAGATCTTAGAGGATATAATTTGTGAAAAATAAAAGGATGGTCATGGATATTTTAATTGCAACTCACAACAAGGCAAAACTCATCCGTTACAAGAACTTACTTAGAAATATAGAAGGTTTAAATCTGGTTTCACTTAGAGATTTGGGAATAAAGCAAAAAATTAAAGAGCCATTTGGAAGTGCAAAAGAAAATGCGATACATAAAGCTAAGGAATATGCGAAGCTGTCGGATGTTGTCACTCTTGCTGTGGATGAGGCGGTAACAACTAATTTTTTGCCGGATAATGAGCAGCCAGGAGTTTATGTTCGCAGATTTTCTAAAGGTAACAAGGACGTTGATGATAAGGAGATACTAAACATATGGAATGGGATCATTGCAAGCTATCCGCGAGAAGATAAGAAATTCATTTGGGATTTTTCCATCGCCTATTTTAACCCCCAAAATGATATGATGGGATTTAGCAGGGTAGAATGCATTTCATATGTTACACCCCGCTTTTCCGAAAAAATAGATCCTGGTTATCCTATGAGTTCTTTTTTGTCGGTGCGCAAAGGGGGATTGCCATATAGTGAAGTGGCAGAAGCTAAAAAACGAGAATATGATGACAAAGATTTTGCTCTTTTTGTCTCGGAATTTTTTGAATGGATAAAATCACAACCAGACCTACGTTAAAATTTTACGTGCTGCTAGCCTTTTTGTTTGCTGGCTGCGTTTTCTTTGTGACCAAATTCTCGCATTTTCAATTATTCCTTTGCATGTTATAATTAATTTCAGTGAATAAATAAAAAGAAATAACAAACAAAAAAACTATGAAAGACCAAGTGTATGGATATTTTATGCCCACGGTAAATCTGATGGGATTTGGCAGCGCCAAAAAAGTCGGAGAGCAGATGAAAAATGTTGGCAAAAAGAAAGCTTTTATTGTTACGGATGAGGGGGTGTCCAAGGCGGGGATAGCTGAAATAATCAAAAAAAATATCGAGGAGGCTGGATTTTCGGCGATCATTTGGGATGAAGTAAAGGCAAATCCGACGGATAAAAACGTGCACAAAGGTTTTGAAATATTCAGAAAGAATAGATGTGATATTATCGTTTCAGTGGGTGGAGGCAGTCCGCATGATTGCGCAAAAGGAATCAAATTGGTGGCTGATAATGGTGGTACTATTAATGAATATGAAGGAATAGATAAATCTAAGAATTCAATCACCCCCTTGTTTGCTGTAAATACGACTGCGGGAACAGCTAGTGAAATGACGCGTTTTTGCATTATTACTGATAGTAAAAGAAAAATTAAAATGGCAATTGTTGATTGGCGCACGACTCCTAATGTTTCATTTAATGATCCGGAACTTATGATTGCGATGCCAAAGAGTCTGACGGCGGCAACGGGAATGGACGCGCTAACCCATGCGGTGGAAGCATATGTTTCTACTATTTCTACACCTGTTACTGACAGTGCCGCTTTGAAAGCAATTGAGTTAATTGGTGTTTGGCTTCGTCCTGCAGTTGCCAATGGAAATGATTTGGATGCGCGTGATCAAATGGCGTATGCTGAATTTCTTGCGGGGATGGCTTTTAATAACGCATCGCTCGGATATGTGCATGCGATGGCGCATCAGCTTGGTGGTATGTATGATTTGCCACATGGCGTGTGTAATGCAATTCTTTTGCCGCATGTATCTAAATTTAATTTGATTGCCAAAGCGGAAAGATTTGCCGATATCGCAGTTGCTTTAGGAGAAAATGTGGAAGGCTTATCAACAATGGAAGCGGCGGAAGTTGCAATTGAATCGATTAAAAAATTATCTGAAGATATTGGTATTCCGGCAAACCTCAAAATGCTTGGCGTGAAGGAAAGAGATTTGAAAACCATGGCAACTAATGCTATGAAAGACGCTTGCTGCTTCACTAATCCACGCACTGCGACGCTGGAAGAAGTGGTTGGCATATATAAAGAAGCGTTATGCGCCGGAAAATAAAGATTTCATGAAAAAGAAACTCCCGTTGACTCGATGGTCTTCGGGAGTTTTTTTGTTGCTTACTTTCAAGCCGCTTGCGCGATCGAAAGCTCGCTTTTTTGAATCTCGTTTTTTCCATGCAGAACCTTCTTTGGCTGAAGGTAATTGTGGAAAAAAGAATATAGGTCAATGATGCTTCCGCAAAATTCGATTTTCCTTATGGAATTATTCAGCTTCCGCTTGATGTTTTGCGTATCCATGACCACTTCCCACAGATCTTCGCAAATGTATAAGGAAAACCCATTTTTTTCAAGTGTTGCCACAATTCCCTGTGCTAAGTCTATCTTTTGCACCTCGGAATTATTTTTGAAATAAGATTCTAGGGTATTGTTGAACGCGGCCAAAAAAAGATAAAAATCTCTCCAAGACATTTCCTATTTCCTCCTTGAATTTTTTTGATTGTTTTTAAAACAAAAACACGGATGTTGCCGTGAAAAGCCATTATTGCATTTGCGGAAAAATATGTCAATAGATTGTACAAGATGAGTACATAGGTAACACTTTACTAAATTCAATGGGCGTCTGGTA